>DKBA01000104.1 GCA_002450985.1 Acidimicrobiia bacterium UBA6912
GTCTGGTGGCCGAAGTGCACTCCGGCCTCCAGGAGCTGTCGCATGCTGACGACTGCCACAGATTCCTCCTGTGTGGGTTTGCTCCTCCGCCCACGCTGGGCAGCGTCGCGCCGGCTGACCCGGCGGTGGCCGCTGCCGCCCCCGCGCAGCGAGGGTGCTGCGAACCCCGGGGATTGCGGTGGACGTGCGAATTCGGGCGCAAGTGTACCGGGTGCTCGCGGGGCGCCAAACCGGGCGCCGTCGTGGGACCCGGCCGGGCCGGGCCGAGCCGTCAGACGGAGTGGATCGTGCGGGTGAGACGGTTGCGGAGGCTGAGCACCGCCTTGGCATGGATCTGGGACACCCGGGATTCGGTCACACCGAGCACGTCCCCGATCTGGGCGAGCGTCATCGCCTCGAAGTAGTAGAGCGTGACGACGTGTCGCTCCCGCTCGGGAAGCCCACGCATCGCAGCGAGCAGCGCCGACCGCAGCTCGGCCGCTTCCAGGGCGCCGCCCGGCACCTCCGCATCGGGATCGGCGAGCACCTCCCGTAGCGACGGGCCCCCGTCGCTCGCCAGGTCGTCGAGGGCGATGAGCCCCCCGGCGGCGACCTCGCCGAGGGCGTGCCTGAGGTGGGCGACGTCCATGTCGAGGTGGGCGGCGAGCTCCCTCTCCGTCGGGGTTCGCTGCAGCCGGTGCTCGAGCTCGGCGAGACCCCCTTGGATGAGGCGNNCGGTCGACGGCGGCGATGAGGCCGAACGTGCCGTACGACACGAGGTCCTGCGACTCGACCGCCGACGGGAGGCCGGCGCCCACGCGGCCGGCGACGAACTTCACCAGCGGGGCGTAGTGGATGATCAGCGCATCCCGGGCCGACGCCTCCCCGGCGGTGCGTCGCTCCCACAGGTCGTTGACGGCCGCGTCGCTGCGCTCACGCCCTGGGGTGGCTGCGGTCATAGGTCGCTCTGAGGTGTCGGCGGGAGACGGCAGTGTAGATCTGGGTGGTGGCGAGCTCCCGATGGCCGAGGAGCTCCTGCACGCTGCGAAGGTCGGCGCCGTTCTCCAGGAGATGCGTGGCGAAGGAGTGGCGCAGCGCATGCGGGAAGGTACCGAGTCGGCGACGCACCACCCGGCGGATGCCGCGGGCGTCGAGCGGCCCGCCCCGCACCCCCACCCACAGCGCCGAGCCCGCCTCGGGTGTGACGAGCCGGGGACGGCTCTCGGCGAGGTAGGCGGCGAGTGCACGTTGGGCGGCGCCGGCGAGGGGCACGTCACGCTGGCCCCCTCCCTTGCCGCGCACCCGGAGGAACGGACCCTTGGGTAGGTCGGCGACGGTGAGACCGGACAGCTCCGACACGCGAAGCCCGGTTCCGTAGAGCACTTCGAGCAGGGCGCGATCTCGCACGGCCACCGGATCGTCGTCCTCGGCGATGGCGTCGAGGGCGGCGGCGAGGCCCCGGGCCGGGAGCGCCCTCGGCAGGGTCTGGGGTCGCTTGGGTCGGTCGAGCCTGGCGGCCGGGTTGGCCGCGATCAGCTCCCTGCGAACGGCGTCTTCGAGGAAGCTGCGCACGACGGAGGCCTTGCGGGCGATGGATCGCGGGGCGTACCTGCGAGTGGAGAGCTGGGCGATGAACCGGCGGACCGTCCTGCGGTCGACGTCGCCGATCCGGGTGACTCCGAGCCGTTGGCAGAAGCCGACGAACTGGGAGAGGTCCCTTCGATAGGCGGCCACGGTGTTGTCGGCAAGCCGCCGTTCGCCGGCGAGGCGAGCGAGGTAGTCGGCAATCGCCGTCTCGAGACCGAGGGAGACATCCACGGGTGAATGGTCACCGGCCGCAGCCAGTTCGTCAACGACCACGCGCCTCCGGTCAGGCCGGCGGCGCCTCCGCGAGCGACTGGAGCCGTGCGGCGACGGCGGCCAGCTCGGGGAACACCGCCGCCGATCGCTGCGCCAGGCGCCATACGTCCTCGACCGGCCGATCGGACGCCAGCCGGTAGAAGGCGAAGGGCGGCCCGGCGTGGGTCGCGGCGCCGGGTGCACTGGGCTGCGACATGAGGAACCGGGCGATCGGGCCGAGCACGTCCTTCATCACGGCGTACAACCTGCCGACGATGCGGCCGCGTTCGTCCGGCGCCATCGGCCGGTAGAGCTCGTCCATGGTGGCGAGCAGCAGGCTGTAGACGGCGTTCGACAGCACGGCCACGTCGCGCAACGGCGGCGCGATGTCCTCCGCCTTGGGGTTGGCCGCCACCGGCCACACGTCGCCGATGGGCATGTCGCCGTCGCGCAGCGCGAGGAACTTGTAGTAGTGGGTGAGCTCCTGATGCGCGGGATCGGCCCATCGCTCGTCCGAGAGCCCCTCACCCTGGTGGATCACGGTGTCGAGCGCCCGCCGCACCGCGTCGATGTCCGTGATCGGCTCGAGCCCGCCGCTGTCGTCGGCATCGAAGGCCACCGGGGCGTAGTACGCAGGCTCGGCGAACTGGCGGTCGGTGCGATCGTGCGCGAACAGCTCGTCGCTGCTGAAGCGCTCGAACGCCAGCTCGATGGCGTGGTAGAACTGGCCTTGCGTCTCGTACTGGTCGTCCTCCGGCACCGCATCACGGGCCTCGGGCCGCTCGATGGTGCAGAACAGGTCGAGCACCTCACGGGACGCCCCGCGCAGCTCGAGCATGATCGGTGGATCATGGTGGGGCATCGGCATCGGGTACGCAGGGGCGAAACCCGGCTCGTAGAACTTCGGCTCGCCGCCGATCGCAACCAGCAGGTTGGCGTCGATGGTGCCGTGCAGCATCTCCTCGGCGGCGACGCTGATGATGAGCTTGGACGCATCCGAGCTCGGGTCGCAGATCGAATACGCCGCGTACAGATACACGGGCACGAGCGACAGCTCAACGCGCATCGCCCACTGGAGGTGTGTCCGCAGCGCCTCGAT
>DKBA01000077.1 GCA_002450985.1 Acidimicrobiia bacterium UBA6912
GATCCAGCGGCCGATGCGGCGGGTGATGACTTCCCACTCCCCGCCCCGCGCCGTCGTGGTGTCGACTTTGGTGCGGCACGCCTCGTTGTAGGCATCGACGCCGAACTCCATGATCTGGCGCGGGCCCGACACGCCGAGCTCCTTCTCGACCTCCATCTCGACCGGTAGGCCGTGCGTGTCCCAACCGAAGCGGCGCTCGATGCGGTGGCCGCGCATCGTCCAGTAGCGGGGGACGATGTCCTTGACGACGGCCTGGAGGAGGTGGCCGTAGTGCGGCGTGCCCGTCGCAAACGGGGGCCCGTCGTAGAAGGTGTACTCGGACTCCTCGGAACGCTGAGCGACCGATGCGGCGAAGGCATCGGTGGCGTCCCAGAAGTCCAGGATCCGGCGGTCGACGCCTGCGAGATCGACCTGCGGAGCCACCCGCCGGAATGGTGAGCGGCCGGTCGTGTCGTCACCCACGTGCCTCGTCCTCCTGGTTCGGCCTTCGCCTCACCGGGACGGGACGAGCCCGCGGTACCACCCGGCTTGCCGGGCGGGGCGCCCGACCACTCGCTTGCCCCGTGTCGTGGGGGTGACGGCGGGTTCTACTCCCACGCGTGGTGGTTTCTTCCCGCGGCTCCGGGGTGATGTCTCGTGGAAGCGGAGTCCGGCCTCACACCATCTGCCGGCTCGCTGTGCTCCGGTCGTTCCTCGAGCGCGTCCCCATCGACGCCTGCGCCGTATCGTACCCTCCCGGCACCCGTGCCGGTGACGTCGCGGCTGCGCCGTACGATGCAGGGATGAGCGCAGCGGTGGCGGAGCGCGACGGTGCCGTCGAGATCGTCGTCTGGGTGGTGCCGGGGGCGCACCGGACGGAGCTCGCCGGTGTGCACGGCGATGCGGTCCGGGTGCGCGTGAGCCAGCCGCCCGAGAAGGGCAGAGCGACCCGCGCCGTTGGCGAGCTGTTGGCGGCGGCGATCGGCGTTCCGGTCGAGCTCGTGGCCGGGGGGACGAGCCGCCGCAAGCGGTTTCGTGCCGTGGGCGTCGACGCGGCCACGGTCCGGCGCGCCCTCGGCGTGTGAGCCGTCACACGCCGTCGTCTACCCGGATGGGCCGGAGGGATGGTATCGTCCCGGCCCGCAAGGAGGACCGATGTCTCGCGATCTCGCCGAATCGACACTGAACCGGCTTCGCACCAAGCTGGAGTCGGAGAGGGACCGCCTCGTGCGTGTGATCGACGAGTTCGAGCGTGAGCGGGAGGCGAGCCGGCTGGCGGAGACCAGCTCCGAGCACGCCGCCGATCCCGACAGCGCCGACGGCGGGTCGCTGGCCTTCGAGATGGAGATGGACCTGTCCAAGCAGCAGAACGCCCAGGAGCTGCTCGACAAGGTGCGCCACGCCCTCGACCGGATGGACCAGGGGCTCTACGGCATCTGTGAGGTCACGGGCAAGCCGATCCCCGTTGCCCGCCTCGAAGCACTGCCGTACGCCACCACGCTGGTCGAGTGGGCACACAGGGTCTGACCCCGCCGCGGCTCGCCGCCGTCATCGTCGCCTCCGTCGTCCTGCTCGACCAGGTCACGAAGGCATGGGCCGTGGCGGCCCTCGATCCTGATCCGATTCCCCTGATCGACGGCTTCCTCCAGCTCCGGCTGACCTTCAACCCGGGGGCCGCCTTCTCCAACTTCCAGGGGGTCGGGCCCCTGATCGGGATCATCGCCCTCGGTGTGGCCGGGTGGATCGTGATGATGCTGCGCAACCACTCCCGGCCCCTCGAGACCTGGTCGCTCGCCCTCGTCCTCGGGGGCGCCATCGGCAATCTCATCGACCGCATCGTGAGGGGCGACGGCATCCTCGACGGTTCGGTGGTCGACTTCATCGATTTCTCCTTCTTCCCGACGTTCAACGTCGCCGACAGCGCCATCACGATCGGTGCGGTGCTGCTGATCTTCGCTGCGTTTCGATCCGGCCGGTCGTGAGCCGGAAAGCTCGCGCCCGCGTCCCGGTCGATCTCGACGGGGTACGGGCCGATCGGGTGGTCGCCGTCCTGTTCGACCTCACCCGCAGCGAGGCGCGCCGCGCCGTCGACGAGGGTCGGGTGCGGTGCGGCGAGCAGTCGGTCGCCCCGTCGCAACGCCTCGGCGCAGGAGATGTCGTCGACGCCGAGCTGCTCGACGCGGAGCCGGCGCTCGTGCCGACCGAGGTGGCGTTCGAGGTGGTCTACGAGGACGAGGCGCTGCTCGTCGTGAACAAGCCGCCGGGAATCGTGGTGCACCCCGGCGCCGGGACCGGTGCCGGGACCCTCGTTGCCGGGCTCGTCCACCGGTACCCGGAGCTCGCCGAGCTCGCCGATGACCGTTGGGGTCTCGTGCACCGGCTCGACCGTGACACGTCCGGCGTGTTGATCGTGGCCCGCACCGCACCGGTACTCCGTTCACTGCAGGATGCGCTGCGGGCCCGCCGGATCGCCCGCACCTACGTCGCGCTGGTGGCCGGTGTCCCCTCCACGGCCCGGGGCACGATCGATGCGCCGCTCGGCCGCGACCCGCAGCACCCGACCAGGGTCGCGCTCGTGGCCGGTGGGCGTCCCGCCCGCACCCACTACCGGCGGCTCGCTGCGTGGGCCGATGCGGCGCTGCTGGAGGTGGCGTTGGAGACAGGGCGCACCCACCAGATCCGGGTGCATCTCGCATCGATCGGCTATCCGGTGATCGGCGACCGAACGTACGGTGGACGGCGCCGCACCCATCGCGCCGACCCGGGCAGACAATGGCTGCACGCACTCCGCATCGGGTTTACGCACCCGATCGACGGTCATCCGGTCATCGTCGAGGCCGCTCCGCCGGCCGACCTGCGCTCGTCCCTCGACATGCTGGGACCACCCGCCTCGGGCGAGGCGCCAGGATGGCAGCACGGCGAATGACCGGTTCGGCCTTGGTGCAGAGGCCGCCCGCCGGAACAGCGAGCGGCGCGCTCTAACCTCATTCCGTCACCGGGAGGGCAGATGGCCGGCCATTACGAACGACTCTCAAACCTCGACGCTTCCTTCTTCGCGCTCGAGTCGGGCACGACGCACATGCACGTGGCCGGGCTCGCCGTGTTCGAGACCGGTCCGCTGGCGACGGAATCGGGTGGGGTCGACATCGACCTGATCCGGCGGTTCGTGTCGTCGAAGCTGCACCTCATCCCGCGCTACCGGCAGCGGCTGGCCCACGTGCCGTTGGAGCGGCACCCCGTCTGGGTCGACGACGAGCACTTCAACATCCACTACCACGTGCGGCACACGAGCCTTCCCCGGCCCGGGGGGCACGAGCAGTTGCTCGCCCTGATGGGCCGCCTGGCGTCACAGCAGCTCGACAAAGCCAAGCCGCTGTGGGAGATATGGATCGTCGAAGGTCTCGCCGAGGACCGCTTCGCCCTGATCTCGAAGACGCACCACTCGATGATCGACGGCATCTCGGGGGTCGATCTCATGACCGTGCTGCTGAACCTGGTGCCGAGCGACACCGTGGCCGAGCCGCCCCCGTACGATCCGCGTCCCGTGCCCAACGGCACCGAGCTCGTCGTGCGGGAAACGGCCCGTCGCATCGGGTCGGCGGTGTCGACGGCGACGAGTGTGCGCCGGCTCGTCACGGACGCCCAGGCGGTGGCGGCGAGCGGTGTCCGCCGCGTCAGGGCCGTCGGCTACTCGCTGGCCTCCGGCTGGCTCAGCACCGCGAGCGACACGCCGGTCAACGGGAAGGTAGGCCCCAACCGGCGCTTCGCAACGCTGGAGACCGACCTCGTCGCGGTGAAGGCGGTGAAGAACGCACTCGGTGGCAGCGTCAACGACGTCGTGCTCGCCACCGTCGCCGGCGGCATCCGCCGCTATCTCATGGCCCACGGACTCGACACGGAGCGCCTCCAGTTCCGGGTGATGGCTCCCGTCTCCGTGCGATCCCAGGACCAGCGGGGCACCCTCGGCAACCAGGTGGCCATGTGGCTCGTGTCCCTCCCCGTCGGCGAGCCGGACCCGGTCGCCCGGCTCGAGGCCGTCCGTGACGAGACGGAGCGGCTGAAACGAACCGACCAGGCGCTCGGAGCGTCCACGCTCGCACGCCTCAGCGCCGGTGCGCCGCTCACCCTGGTGTCGCTGGCGAGCCGGCTGGCCTCGAACGCCCGTCCGTTCAACATGACCGTCACCAACGTGCCCGGCCCACAGTTCCCCCTCTATCTGCTCGGATCACGTCTCCTGGCGACCTATCCGCTGGTGCCGCTGTGGGAGGGCCACGGTGCCGGCATCGCCCTGTTCAGCTACGCGGGCACGTTGTACTGGGGATTCAACGCCGACTGGGACGTCGTCGACGATCTCCCGGCGCTCGTCGCCTCGATGGACGCCGCGTTCCGCGAGCTGGCGGACGCGGCTGTGGGCGGCGGCGCCGCCCGAGCGGTGAAACGTGCCCCGAAGCAACGACCACCACTCGGGACGCGCCCGGCGCCGTCACAGGATGAGGGTGCTCCGCCGGCGGCCGCGAGACCGGGGGCCAAGCAGCCCGCGGCCGAGAAGCCTCCTGCGAAGAAGCCGGCTGCGAAGAAGCCGGCAGCGAAGCGGGCGAGCACGTCTGCCGCAAAGGCGGCGCCACCGGCCGAGAAGCCGCCGCGAGAGACTGCGGGCGCTCGGCGCAAGGCATCCGCTGAAGAGGGTGCTCCGGGTGACGTCGAGTAGTCTGCCCGGGGTCGGCGCAGGGAGTTTCCCGGCGCCGCGGGAGGATCTCGAGGGGGGATCGAGGTGACGGCCACCGTTCGTACGAGAGACTTGAGTATCGCCGCGCTCGGGCGCTCCGCATCCTGGCGGTACCGCCGGGCCACGGCCGGACTACGGGTGCTGCCGGATTTCGTCGTCATCGGCGCCCAGCGCAGTGGCACCACGTCGCTGTACGACTACTTCCTGCGGCATCCGCAGGTGATCCCGGCGTACAAGAAGGAGGTTCACTTCTACGACCTCCATCACGCCAGGGGCGTCGACTGGTACCGGGCCAACTTCCCGTTCCGCTGGCAGGTGGGGGACGGCAAGATCACCGGCGAGGCGACCCCGAACTACCTCGTCTACCCGCAGGCCGCCGAACGGCTGCACGCCGTCACCCCGAACGCCAAGCTCATCGCGCTGCTGCGCAATCCCGTGGATCGGGCCCACTCGGCGTGGCGGCTGCGATCGATGGAGGGCAGCGAGACGGCGACGTTCGAGGAGGCGCTCGCCCGCGAGGTGGACCAGGCGGACACCGATGTCGCCGACATCGAGGATCCGCGCAAGGTCGGCCGGTTCCTCCGCTTCCTGTACCTGGCGAAGAGCCGGTACCCGGAGCAGCTCGAGCGGTGGTGGGCCCTGTTCCCCCGTGACCGGATGCTCATCGTGAAGAGCGAGGAGCTGTTCACGGATCCGGATGCGACGCTTGGCGCCATCGCCGAGTTCCTCGGCATCGAGCCATGGCAGCCAGGCTCGTTCCGGACCGTGAACGAGGCGAAACCGGCGCCCATCGACCCGGCGCTGCGTGCCCGCCTCGTGGAGTACTTCGCCCCGTACAACGCACGCCTCGAGGCGATGGTCGGGCGCAGTTTCGACTGGACCTGAGGAGAACCTCAGACCGTCTCACCCCGTGGCCGTCCGATGACCTCGTGCTCGCGCAGGATCGAGATCAGCTCGGCGGCGATCAGACGCTTCTGATCGAGCGTGTAGTGGACGAAGTCGGCCTGGCCGGAGATGCCCTCCTGCTTGGCGAGCCGATCGACGTCGAGAACCGGGAACTCCAGCTTGCGCCCGAGCTCGGCGATGGCGATGGCGAACTCCCGGCGCCGCACCCGATTCGGGCTGCTCGCCAGGTTGTAGTCCATCGCGGTCATGCCGGGGTCGACGACGAGCGCGTTCATCACGACCACGAACGCACCCGTCCGGTTCCGGACCTCGGTGACGATGCGCTCGTAGTTCGCCATCGAGTCCTCGATGCTGATGCGTCCCGCCTTCTTGAACGTCGCACCGAACCACTTGACCGCCGACAGGTCACTGAGCACGCTCTGCATGTCCGTCGTCAGCCACCACCCACCCGGATCGACGAGGTAGCCGTGCTCGCGGTGGCGGTAGACGGTCCTCCCCACGTCCGTCGCCATGGAGAGCACCACGACGTTCTTGGGGAAGGATCCCAGCCCCGCCTGGTGCGGCACGGAGAACATGGGCTCGAAGAGGCGTGGCGAGAAGTACTCGGGGTCGAGGCTCAGCCGTTCGCTGACCTCGGCGGTCAGCTCCGGAGGGGGCGGGTCGAGCGTCTGGAGGATCACGTCGGTGCGAGCTTGGGGCGCCTTGCCGATGGCGGAGATGCACCCGGTGCCCGGCATCGACTTGGCGAGGCGAGGTCCGGCCTTCACCGTGGTGAGGACGTCGCAGCCACCCATGGCGAACATTCCGAACCGTCCCTCACCCGGGTTGCGAAACGCATAGAAGTCGCGGCGGGTGATGTCCTTGCCAAGGCGGAACTTGACTGCGTTGCGTGCGCTGCGCAGACCCTGTTCGACGCCGCTGCCCCGTCCCAGCCACTGCCGCATCCGGCGGAGGCCTTTGCGTGTCACACTCNNACCCCGACCGGGAAGCTCGCCGTCTGCTCGAGGTCGGGGACCGTGGCTTCCGGCGACGTGGCCATCACGGCGACGGTGGCGCCGACCTCCACGGCGGCGCCTTCGGAGCGCACGATGCGCTGGAGGTGACCGTCGGTGGCGGCGAGCACCGACACGAGCAGCGTGCGCTGCTTGCCGCCGGTGTGGTGCTTGGCGTCGAGCGCGTGGGTGAGGTTGCTGAACCGCACGTCGAAGAGGGGATCGCCGCGCTCGACCGTGGAGGGGGCAGTCCTGTGCCACTTGACGATCTCGCCGGCCAGGGTCCGCTTGTCGTAGCGAGGCACCGTGACCCGCATGACGTTGGTGCCGAAGTAGGGGGTCAGCGCAGGGAGCTCGACGAGGGCGGAGGCGGCCTCTTCGGCGAGCGCGGCGTGCGCTGCGTCGGTGTACACGGCCGCCGCGGTCACGTGCTCGCCGGCCCCCAGCTCCGCGACGATGCGGTCGGCGTCGACGATGGCGAACCCGAGCTCGGCGGCGAGCTCGTCCAGCATGAGGTCGATGCGGTTTGCCCGCAGTGCCAGGGGGTCTCCGTCGAACGAGGCGAGGTGATACACCTTCTCCTCGGGGGTGAACGTGGACACGTTGAAGACCAGGAGCCCGGCGTCGTGGCTGTGCAGGTGGTCGTGGAGCGTGCGGAGATCGGCTGCGATGTCATCCGGGGTGCGCAGGGGCATCTCGGCGAACTCCCGCTCCAGCCACTCGCGCTGGGCCGGGGTCCAGTCCGACCGGAACCCGGTGGGGGGAGCGACGAGGAACCCGTGGCGGCGATGACGCCAGGTGCTGCCCACCCAGTCGGAGGACACCGACAGGACGGCGAGCGCAACGTCCGGATCGGCGAGGTGAGACGTGAAGGCATCGGCCAGCCAGGCCTCGAGGCCCTCGGGTGCGGCCACGTCGTCGGGAACGGTGGCCCCCGAGATGCGCTGGAGGGCCAGCGCCGGCGATCCACCGGGCTCGCGAACCACCGAGAGCGCGGGCGTGCCGGAGTCCTGCGCCGTCAGCCGGCCCTCCAGGAAGCCGGGGCGACCCACCGATCGTGCGACGTCGTCGGTGCACACGAGGACGATCGAGGGCGATCCTCGATGCGCGGGAGCGACGAGTGCCTGCTCGGCAGCGTCCGTGAGCTGCCCCATGAAGTCCCCCCTGACCTCGCGTTACGGCGAGACTAGCGGCGCCGCTCCATCGGGAAACCCCTCGCGCCTAGGCCGTTCGCATCATCGTGAGCGCTCACCATCAGGAGAAGAAGGTGGCCGCGGTGTCGTAGATGTCCGGCGTGACCCCTCGAATCTCGGCGCATGCCTCCTCCATCGGGATGGGGAGGATCTCCATGCTCCGCACGGCGGCCATGACGCCGGTGCGACCCTCGAGGGCGTAGTCGGCCGCGGCGACGCCGAGGCGGGTGGCGAGCACCCGGTCGAACGCCGTGGGGGATCCCCCACGCTGGATGTGGCCGAGCACCGACACCCTCGTCTCGAATCCGGTCAATGTCTCGATGTGGTCGGCGATCGCATAGCCGACACCACCGAGGCGGGCGAAGCCGAAGGCGTCCTTCTTCAGCTCCACCTCGACACCCGCCGGGGGCTCGACGCCCTCGGCGACCACGACGATGGAGTAGCTCTTCCCGTGACGATGGCGGGCCCGGATGATGCCGGCGACCTCGTCGAGGTCGTAGGGGCGCTCGGGGATGAGGATCGAGTCGGCGCCACCGGCGATCCCTGCGTAGGCGGCGATCCAGCCCTTGGTGCGGCCCATCACCTCGACCACGATGACCCGGTTGTGCGCCTCCGCGGTGCTGGCCAGCCGGTCGATCGCATCTGTGGCGATCTGGACCGCCGTGTCGAAGCCGAACGTGATGTCGGTGCCGTTGATGTCGTTGTCGATGGTCTTGGGCACGCCGACCACCGGCAGCCCCTCCTTGGCAAGCGCCAGGGCGGAGCGGAGCGTGCCGTCGCCGCCGATGACGATGAGCGCTTCGATGCCGTTGCGCCTGATGGTGTTCTCGACGCTCTTGTACCCCTCGCCGTGGACGTAGGGGTCCATGCGCGACGTGCCGAGGATGGTGCCGCCGCGCGTCAGGATGCCGCGCACCGCGTCACGATCGAGCGGCATGGTGTCGCCCTCCATGAGGCCTTCCCAGCCGTTGAGGATCCCCACGACCTCGGCGTCGTTGACGGACGAGGCGCGAGTGGTGACGGCGCGAATCACGGCGTTGAGACCGGGGCAATCGCCCCCCGCCGTCAGAACTCCAATGACTCGTGGGGTGTCAGCCATGAACCACGTCACTCGCTTTCAGTGTGCGTATCCGGTATCCGGTATCCGGTACTGGCTACCGGCTACCTCAATACAAGAACATCGGCTTTCCGGTCACGTGGCGGACCTTCGGCTGGTAGGCATCGGCGTCGTACAGCTCGTCGATGTCGACCCGCTTGACGCCCTCCTTCGTCACCGAGATCGGAACGTGGGTGTAGGTGCCGCCGCGCAGCGCCACCATGCGCCCCGTCGATCCGTCGAGCGCCAGGTCGGCCGCCATCACCGCGTAGTTGGTGGCGACCATCAGGTCGAGGGAGTCGGGGCTGCCCGACCGCATGAGGTAGCCCACTTGCTGGTAGATGATGCCGGCACCGGTGCGCTCCTTGAGCAACTCGCCGGTGAGCAGCCCGATGCCGCCGAGCTTGCGGTGGCCGTAGGCGTCGGCCTCGCCGGTGAGCACCATCTCCCCGCCCTCGATGGAGGCGCCTTCGGAGATCGTCATCATGGCGTAGTGCGAGGGGTTTCGCTCGCGGTCCTGGGTGAGGAACGCGGCGAGCCTGTCGATGTCGTAGGGCACCTCGGAGATGACGGCCCGATCGACACCCGCGAGATACGCGGTGACGAGCGACGTCTCCCCGCTGTANNTCGTTGTCCATCGTCTTCGGGATGGCGATGACCGGCACGTTCTCCTGGTGCATGCGGAGGCCGTACGACAGCGTGTCGTCGCCGCCGATCGGGATGAGCACATCGATGCCGCGCGCCTCGAGCACCCGGAGCACGTGCGGGGTGAAGTCGTAGGGGCCGTCGCCCGTAGCCTGATCGACGAGGAAGTCGGGGACCTCCGAAGCCCGCACCTTCCCCGGGTTGGTCCGGGAGGTGTGGAGGAACGTGCCACCGGTCCGGTCGACCGTCCGGACGACGTTCTGGTCGAGGCGGATGAAGCTCTCGTCCATCGTCGCAGGGTCATCGGGGTTTGCGTTGAGCAAGCCGCCCCAGCCGCGACGGATCCCCACGACCTCGTGGCCCTCTTCGTAGACGCGGTTCACCACGGCCTTGATGCAGGGATTGAGCCCAGGGACGTCGCCCCCGCCGGTGAGGATGCCGATGCGCATGTGGATGGTGCTCCTTCTGGCGACTCGTAGGTGTCGTGCCGGCGCCGTGCCGTCGACGCTCGCAGCGCAGCGGGCAGGCGGGTGCGATGCTAGTGCCGCCCGTCCGATCGTCCGGAGGGGGCCCTGCGAATCCTGGTCGTGGGCACCGGTGGGGGCGCCGGCCGCCGGAGAGCCGGTCCGGCAACGTCGGAAATCGCGGTGTCGCAGGTCGGCGGGACAGATGCTTACATGGGTGTAGTTCGCCAGGGGAAGGACGTTCGAGCGTGCGGAGCTTCGCTCATCTCCACGTGCACACCGAGTTCTCGATGCTCGACGGCGCGGCACGCGTGAAGGATCTGGTGAAGGCGGCGGCCGCAGACGGCCAGCCGGCGGTGGCCATCACCGACCACGGGGTGCTGTACGGGGTCGTCGACTTCTCCAGGGCGGCGCGCCAGGCAGGAGTCAAACCGATCATCGGGATCGAGGCCTACGTGACCCCGGGGTCGCGGTTCGATCGCCCACCGCGCCGCGAAGACGTCCGCTACCACATGACGCTCCTCGCCGTCTCGGAGATCGGGTATCGCAACCTGATGAAGCTGTCGAGCCTGGCGTACCTCGAGGGCTTCTACTACAAGCCGCGGATGGACCGCGAGCTGCTCGCCGCCCATGCCGAGGGCATCGTGGCCACCTCGGGCTGCCTCGGCGGCCACGTGCCGCAGATGCTCGCTCCCGACGCCTCTCGGGAGGAGGGCAACCAGGGCGGCGTGCGCGACTACGAGGCGGCGGTGAAGGCCGCCGCCGAGTACCAGGACATCTTCGGCAAGGACAACTTCTTCATCGAGGTCCAGGACCACGGCATCCCGGCGCAGCGCAAGATCATGGACGATCTCGTCCAGATCTCCCGCGATGTCGGGGCCCCGTTGCTCGCCGCCAACGACAGCCACTACACCTACGCCGCCGAGGCCGACGCCCACGACGTCCTGCTCTGCATCCAGACGGGGGCGAACAAGTCCGACGAGGACCGGTTCCGCTTCGACTCCCAGGAGTTCTACGTCAAGTCGGCGGCGGAGATGCGGAACCTCTTCCCGGACGAGCGCTTTCCCGGGGCATGCGACAACACGCTCCTGATCGCAGAACGAGCGGAGCTGAACCTCGAGTTCGGCAACATCCTGCTACCGCAGTTCCCGGTGCCCGCCGGGCACGACGAGCGCTCGTATCTCCGGTCGCTGGTCCTCGACGGCGCCCGCCGCCGCTACGGCGATCCGCTGCCGGCAGAGGCCGCCGATCGCATCGCGTACGAGTTGCGGGTCATCGACGAGATGGGCTTCAACGCCTACTTCCTCATCGTGTGGGACCTCATTCGGTATGCCGGCGAGCAGGGAATCCGCACCGGACCGGGGCGGGGGAGCGCGGCGGGCTCGATCGTCGCCTACTGCCTGGGCATCACGAAGCTCGACCCGCTCGAGTACGGGTTGATCTTCGAGCGCTTCCTCAATCCGGGCCGCCGCCAGATGCCCGACATCGACATGGACTTCGACGAGCGCTACCGAGGCGAGATGATCCGGTACTGCGCCGAGCGCTACGGCTCCGATCACGTCGCCCAGATCATCACGTTCTCCACCATCAAAGGGCGGCAGGCATTGCGGGACGCCGCCCGCGTGCTGGGTTACCCGTACGGGCTCGGCGACCGTGTGGCCAAGCTGATGCCGCCTGCGATCCTCGGCAAGGACGCCACGCTCGCCCAGTGTCTCGAAGAGCCCGAGCCGGGCGTCGACCAGGGCGTGCGCGACTGGTACACCGGCGCCGCCGGGCTGCGCGAGGCGTACGACAGGGACGCCGAGGCCCGCGAGGTGATCGAGACGGCCCGCGGGCTCGAGGGGCTCCGCCGCCAGGACTCGATCCACGCCGCCGCCGTCGTGATCTCGCCGGTGCCGCTCACCGACATCGTGCCCGTCCAGCGCAAGGGCGAGGACGCCGAGGTGGTCACCCAGTACGAGATGCACGGCGTCGAGGCGCTCGGGCTGCTCAAGATGGACTTCCTCGGGCTGCGCAACCTCACGACCATCGAGCGGGCGCTCGAGCTGATCGAACGCACGACCGGCGAGCGCATCGACATCGACGCCGTCCCCCTCGACGACCCCGCCGTCTATGCCATGCTGCAAGAAGGCGAGTCGATGGGAGTGTTCCAGTTCGAGGGCGGGCCGATGCGCGCCCTCATGCGCAACCTCCGCCCGGAGCGGTTCGAGCACCTGGTCGCCCTCAACGCCCTCTACCGCCCGGGTCCGCTCGGCGCCGGGATGCACCTCGAGTACGCCGACCGCAAGAACGGCAGGTCGCAGGTGACGTACCCGCACCCCGATCTGGAGGAGATCCTCGCCGACACCTTCGGCATCATGGTGTACCAGGAGCAGGTCATGCAGACCGCGCAGCGTATGGCCGGCTTCTCGATGGCCGATGCCGACAACCTTCGCAAGGCGATGGGGAAGAAGATCCCCGCCGTCATGAAGGAGCAGCAGGAGAAGTTCGTTGCCGGCTGCATCGCCAGCGGGTACGAGGAGAAGCTCGGNNAAGGCGCACTACCCGGCCGAGTACATGGCGGCGCTGCTCACGGCGTCCAAGCGGGACAAGGACCGCACCGCCCTCTACCTCAACGAGTGCCGCACGATGGGTATCCGGGTGCTGGTGCCCGACGTCAACCGCTCCGAGTCGGACTTCGTCGCGGTCGACGGTGACATCACGTTCGGCATGTCCGCGGTGCGCAACGTCGGCGAGGCCGTCGTCGACCTCATCGTCGCGGAACGGGAGAAGAACGGCCGGTTCATCGGCTTCCAGGACTTCATCGACCGTGTCGACGTGGCAGTGCTCAACAAGCGCGTCATCGAGTCGCTCATCAAGGCAGGGGCGTTCGACTCGATGGGCCATCCGAGGCGGGGTCTGCTGGAGCGGTCGCTGGACCTGCTCGACGCCACCGTTGCCCGGCGCCGGGCGGAGGACATGGGCCAGTACAGCCTCTTCGGCGGGTCGGACGCCGCCGTCGAGGCGGTCGCCGTCGACATCCCCGACCTGCAGTGGGACAAGCGCACCCGGCTCCAGTTCGAGAAGGAGATGCTCGGCCTCTACGTCTCCGACCATCCGCTGCTCGGCGTCGAGAAGGCGCTCCAGATGATGTGCTCGACGACGATTCCCGGATTGTGGGACCAGAGCGACAAGGCCAAGGCCACGATCGGCGGCATCGTCGGCGGGGTCACCCAGCGGTTCACCAAGAGCGGCGACCGCATGCTGTTCTTCCCCTTCGAGGACCTGATGGGGAGCACCGAGGTGATCTGCTTCCCGAAGACGGTCGCCGAGTACGGGCCGCTGGTGCGCGAGGACGCCATCCTCATCGTGTCCGGCTACGTCGACCACCGCGGCGACGACGTGAAGTTCATCGCCCAGGAGTTGCGGGAACCCGAGCTCCGCGAAGGCGACATGGTGCGGCTCCGGGTGCCGGCCACCGTGCTGTCACGCAACATGGTCGACCGGCTGCGGGAGGCGCTCGCCAACCACCCGGGCAGCGCCCCGGTCTACCTCCACATGCAGTCGGAGAACGGCGAGAAGGTGATTCGCCTCGGCGACGAGCACCGGGTGGAGCCGCGCTCGTCGCTCTTCGCCGAGCTGCGGGCCCTGTTGGGGGCGAAAGCGGTGCTGTGAACCCCGTCGCCGGGGCACGTGCCACGCACGGCAGGCGCCCCGCGCCGGAGCGATGGGCTCAGCCCTCTTCGGGTCGGAGCACGAGTTGCTCGGGGGCGTCCTGTGCCGTGTCGATGACCAGCCCGTCGAGTGGCTCGCTCACCTCGGGAGCGACGTAGAACTGCATGCCGTGCTCGGTGAGGGCATGGTCGGTGGCGATCGGGTCCTCGACGAACGCCATGCGGACCTTGATGCCCCCCTCGCCGTCACCCTCGCCAAAGATCCTGATGGCGTGCTCTGGCGGGACGCCCTGGGTCCTGCGGTTCTCTTCGAGCAGTGCGACGGCGCTGGTGGAGACGCGGAGCATGGAGGAATCACCCTCTCGTGATTGCGGGTACTCCCCAGGCACCATAGGGTCGCCCCGGTTCTTTCTGGAGCGACCCTTCGAGTGCCGCCGGCGGCTCCCGCCGGTCACGGCCTCCGGTCGATCCGTGCCGGTCTCCTCCAGCCGCTGCGCCCTCACACGCATGCACCGGGCCGGGCCGCCCTACGATCAGGCGGCGGAGGTGGAGCAATGAGCGGCCGGCGCGGTCTGCATCCCAGCGCAGTGCTGTTCGTGTGCCTCTTTGCGGCGCAGGCGGCGATTCTCGTCCTGTCACCGATCCTTCCCCAGGTGGCGGACGAGTTCGGCGTGACCACGGCGACGGCCGCCCAACTCCGTTCGGTCTCAGGCGTGACGGCAGGGATCCTGGCGCTCGGCATCGCCGCCACCGGCGGGCGCTACCGGTTGACGTCGCTCCTCACCGCGGGGCTCATCCTCGTCGCCGTGTCGTCGCTGGCGAGTGCGGTGGCTCCGAGCTTCGTGCTGCTCATCGCCGCGCAAGTCGTGATCGGCATCGGCCTCGCCATGGTCCTGTCCGGCGGCCTGGCGGCCTCCGAGGCGTGGGCGCGCGACGGCGAGGGCGCCCGAGTGCTTTCGTGGGCCCTCGTCGGCCAGCCGGTGGCGTGGATCGTCGGCCAGCCCGTCGTGGGATTGGTGGCGGCGGTCGATTGGCGATGGGCGTGGGTGGCGGTGCCCCTCGCATCGAGCCTGGTCGCGCTCGTGATCACTCGACTGCGGGACCGATCGGTCTCGGAGGCGGGACGGGAGTGCGACCCGCTGGGACTGTGGAGGCAGCCCGGGGTGAAGCGATGGGCCGTCGGCGAGTTGCTCGCTTTCTCGGCGTGGGCGGGAACCCTCGTCTTCGCCGGCGCCTTCTTCCGCGAGGTGTACGGCGTCGGGGTGGGGGCGGCCGGGCTCCTCCTCGGCGCCGGAGCGGCGGCGTACGTGCCCGGCAACTTCCTGGGGCGGCGCTGGCTGCGCGGCGGGGCGCCGAGATTGCTGGTGGGCGCGGCGGCGGCCGCCGCCGTGCTCGTGGTGATGTTCGGCGCCGTGCAGCCGGGGCTGGCGTTCAGCGCCGTGATCTTCGCCATCCTGGCGTTCATCGCTGCAGGGCGCACCATCGCCGGGGCGGCGATGGGGCTCGAGCTCGCCGCAGGTCGGCGGCTCGCCGCAATGAGCGTACGCACGGCGATGCTCCAGTTCGGGTATCTGATCGGGTCGGCGGCAGGCGGGGCCGTCCTGGCCGATTGGGGGTACGCCGGGATCGGATGGCTGTACGGCGCGCTCTTCCTCGCGGCCGGCGCCGTGCATCTCGGGCGGGAGCGCGCTGCGGCTGCCGTCCGCCGGCTGGACCTGACGCGCCACCTGCGACGCTCCGGCCGCAGCCCGGGACTCAGCCGCCGTCCCGGGAGAAGTGCATCCAATCCTTGAGGGTGCGCCAGTTGCCACCCCATTGCCAACCGATCTCGGCGAAGGCCTCGGTGACCACATCGCCGGGCAGGATCATGCCCAGGCGGACATCGTTGCGGTCGACATAGGCGGACGCCAGCTCCGGCAGCACCAGGTCGCCCTTCTCGTACGGGTTGTGGAACGGGTTGATGTCGATGGCCAGCCCGAAGGCGTGCCACGACCAGTTCTGCGAACCGACTGCGGGCCGGCACACGAACGACGTCGTGTCGTTCCAATCGCCCGTTGGCGGGGCGTCGATCTCCTCCTTGGTGATCACCCGCATCTGCTCGATCGGGAAGCGCGCCTCGTGGAGGCGGCGGAACACCTCGACCACGTCCTCGGCGACGGCGGTGTTCACGATCATCTCGCCGGTGTGGAACTCGCCGTCGAACCCGTAGTGGGAGACGGTGAGGTACGCCAGCTCGTCGACGGCGACGGGGCACTCCTCGGTCCAGCTCGACCGCGTCAGCACGTCCGCCGGGATCGGGCCGACCGTGGAGGCGAACTCGTCGCCGTTCGGAGGAGGGAGCACGTCCGGGGTCTCGATCCTGCGGTCGACGAGCTCCGGCGGGGTCGGCTGCACCTCGCCGTGCTCGTCGGGCCGCAACGGGAGGGGTCGGGTACCGAGCCAGTCGGGCCGGGCGAAGGGGGAGACCGTGGTCGTCGTGGCCGCCGTCGTCACGGGCGGCGAGCTGGTGGTGGTGGTCTCGGGGCGCGTCGTGGTCGTGGGCGCAACCGCGAGGGTCGTCGTTGCGGCGGCGGACTCCACTGCCGCGGCTGCCGTGCCATCCACCGGGCTCGAGCAGCCGGCCGCGGACAGCGCAGCGACGGCAAGTACGCCGATCAGCGCGGCGCGGCGTCGCTGGCGGCCCATCAGGCGAAGAGGGCCTCGTCGAGGCCGTTGGACGCCGCCACCAGATCGGCGAGCGCATCGAGATCGGTCGGCGGCTGGGGTTTCCACGGGGTCGATGCCAGCGTCGCTCCGTAGCGGGCCGCGAAGTCCGCCCTGGCGTCGGCGTTGCGGCGGGCCTCGGTGGCCCAGCGCAGGAGATTGTCGCGCAGGGCGGTCCAGCTCCGCTGGTCGAGGTCGGAGCCGTTGGCGGGCACGGCGCTGATCTGCTCCCACTCGTGGGGAAGCTCACGGTTGAACACGACGGCGCTCGGCACGACCGAGCCCTCTGGGAGCTCCTCGAAGAAGCGGCGGGCCTCGCGCATCGGCGTCGGGTAGGCGTTGGTGACGACCACGGTCCTCGCCGAGCGAAGGTGCCGCTCGACGCCCTTGGCCCTCTGCTCGACGCCGTCGTAGAGGGTGCGCAGATCGAGCAGGAAGTCGGCGATCTCCTCGAGCAGCGGCCCGCCGAGCACCATGTCGGCGAGCCGGAGCACCGGGCGAGCGGTCACCCGGTAGAGCGCTCGCCGCGCCGGCACCTTGGCGCCCGTCAGCCAGCGCAGCAGCTTCCCCCCGATGAGGTCGCGCGCCTGGCCGGGAGCGAGCAGGAAGTCGATCCCCCCGACCGACGGCGGGGTGTCGACGATGACGAGGTCCCAGCTGCCGCTCTCGACGAACTCGGCCATCTGCTCACCCGCGGCGTAGGCCTGCGCCGCCGGGAATCGGTCGGCGATGGCGCGGAAGTACGGGTTGGCGAGCAGCTTGTCCCCGACCTCCGGGTCGGCGTGCCGGGCCACGATCGCCTCCCACGAAGCGGCGACGTCGAGCATCGCCGCCCACAGTTTCGGCTCGCCCGTCACATGCGTCGGGAGGTTGCCGAGGTTGCCAACGCCCAGCGCATCGGCGAGCCGCTTCGCCGGATCCACGGTGACGACGAGTGTCGAGATCCCGCGGCGCGCTGCGGTGACGCCGGCCGCTGCCGAGATAGTGGTCTTGCCGACCCCCCCTGCGCCGGTCACGAGCAAGATGCGCGCGCTCACTGCATCTCCCACACGTCGGTCAGGCGTGCCGCAACCTCGCCCGGCGTCATGACGCCGAAGAGGTGAGGCAGCCAGGTCGCCTTCCCGATTGCGTCGAGCCAGAACGCCTGCTGCGTGAAGAGCGTCTGATGGAGCTCGGCGGCGTCCCGCATCGCCCCTGGCGGAAGGCTCGCCACGATCGAGGCGTCGAGGTCGAGATCGGGAAGCACCCGGTTGGCGACGACTCCGGCCAGGTCGATCAAGGGCTCGGCGGCCAGCTCGGTGAGGGCGTCGATGGTCTCGGTGATCGGAAGCTCTTCCGGGATCGTCACGAGCAGCAGCCCGGCGCGATCGGGATTGGCGAGGAAACGCCGCATGCTCGCGGCCTGACGCTGCACCGCACCCGTCGGAACCAGGCGCTCGATGGTCGCCGGCGCCCGGAGGTAGGAGATGAGCTGACCGATCGGCGGGGCATCCAGCACGACCACGTCCCACACACGCCGCTGCGCCTCGTAGATGGGCTTTCCCATGCTGACGATCTCGCGGACCCCGGGAGCGGTCTCGACCAGGACATTGAGCGCACGGGTGAGCTGCTTGGTCGGCATGGCCTTCGGCACCCGCACCTGGAGCCGCAGGTACTCGTCGAGAGCCTGGGCGCGGTCGATGACGGCTGCGTACACGCCGGGATGCGTCTCGCGAGGCTCCGGTCCGAGGTCGTCGACACCGAGATGCACCGCCAGTCCGAGGGCATCGACCATGCCCATCAAGAGGACGCGCGAGCCCTGGCGGGCAGCCGCCATGGCGAGGGACGTCGCCACGGCCGACTTGCCGACGCCACCCTTGCCGGAGACGAGGAGCAGGCGGCGGGACAACACGATGGCTCCAGGCTAGACCCGCCTCCTGCTCACTTCGTTCGCCGACGCGTGGTCCGGCTGCGCCGGGCTCATCGTCGATCCTCCGAACCAAGGCCTGTGGCCGGTCCGGCGGGCTGCGCCTCGAAGCGCACGGCTCGTGTCCATTGGACCGCCGTGTGGGTGGCGATTCGAGGCGCAGCGCTGCACGTTCGCGGACGGCGTGGTCGGGCTGTGCCGGGCTCATCGTCGATCCCGGCCAGGGCCTGCGGCCCGTCCCTCGTGTGCAAGGCGCCGGGGGACGGGCGCAGTTCGTGCGGTAGCCTGCCGGGCAGGATTCGCAAGGAGGTGCCATGGCCCAGCTCGACGTCGATGAGTTCCTGAAACGCTTCCGTGACCGCGCCGAGGCCGTGCGGGAGCGGGGGATCCCGCCGCTCGAGGGGGAGGCCCGCCGATCCTTCATCCAGTCCATGGAACTCGACTACATGGATTACACGCTCGTCGGGAGCGCGACGTGGGCGGTCGAGGACGGGCACCTCGTGTTGCGGATCCCCCTCGGCTGACGCCCTCTGGATCAGGGGGCATCGGGGTCGGCGATGCCCAGTGCGGCCCGCTTCGCCGCCGACCGCCGTTCGCTCTCCAGCCTTGCCAGGTCGTAGTCGGCGTAGTCGACGAACTGCATGGCGTCGGCGATGAGATGGTGGCCCGCCTGTTCTCGGATCAGCCGGTGCATCTCCTGGGCGACCCTGCGGTAGTCGGGGTGGCCGCCCTGCCCGGAGCGCAGCTCCAGCAGGTGGAACGCCTCGCGTGCGTTGAGCTGGAAGAAGAAGCGGATCCTGTACGCAAAGGGCACCACGTACGAAGCGACATCCGGGCCGAGATCCGAGGCGAGCGCGGAGTGCAGGTCGGCGGTGCGTGTCATCGCCTCCGTCCACACTTCCTCGGCACCGATGTCGCCGATCGATTCCGGGATGACGTACCCGTGGTGCGGGCTCAGCCGCTGCCAGTCGATGGTGAGCAGCCGGTGGCGCTGGAGATCCCGAAAGATGCCGTAGTCGCACAGGATGTCGAAGCGGTAGCCGGTGCGCTCGAGGCCGCGTCCCGGTTTGTGGCGCCGGTTGCCTCGCTCGCCGACGGCGGCGGCGATGAGCGCCGCCCGCTCGTCGCGGCTCATGCGGCGCACCGCGGCGAGGAGCTGGTCGTCCGGGAGATCGCTGTAGGGATAGAGCACGGCAGCGGCGATCTTCAGCTCGCCGTCGGGATCCCAGTCCACCAGCGTCACCTCGGGTCTGGGCTCCGGCTCTTCGCCGAGCGCCGCGGCGTGGGTGTCGAGCGCCGCGGCGATGTCGGCGAAGTACCGGCTCCACACCCCACCCCGCTCGGCGATGTCGACCCGTCTGACGAACGAGGGGATCATCTTCTGGAGCTCGGTGAGCATCAGGTCGCCATAGTCACGGACCTCGGCAGACGGGTGGGCTCGCATCCGCAACAGCAGCATCTCGTAGGCCTGGCCGCTGGCGAAGATCCCGACGTTGGAGAGTGTGCTCGCCGGGAGCAGCCCCCGCAGGTCGTCGCACGCCTTCGCTCGGATGGTGGAGCGCCAGATGAAGTTGGAGTCGCCCTCCTGCTGGGGGAAGAGGGTCTCGTAGTAGGGCACCATGCGGCCGATGAGGTCGGCGTAGGTGGTGAACAGCCACTCCATGGTCTCGGCGTAGGCCGTGGCGTGCGAAGAGGCGGCGATCTCGGGAGGGATCATGTAGCGGTAGCGGTCGCCGAGCCGCTGGTCGTAGAAGATGTACCGGGTGCTCTGCTCGAGGTAGGCGGCCAGCCGTCCCCGCTCAAGCACCTTGGTGAGGATGTTCGACGCTTGCTCGCAGGCGAGATGAGCGCCTCCGAGCTGGGCGACGGAGTCGTCGCCGTAGTCGCTGAACACTCGTTGGTACAGATCCTCGGCGCGAGAGAGGCGCACTCCCTCATCGTCGCCGTCGAGTCGGTCGGCGACGGCGCGGATGCCCGCTTCCGGCTCGTTGTAGAACTCGTCGAGGAAGAGCCTTCGTACCGACTTGGGGGAGCGGCTGTAGCGAGCGAACAGCGCTCCCTTGACGACTTCGGGGAGGTTGACGATGCCGAACACCGGGCCGTCGAGGTTGGTGAAGAACCGCGCCAGCACCTCCCGCTGCTCCGGGGTGAACTCCTCGGCGTGGTAGCCGACGCTGTGAGGGCCGGCGGAAGGCAATGGCCACCTGAATTACGACGGTGTGATTTCACCGTACCATCGGTCGGCGCAGCCCGGCAAACGGCCGGAGAAGACGGCGTATCCCGGTATCCTCAGCAACGTGACCGCCCTCCGTATCCTCATTGGGGTGTTGATCGCCGCGGCGATCGGCATCGCGCTCATTCCGCTGGCCGTGCTCGTCGATCTCCATGAGGGCGGCACGGGTTGGGGCCTGTGTGCCGAGGGCCTCGATGGCTGCCGCAACTCGTACTTCGCAGGGTTCGAGCTCTTCGGCGGCGTGGCCATCGCCCTGGCCGCCGTCTTGGCGATCATTCACTTCTGCATCCGCCTGCTTCGTTGGATGGAGTCGCGGCGTCCCGAGGGCGAGCGCACGCGGAGCACCGTGGGATGACGAGCGAGGACCGGACCGCCGGCGACGCCGAGTTGCCGCTGCGGGACCGCCTGCCGGAGTACGGCGCCGTGTTCGGGGTGGGTCTGGCGGCCGCGGCCGTGGTCGGTCTGCTCGTCGGCGCGTTCTCCTCCGCCGGTGTCGGTGACGCCGTCGGCTACACCGTGCTGTTCCTCGGTGTCGTGTTCCTCCTGGCGGGCGGTGCGAGCGGCGGTGGCTACACCAACATGTCGCTCGGTGCGGTGGGGAGCCTCTTCGGCGGCAGGGGCCGCATCGACGAGGACGTCGACGATCCGGCCGCGCGTCGCGGGGCGCGCCCCCGGCTCGATCCCCGGGAACGACTGCGCCGGGGTCTGCGTCCCGAGGCGAACCCGCGGGCCTTCTGGCAGGTGATCGGTGGGTTCGCCTACGTGGCGATCGGCTTCGCCGTGGTGGAGTGGTTTGGGTAGGGCTTCGCCCGTAGCCCGTAGCCCGTAGCCCGTAACGTGACGGATCGCCGCCCCGTCAGGCCGGCGATCTGAGTTGCACCGTCCCGCCGGCGATCGACGCGACTTCGACGATGGCGTACACCGGCCACCCGTGGACCTCGAGACGCTGCCTGCCGCTCATGAAGCACTTCTCGACGGCGAACCCGAGGCCGACGACGACGCTCCCCGCCTCCTCGACGATCTGGCCGAGCGCCTCGGCGGTGCGGCCCTGGGCCAGGATGTCGTCGACGATGGCCACTCGCTCGCCGGGCCCGAGCTGACGCTTTGCCACCTCGACCCGGTACTCGGTGCCCTTGGTGGGTGAGGTGACCTCCCGCGCGTACGAGTACCGGTCGCTGGTCCCCAGGTACTTCTTGGCGTACACGAGCGGGAGATCGAGGGCCAAGGCGCAGGCCAGCGCCGGTGGGATCCCCGACGCCTCGGCGGTGAGGATGAGCGATGGGTGGTGGGGCGAGAGCCGCTCGGCCATCGCAACACCCACGCTGCGGATGACGGCGGGGTCGACGCGGTGGTTGAGGAAGTCGTCGACGAGGATCAGCGAACCCTCCACGCGGGCGAGGGAGGTGACGGCGGTGCGTAGGTCCACCGGAGCATCGTACCGGTGACTCCTCGCGCCGCGCTCCTCGGGCTCGGCTTCTCGGCCGGTCTGAGGCGCCACGGCGCTCCTCAGGCACGGCCGTCCGGCTCGGTACCATCCGGCGCCATGCCTCCGACTCCCGAGCCGCCGAGCGCCGAGACGGTGCGTACGGCACGCATCATCCTCAGCCGTCTCAAGAAGCGGTACCCGGACATCGGGACCGCCCTCGACTATGCCGATCCGTGGCAGCTCATCGTGGCGACGGTGCTCTCGGCGCAGACCACCGACGAGAACGTCAACCGGGTGACCCCGGTGCTCTTCGCCCGCTGGCCGACCCCACAGGACATGGCCGAGGCCGATCCTGAGGAGGTCGAGCAGGTGGTGTACTCCACCGGGTTCTACCGGCAGAAGACGAAGTCGATCATCGGCCTCGCCGAGGCGCTGGTGGAGGAGCACGACGGTGTGGTGCCCCGCGACCTCGAGGCGATGACGCGCCTGCCCGGCGTGGGCCGGAAGACCGCAAGCGTCGTCCTGGCCGAGGCGTGGGGGGACCCCGCCATCGCCGTCGACACCCACGTCAAGCGCGTGACCCGTCGTCTGGGGCTGGTCACGAGCACGGATCCCACCAAGATCGAGGCCGAGTTGAAGGCCCTCTANNTTGCCCGCCCTCGGGGCGCTGGCAGCCGACCCGCTCGTCTCGCTGGTGGACACCGCCTATGTGGGCAGGCTCGGCACACGTTCCCTCGGGGCGCTGGCGGTGGCCGCCGCGCTCTTCGGTGTCGCCTTCTCGGTCTTCAACTTCCTGTCGTACGGCACGACGCCGCTGGTGGCGCGTGAGCTGGGTCGCGCCAACGGCGCAGGCGCCGGCCGCATCACGGTGGCGGCTGCGCTGATCGGCGCCGCGCTCGGGCTCGTCGTCATGGGCGTTCTGCTGGGCTTTCCACGTCCGCTGCTGCGCGGCCTCGGCGCCGGGCCCGAACTCGTCGATCCCGCGACGACCTATCTGAGGATTCGCGCCATCGCCCTGCCTGCCGTCCTCTTGATCACGGTGGGGCACGGCGTGTTCCGCGGGGCGCTCGACACGAGGACCCCCTTCGTCATCGCCCTCGGCCTCAACGCCGTGAACCTCGTCCTCGATCCCGTCCTGATCTTCGGCTTCGACCTCGGTCTCGCCGGTGCCGCGTGGGCGACGGTGGTCGCGCAGTGGCTGGGCGCGGTGGGCTTCGTGGTGATGCTCGCCCGCCGCCGCCGGACGATGGGCCTCACCTTCGGGCTCCCGGGCTGGACGGAGGTGAAGGCGCTCGGCGGCGCCGGCCACAACCTGGTCATCCGGACCGCATCGCTTCTCGTCGTGTTCACCGCGACGACCGCCGTCGCCGCCCGGCTCGGCGAGGTGCAGGTGGCGGCCCACCAGATCGCCCTCCAGCTCTTCATCTTCCTGTCGCTCGTCCTCGATGCAATCGCCATCGCCGCCCAGGCCATGCTGGGTGCGGCGACAGGCGCTCGCGATCAGGACATGCTGCGCCGCCAAGCGGACCGGCTCGTCGGGCTCGGCATCGTCGCCGGTCTCGGGTTGGGCGCCCTGCTGACCGCGCTCTCGCCGTGGCTCCCGGTGGTCTTCACCACGGACCAGGCGGTGGTCGCCGCCTTGCGCAGCGTCTACCCGCAGCTCGTGCTCGTCCAGGTCATCGGCGGCGCGGTGTTTGCGTGGGACGGCATCGTCATCGGCGCCACCGACTTCCGCTTCGCCATGATCTCCACCACCGTTCCTGCGATCGTCGCCGCCGCGGCGTTGCTCCCGATCGTGCCGCTGGGCGGGTCGCTCGACATGGTGTGGTGGGTCGTGGTGCTGCTGATGGTGCTGCGTGCGGCGCTGCTCACCTGGTGGCACGGCGCCCGCCTGGNNGCGTCCCTGAACGGGGTCGGCTCCACGACGAATCGCTCCGTCGCATACGCCACGAGGTCCTTGCCCCGCGTCTCGGGGAGCTGGAGGACGAGGGCGATGGCGGCCAACAGGCCAAAGCCGAGCACCGCCACCGTCGATGGCAGGCCGATCGAGTCGACGACGAGCGCCCCGATGACGAATCCCGTGAGCGACCCGACGATCGCAACGTTGGTGATCATGCCCGCCGCAGTCGCCCTGATACGAGTGGGGAAGAGCTCTGAGCGGTGCGAGGCGAACGACGGGGTGAGCATCGTGGCTCCCAACGTGCCGACGAACACCGCCGCGCCGATGAGCGGTCCCGTCGAGACGAAGTAGAAGCCGACGCCACCTGCCAGGCCGAGGACGATGGCGAAGATCGTCGTCACTCGACGCCCGATGGTGTCGGCGAGCCGGCCCCCGATGAGGAGACCGATCGTGCCCGCTCCCGACGTGAAGACGAGGAGGAGGGTCGCCGATCGCGTGCTCCACTCGAGGTCGTTGATCAGCCGTTCGAGCACGAAATCGAACGCGGGGGAGGCGAAGGCGGCGACGAAGAAGGCGATGGCGGCGAGACGCACGAAGTACCGGCCGCTGTTGGATGAGATGACCTCGGCGTAGTTGCCGGCGGCGCGTTGGGGGTGGTACGCCCGGCTCTCCAGGAGGAAGCGATTGAGCAAGGGGAGAGCGAGGAGGCCAAGTGCCGTGAACCCGAACAGGAGCCGCCACATGTCGGCGCCTTCCTCGGCCAGGGGAAGGATGAGCAGTCCGAGCCCGGCGCCCATCGACCCGGCGAGCGCGTAGATGCCGATCCCGAACGCCCGCAGGCCCGGGGTGAGCTCCTCGGCGAGGATCACGACCGCCAGCGCAGCGACCGCCACCACGCCGACCCTGGTGATCGACTGAGTGGCGGCATAGAGCACCGGGTGGGGCAGGAGACCGGTGAGCAGATTCCCCGTCGGGATCACGGCGAAGGCGAAGAGGAAGGGGTCGCGCCGCCCGGTGCGGTCTGCCGCAATGGCGAACAGCAGCCCGAGCAACGAGACCGCCCGGGTGATCCCGAAGATCCAGAACATGGTGCCCTCGCTGAGGTCGAGGGCGTTGCGAGCGAACGGGAGGGTGTGCGAGATGGTGGACGCCCCATAGCCCGAGATGAAGGCGACGATGCTCATCAGGAAGAGCGCCCTCCGGTCCCGGAGCGTGAACTTGGCCGCCGTCCGCCCGCGTGCTGTCACCTGCTGCCTTCCTCGATCGTGCGGGCTGCCTGCGCGCCGCCCTGGGGCGAGATTACCCGAGCTTGTGGTGGCACCGCATCATCTCGTCCCGCACCCACTCGGCGCGGCGGCAACCCCGGTGCGGCGCATCTCTGCGCGGTGGGCGCGCCACCGGTCCGGGATCGATTTTGGCGAGGAAGACGGTCGGCGTGCCCAGGGCCGGCCGGTCCCGGTCGCCCGTCTCGCCGTTTTGTCGTGAGCGCCCGCATCGGGAACAATCCGGGAGCGAGCCACGTTTGGTGGTCGAGGCCGTGCCGGGGAGGAACCCGTGGACAACGTGACGCTGATCGCCGCCGTCCTGGCGGGTGCGGCGTCGTTTCTGTCCCCCTGTGTGCTTCCCCTGCTTCCCGGCTACCTGAGCCTCATGTCGGGCTACTCGATGCAGGAGCTCGCCGGTGGCGAAGTCTCGCTGTGGCGGGTGGCGCGCAGCACGCTCCTCTTCATCGCGGGCTTCAGCGCGGTCTTCGTGCTGCTGTTCGGCGCGGCGGCGACGAGTCTGGGGAGGGCGCTCGCCGGACCGGGGTTTCGGACCGTGTCCGGCATCCTCATCATCGCGATGGGGCTCTTCATCGCAGTGACCGCGATCTGGAACCCGACATTCCTCCTGCCCGTCATGCGAGAGCGTCGCGTCGAGGTGAAGCCGAGCAAGCTCGGTGCGTTCGCCCCCCCGATCATGGGTGCAGCGTTCGCCTTCGGCTGGACCCCGTGCGTCGGGCCGTTCCTCACCGCAGCCCTCACCCTCGGGGCGAATTCGGACACCATGGGGCGGGGGATGCTCGTGCTCTTCTTCTACTCCCTCGGCCTCGGCGTGCCCTTCCTCGTCGCCTCCGTGGGACTCGCCGGTGCGTTCTCGTTCTTCGACCGCCTGAAGCGGTACCTCACTCCCATCAGCGTCGTCTCCGGCCTGTTCCTGGCCGGGTTTGGTGTGCTGCTGCTCACCGGTCGCATCACCGACCTCAACGCCTGGTTCAGCGACCTGCTCGTCCGCCTCGGCCTCGAGAACCTCGCCGAGGTCTGACGGCCTGCTCACCTCGTTCGCATCGTCCGGCTTCGCCGGGCTCATCGATCCCGTCCGCTCCGGCAGGAGCGGAGGGGCGGTACGCTCTCGAATTCGCGATCCCGCCCAGAGATGCACGTCGAACCTTCCCGCTCCGACTTCTTGAAGCTCGCCGCCACGTACCCGGTCGTCCCGGTGTCCGTCGAGGTCCTCGCCGACCGGGATACGCCGGTCTCGGTGTACGAGACGATGGTGGGCGACGGCGACGGGTTCCTCCTCGAATCGGTCGAGGGCGGCGAGCGGTGGGCGCGATGGTCCTTCGTCGGATGGAAGCCGCACTTCACCCTGGTCGCCCACGACGGGGTGACGACGGCGGGTGGTGCGGCGCCGCCGCTGCCCGACGGCGACCCGCTCACCGTGCTCGCTGCGGTCCTCGATCGCTATGCGACTCCGGATGCGGCGGAGGTCGGGTTGGGGGATCCCGCCCCTCCGCTCTTCGCGGGCGCCGTCGGCTACCTGGCCTACGACACGGTGCGCTACGTGGAGCGGCTTCCCGACATGCCACGCGACGATCGCGGTCTCCCGGAGATGGTGTGGCACTTCTTCTCCCATCTCGCCGTCGTCGACCGGTTCCGGCAGACGGTGCGGCTGGTGCGCAACGTGTTCGTCGGGGGCGATCCCGGCGAGCAGTACGACGCCGCCGTCGCCGATCTCGCCGTTGCGATCGACGACCTGGGACGCAAGGCCGAGCGGGTGATCGTCCCCCGGCCGTCGTTCTCCGCCATCCCTGACGTGACGGCGAATCTCGGCAGGGCCGAGTTCGAGGCGGCGGTGCGGCGGGCGGTCGAGTACGTCCATGCCGGCGATGCGTTCCAGATCGTGCCGTCGGTGAGGTTCGCCACGCCCTTCGATGGCGATCCGTTCCACGTGTACCGCGCGCTGCGTCTGGTCAATCCCTCACCGTTCATGTTCTACGTCCGCCACGGTGAAGTAGCCATCGCCGGTTCATCGCCGGAGCTGATGTCCCGCGTGCGCAACGGAAGGGTGACGAGCCGTCCGATCGCCGGCACGCGTCGCCGCGGCGCAACACCGGCAGAGGACACCGCCCTCGAGGCCGAGCTGCTCGCCGATCCCAAGGAGCGTGCCGAGCACGTGATGCTCGTCGA
>DKBA01000204.1 GCA_002450985.1 Acidimicrobiia bacterium UBA6912
AGCTCCCCCTGGAGGGGGAGCCATTCAGAGCATGCGCTCTCACGCGCTTCCGACGGTGTTCTCCAGCATCGTCATCGTGAAGGTGATCTCGCCGTCCTGCTCGCTCAGCATCTTCACGGGCATGCCGGGGAGTGTGGTGGCGAACCAGAACGTGTCGATGGCGTTGTCGGTGCGAACGGTGTAGCGGAGGCACTCGAAGGTACCGGCGGGGACGGTGATCGTCTCCCGGTCGATGGTGGTGGCTTCGGCCGGGAAGGAGGCATGCGACTGGAAGCCGGCCCAGGTGGTGCGGCCCTGCGACGGCTCATCGAGTGGTTCGCCGTCCACCGAGAAGCGCTGCGCCTCCTGCACCGCACCCTCGGCGTCGCCCGATACGAACCGAGTGACCCGCATGAACGGCATGGCGCCGGCCGGCTCGACGAGGAGCCGGATCGTGCGTCCCGGTGGGCATCCGTCGCGGATCTCGTCTGCGGTGAACGGGGTCGGGGCATGGCCCGACTGCATCACGTGCGGGTCGGTCATCTCTCGATCACTGCCCGCAGCGCATCCTCGAACTTGGCGATGTCGCCGAACGTGGCGATGCCCTCCGCCTCGTCCTCGGTGATCGGCCCGGCGGCGACCTTCTCCATGCGCAGGATCGTATCGGCGCCGTCCGTCTCGATCTCGTACTCGGAGTCGAGGATCGTGCCCGCCATGATCCGGCCCCGGAACGCCAGATGGTGGGGAGGGTCGTACAGCGTCACGTGGCCGTAGAGATGGCCGGCGCCTTCGCCCCAATCCTCGTAGTGGCGGCCNNGCCAGCATCTCTGCGCCGGCAGTGTCGGCGAGAGGCACCACCCAGCGCTCGTACCACCGTCGCAGCGGCACCGGATCGAGGTGGTTGTACCGGTACTTCCCGCGCCGCCGCACCCGAACCAGCCCGGCATCGGTGAGCACCCCGAGGTGCTGCATGACGGCGAACCGGCTGAGATCGGCCAGCTCGTCGGCGAGATCGCCGGTCGTGCGCGGTCCGTCCCGCAGCAGGTCGAGCAGCGTGCGCCGGATCGGGTTGGCGAGCGCCCGCCAGACATCGGCTGCGCCGTCGCCGTCCACGTTCTCGAGCCCGCCGGCCATCATGTGACAATAATATCACATGATGGCGAGGGGTGCGGGAAGGTTTCAGCGCCGACGTCGGCCGGGTCTCGACACCCTCGACGACGCTGGCCCAGAGGGCCGCTCCCGCTCCCCCTCAAACCTGGATCCGCGGTTGTGGTCCGGTGGCTCTCGCTCTGGGGCTTGGTGGCGCTGAGTGTTCGGTGCTGCGCTGTGTCATCCAGATCGTGAAGGTCTTGCGAGCGGCGGCGGGGTGTGCGGTGCGGGATGAGATCGTCGAAGAAGCCCCCTCAGNNAGATGAACACCCAGGTCTGGATGTCGGAGGTGACCGGGGGGAACAGGGCGGCCATCAGGTCGCGTTGGTCGCCGAGGAGGATGTCGCCGTGGAGGCGCTCCATCTCGAGGGCGCCGAGGGGGCTGAGCAGGAGTCGGGGGAAGAGATCGGGCGGCACGCCGGAGCCGCCGGCGCTCACCGGGTAGGCGATGGGACCACCAGCCGTCATCGGCCCGAACCTCCCATCCGAGATCTCGCACGTGACCGAGGCGACGTACGTGGAGAGCGTGAACGTGCCCGTGTACCCGTCGAGCGGCGAGCGGGCGAGGCGGGNNTCCATCTCCCTGGCGGAGGCGATGAGACCGTGGAGCGCGGCTCGGGTGGGGGCCACCACGTCGCCCAGCAGCGCCGTGTCGCCGTCGAGGTAGACACGGCCCATGGCCACTTGGTCGCGGTGCTCGGCGATGAGGACCTCGTAGTTGGGTGAGGCCATGAGCCACTTCCACAGCTGCTCAGGGTGCGACGCCGCCACGTCGGCCTCGGCCTGGACCTCGGCCTGCGCCCTCGCGATCGAGGGCACGTCGGCAGGCTCGGCCCGTCGCGGTCGCCAGTCACCCGCAGCCAGCGCCGCGTCGTCCGCCACCATCTGGTACGCCTGCTGCGGGATGGCGTAGCTGTAGCCGAACTGCCGGTAGAAGTACGGGATGCCGACGATGAGCTGAAGCAGGTGCCCGGCGGCGGCCGACCGCTCGTGGATCACGTCGAGTTGGGCGCGCACCAGGCCCTTGCCGCGAGCGTCCTCGGCGGTGGCCACGAACTCGATCTGCCCGGCGGGGAAACGGGCCGCACCCACCCGGAAGTGGGAGTCGAGCAGCGCCATCGTCGACTCGACCCGGCCATCGGCGCCGGCGACCAGCCACCGACTTCGGTCGAAGGCGGGGTCCTCCAGGACGAGACGGGCTTCCTCGGCGTCCTCGGGCTCCAACGCCTCGGCGACGACCTCCTCGATGCGGTCGAGGTCGGCGGGGTCTGCGGAGCGTACGTCGATGGCCATGCGCGGCAGGCTAACGGCGTTGCGGCGCCGCTCGGTCAGCCGGCCGGGGAAACCTCGACCGGGATGCCGTTGAGCACCGCGTTGCCCGACAAGGGATCGAGCGGCGTCGCATCGGTGAGGATGTTGGTGTTCACCCCCGGGCGTCGCGCCGCCACCGTGAGCTTGCTGCCCGGAGCGTCGTGGCCCCAGCCGTAGGGGATGCTGACGACCCCGGGCCGGATGGCGTCCGTCACCACCGCCGGGATCTCCACCTCGCCGACCCGCGACCGCACCGCCACCGTGTCGCCGTCGCCGATGCCGAGCCGGGAGGCGTCGTCGGGGTGGATCTGCAGCGTGCAGCGCTCCTTGCCCTTCACCAGCACCTCGACGTTGTGGAGCCACGAGTTGTTGGAGCGCAGCTCGCGACGCCCGACGAGCAGCATTCCCCCGTTGGGCTCGCCCATCGCCGTCTCGAGCCTGGGCAGGTCGGTGAGGATGAACTCGTGGGCGAGCTCGATGGTGCCCGATGGGGTGGCGAGGATGTCGGGGATGCGCGGCTCGAGCGGACCGAGATCGACGCCATGGGGATGCTCGGCGATCTTGCGCAGCGTCCAGCCGTCCGGGTTCGCCCCGAAGTGATCGCCGCCCCTGCCGAGACGGATGGTGAGGTCGAGTCCTTTCTCGGCGCCGTCCCACGCCGCCAGCTCGGCGAGGATCTGTGCGGGGTCACGGCCGTGGATCGGCGACTGCGGGTCGTTGACCGCCGCCCCGACCTGCTGGGCGATGGCGGCGTCGAACAGCATCACCGGGTCGGCGGCCGCCCCGAAGCCCATGGCGACGCCGGTGAGCTTCACCAGGATGTCGAACTCGGCCATGGCAGCGTCGGGCACGGGGAAGACGGGCGGCGAGTACATGGCGTAGTTGCGCACCGCCAGCACCTGGAAGGCGAGGTCGTAGTGCGACTTCTCCAGCGCAGGCGGCGGGGGGAGGATGACGTCGGCGTGGCGCGTGGTCTCGTTGAGGTAGGGATCGACCGACACCATGAAGTCGAGCCCACCGAGCGCCTCGTCGAGCCGGGCAGCATCGGGCGTGGTGAGGACGGGATTGCCGGCGACGGTGAGGAGCGCCCGCACCTGCCCCTCGCCGTCCGTGAGCATCTCGTCGGCCATCGTCGCGGCCGGCAGCTCACCGAAGACCTCGGGCAGGTTGCGCACCCGCGACCGCCACCGGCCGGGCTGGAAGGCGCGATGGCTGCGTGTGGTGCGCTCGTGGATCGGGGAGGCGAACATCGCCCCGCCCGGCCGGTCCAGGTTGCCGGTCAGCACGTTGAGCACGTCGGCGGCCCAGGCGGCGAGGGTGCCGAAGGCGACGGTGTGGGTGCCGATGCGTCCGTACACGCAGCCGGCTTCGGCTGAGGCCAGTTCCCGTGCCATGCGGCGAATCGTCCCGGGATCCACGCCAGTCCAGGCGGCCACGGCCCCGGGTGCGAAGGGCACGGTCGCCGCGGCGACCTCGTCGATGCCCGACACGTGGCCGTCGAGATGAGCGAGATCGACGAGTCCCTCCTCGAAGACCACGTTGATCATCGCCATCAGCAACGCGGCGTCGGTGCCGGGGCGGATGGCGATGTGCTCGTCGGCGTTCTGCGCAGTCTTCGTTCGTCGCGGGTCGACGACCACGACCTTGCCACCCCGTTCCCTGATGGCTTCGAGGCGGCCAGGCCAGTCGGGCGCCGTCGCCAGCGAGCCGTTCGACTCGTANNCCGAAGAGGAAGGCGCACGCCACCTGGCGCGGCATCTGGTCGACGGTCGACGCCGAGAAGACGTTGCGGGTGCGCAGCGCCTTGAGGAGCGGCTTGAGGGCGAGCGAGTTCTGGAAGGAGTGGGCGTTGGGGTTGCCGATGTAGACGGCGACGGCGTTGTCGCCGTGAGCGTCCCGGACCGCCCCCAGCCGCTCGGCGATCTCGGCGAACGCCTCGTCCCAGCTCGCCTCTTCGTGGGCGCCGTTGCGCTGGATGAGGGGACGCCGCAGCCGGTCGGGGTCGTCGCGCAGCCGGCCGAGCGTCGAGCCCTTGGGGCAGATGAACCCGCGGGAGAAGGGGTTGTCCTGGTCGCCCCTGATGACCTTGACCTGCTCGTCTTCGACGGTGATCTCCAGCCCGCAGGTCGCTTCGCAGAGCGGGCAGGTGCGGTAGGCGGTTCGTGCGGTCACAGCACCCTCTCCTCGTGTGTGCCGGACCCTAGTTGCCGTTGCGAGGCCGGGACGGGGTATCGTCGCGTCGGCAGCCGTGGCCTCGATTCTCGGCCGCGGTGTTGGCCCGATGCCCTCGATCAGCGACGGAGGAGTCACGAACATGTCGATTGGCCCGATTCAGATGGTTGTCTTGGGGTTCCCGGATACGGGTCGCCTCGAAGGCCGGATCGCAGATGAGCTCGCCTTGCTCAGCGACGTTGGTGTCATTCGGATCATCAACGCCGTCTTCGTCGAGCGCGAAGGCGATGAGGCGTTGATGGTGCAGGTCTCAGACCTGGAGGACGAACAGCGTGAGATGCTGGGTGCCGTGATTGGTGCCGTCATCGGTGCCATCGCCGACGAGGATCTGGGTGCCGAGGTGGGTGCCGAGGTGGGTGCCGAGGCCGCGACGGGCGTTGGCATGGCCGGCGCGATCGCGGAAGACATTCTCGAGGACCTCCCCGACGGCAGCGCCGCCCTGGTGCTGGTGGTCGAGCATCGCTGGCTCATCCCGCTCCGCGATGCCATTCGGGATGCCGGCGGGATCGTCCTGGCCCGCCAATCGATCGGCCTCGAAGAACTGATCTCCCTGGGTCTGGTAGCCGGAGCCGACTGACTGGTCGGGTCGACCCTGGCCGCTCAGCCTGCGGGGTCGAGCAACAGGTTCTGGGTGGCGCGGCCGACGGGGCCGGAGGTGTCGAAGAGCTCGGCGTCGGCGACCCCGGTGCCGTCGCGCTGCCAGTGGGAGATGGCCTTCGAGCAGAACCACTCACCCTCCGGCTGGCGCACGAGCGAGACCAGCAGGTCGGTGTTCACGAACAGCACCCGGTCGAGGTAGTCGTTGTAGCTGATCCCGTTGCCGGAATCGGCGAGCGGGCAGATGCGCTGGAAACCGGACGGCTCCTCGTCCGGGAGGATCGGCACCTTGCTCCGCGCCCACATCCACGTGTGACCGCCCGTGCCTCGTGAGTACGCAGGGTCGTAGCGCACCTCGATCGAGGAGGCGAAGGCCTGCTCGGCGTGCCGCGACGTGTGGATCGGGAAGGGTCCGGGCACGGCATCCGAGAAGCTGGGCACCTCGAACGGCGCCGTCGAGCATGGGAGGTCCTCCAACGTGCGGAGGTGCATCCCGTAGGCCCGCACCAGCACACGCTCCTCGTCGAAGATCTCGGCCTCGGTATAGGTCACGGAGCGCCCCGGCCGGCGGACCTCGGCCTGCACTCGGAAGCCGCGCATCGGGATGGGGCGCATCAGCTCGACGGTGATGCGGGCGAGTCGCTGGGTGGGAACGAGACGCTCGAGCGCCCGCACCATCAACGCGGTGGGCGGTCCGGCATGGCAGGCATCCACGTCCCACGGCCCCCTCGCGTAGCCGGTGGGGGTGAACCAGGAGCCATCACGGGTCGAGAAGTAGGCCTCGGTCATCGTCGCCGAGCCTATCTGGTCCATGACGAGGGATCAGCCGCCGCGAAGACGCGCCTTGATCTCCTTGCAGGTCGGGCACACCGGGTACCCGCTCGGATCGCGGTTCGGGATCCACTTCTTTCCGCACAGCGCAACGACGGGCACGCCCTCCACGTTGGCGCGCACGATGTCGGCCTTGCGCACGTAGTGGGCGAACCGGTCGTGGTCGCCATCGTCGGTGATGCGATGGTCGATCTCGGGCTTGGTGAAGGTGTCGCTCACGGGGGCATTGTCGCACGTCTCCCGCGAGCGCCTCCACGAAACCCGAGGGGGCGGCCCGCCGCAGCGGACCGCCCCCCAAGTGATTCCGGTCGTGCCCCTCAGTTACAGGGTGAGGTCATCTCCACGTAGCCGGAGTACTCGTCGAGCACGTAGGCGCCGTCGACGCCCCACATGTCGGTGGCGCATCCCCGCACGATCTCGACGTAGCCCGACTCCGCGCCGGCGTGGAACCCGATCGCCCGCGGGGCGGCCGTCGGGCTGCTCGGGGGATTGGGCCCGCCCATCCCGGCGGACACGCCGGAGATGCTGTCCTGGTACAGGTGGATCTCCGAGCTGTCGGTCATCACGTCGAAGCCGATTGCCGACCCATGAGCGCTCCACAGACCCGACGCCGAGCTGCGCATGACCGTCACGTCGTGGCTGCCGGCGAAGGTGTAGCCGCGCACCTCTGCGCCGCCGTACCCGAGCAGGGTCGACTTCGGGTGCGACACGCCGTCGCTGTAATCGCCGCACATCGACGATCCCGCCTCGCCGAGGTTCTCGAGCCCGCTCACGCTCGTGCCGGTCATGGTCACGCCCGTTGCCCCGTCGATCTTGAAGGCGATCACGCCCTTGTTGACGTGGAACATCGAGTCGCCGTTGCACACGTACTCGACACCGGCCTGGGTCAGCGTCCGGTAGCCGCGGGCGCCCTCCACCCACGCCAGCACGTTGGCCGGGATGTTCACCCGCTTGGTGCTGAGGTTGGAGCCGTCGAACTCGCCGTTCGCCTTCGCCTTGGCGACGAACGCCTGGGCGTTGGCCACCGGGTTGCCGGTGTAGCGGGCGTAGTAGTCGGTGGTGCTGGAGATCGTGACCGGCTCACCCGTGAGCGGGTTCAGGTTGCGGATCTGGAACACCGCCCCCACCGGGTCGATCGCCGCCACCCCGCCGACGCTGATCGCCGGGACCTCGTTGATGAACGCCTTCTGGTCGTAGACCCTGACGTTATGGAACACGATGTCCTCCGACCGCACCGCGTCGGCCGGCGTGTGCGGGAAGCCGTCCACGGCGACGCCGAAGGGGTTGACCAGGAACGAGTACGAGTTGCCGTCGAGCAGGCCGAGCCGGTTGTGGAACACCCCGTACTCGACGGGATGGGTCGCCGGGTCGATCTGGGCTCGCCCGTCGACGATGTTCGGGTTGGCGATCAGGTCTGCGTGCGTGTTGTTGATCGAGTCACGCAGCGCCGCCTGGATGTCGTAGACGTCCAGCACCTGGCCGTTGACGGTCAGTGTCGTCGGCGAGCCGTTGCGTGCCAGCTCGTCGATGTACGCCTTGATGAACATCGCCGACGAGAAGGTCCCGAGCACCGGCACGTCCTTGCGATTCGTCGCCGAGACGTTCTTCACGGTGAGCCCCCGCACCCCGTTGAGAGCGACGGCACCGACCTCGTACCCATCGAAGGACACGTTGCTGATCGTGATGTCCTCGTTGCCGTTGCCGTGGATGCCGTGGTGGGAGCTGCGGCCGATCGTGCCGTTCTTGATCGTGATCCGCTTCGCAGCGTCGATGCCCTCGCCGAAATCGTGCGGGCCTTGAGCGGGGATGAAGGGTTGATCGGCCAGCTCGATCACGGCGAAGAACCGCTGGAGGAGCGCATGCTCGGCGCTCTGCTCGATGGTGTGGCCGTTGAGGTCGATCACGACGTCATCGGCGGTCACCGCAATGGCGGCGAAGAATCCGATGCCATACGCCGCGGGGTCGTACTGCGCATCCATCGGCCCGCCCGGGCTGAAGTCGCTCGTTCCGCCTGGCAGGAACTGCGTGAACAGCGGCAATCCCGAGTGATAGGCATCGACCGGGCTCGGCCAGCCAAGGGCGCCCGCCACCCATCCCGGGATCGTGCCGTTCGCCACGTCGGCGGTGAGTTGCGCCGGTGAGTTCGGGTTGAAGCTGATGTCCTCGGTCAGGCGATAGGTGCCCGGCTTGTCGACGATGTAGGTCCCGTACGCGAAGTCGGCATTGCTGAGCAGGGTGACCGACGGGCCGGCAGCGGGTCGCGCCTCGGCGCGGGGCACCGTCACCAAGGCGAGAGCCAATGTCAGCGCCACCAGCGCAACGACGATCCGGCTTCTCCTCACCCCGGGTGCGGCGATGGCGCCGCCCCCCGTCACGCCGGTCGGGCGCCGATGCAGCCGCGCCCGAACGCCGTGCATCCGACCAGACACACGCGTCACCACGAGATCCCCCTCCTGTAATGCGCCACACCCCCCGGTATGGCACCTCCCCGTCGCACCCTGTGAGGTGCTGTTCACGGGCCGTCCCAGCGGCCCGTGCGGCAGGCTAAGAAGACCGTCGGGATCTGGTCAATGGGCCGATCACCCCATTGACACGGGGTGATCGGCCCAATCCGGATCACCCGCGTGGCGACGGAGTCGCCGGGGGCGGCGCCATGCCGGCGCCGCCCCGCGAGCTCATCCGGGGGAGGCCTCCTCAGCCGCAGAGCGACGAGTCGACCAGTGTCACCTGCCGGTCCAGGCGCTCGTAGGCGACCGGTCCCACGCCGCTGCGCTTCTTGCCTTCGAGGACGAGGTCGAACGTGTCGAGCATGTTGCACCCCGCCTGCCCGCGGCCGTTCAGGAACGACCGCTCGGCCTCCAGGATGATGGCCGTGAGGCTGCGCAGGGCGCCGCGGCTCAGGTCTCGGGAGTCGGCGAGCTCGGCGACCGTCGCGGCGATCTCGCCGAACGGATCGAAGTGCAGCTCGGCCCACTGGTAGGCCTGCTGTCCGACCTGCCGGCCGACCTCACGTGCCCGGAGGTCGCCGTCCTGGAAGTGGATGCCTCCGTAGCGACGCGAGATGCCCGCCTCGTCGGCCGCCTCGAGGAACGTGTCCCACCGCAGCACGACCGTCTGGGCAGGGCCGTCCTCGAAGAGCATCGTGCCGGGAACGGCGATGTGCTGGCCGAACAGGTCCTCGACGCCGTCACCGTCGTAGTCGCGACCGAGCCTGGTCACGCCGTCGTACATGGCGTCGCTTCCCGTGAACGCGGTCAGCACCTCGGCCGATGCACGGCTGAACGTGCTGTGACCCGACGTGAACTCCGCGAACGGCGGGGTCACGAAGGTCGACGACTGGTACGGCTGCCAGTCGGCTCCGTCGATCCACTCGGTCCCATGATCGGGGCCGCCCCAGGCCTGCACCTGCTGGCCGGCGTAGAGGTAGGGGATCGCCGTCGCGGGACGGACGAAGTCGTAGGCCCGCTTCGCCTCCCACGCCGAGATGCCGGCGTCGAGCACGGCGCCGGTGAGCGCCATGAACATCTCGACGTCCTGAGCCGTCGTGTGGTGGTCGCGCAGCGAGACGCCGATGGCGAGCTGTACCCAGTGACCGGGCGGCGTCCACGTGTGCGGACCGTCAGCCCAGAACTCGGCGATGATCTTGTGCACGTCGGTGAGCGCCGCGCTGTAGTCGAGGATCTCGGCGGCCTGGCTGCGGAAGGCGGCATCGTTGGTGGATGTCACGCCGAGGGAGTCGGTGTACGGCTCGAGAGATCCCAGGTGCGGGGGAGCCGGGGGACGGAACTGGTCACCCGACGTGAGCGCAAACGGCTGCACGGCGCCCCAGTGCGGCGTCAGGAATCTCTGGTCGACATACGACGTCGGATCGTTCGGGTCCGCGATCGGGTTGCCTTCGGCGTCGTGGACGGTTCCCGTCGGGACTCGCAGCGGCGTCCAGTAGCTCGGGTCGTAGTCGGGCCCCCACAGCGAGTCGGGTGCCGCAGGATCGGCGCTGTTCGTCGGCGAGTACAACTCTGGGTAGGTCGCCGAGGTGATCTGCACGAAGCCACCGAGTGCGTTGGAGCCATCTGCGACCCGCGCGTCGATCACGGCCTGCGCGGCAGTGTTGCCCAGCCCTGCCGGGGTTCCCACGTCGAGCGTGTCGGTCTTCGGGAGGCCCCGATCGGCCAGCACCTGGTCGAACAGACCCGCCTGGTTCGGGTACGTGAACGTCAACGCCCGGTGCGCCGCATAGCTGATGGCGACGTCTGCGCTGCCCGGTGCGTGTGCGCGCGCCGCACGTTTGAGATCCCACCCGCTCTGGGTGGCGAGCGCCTCGGCGTCGTACGCGCTCCACGCGTCGAACATCGAGGAGGCGACCACCCACATGCGCCACGTCGTCGCAGTCGGTGCCGGCGGGTTGAGCTCGATCGCATACAGCATGGCGTCGATCCAGTCGACCACCACGCTGTGCGGGTGCGGGTTCGGCTCGAACACGGGCTCATCGGCGCCCGCACCCGGCGCGATGCCCACGATCAACAGACCTGCGGCCAGCATCGCCGCAAGCCCTCGTCTCCTGCCCAATCGTCCCACGTGTCCCCCTCTCGCCGGCGCCCTGCTCGAGTCGATGCGCCGAATCCCCCTCCCGCGCAGCACACCCTCGAGCGCGCGGTCGTCGCCTGGTCGCGACGGGTGTCAGGCTACGTGTCGATCCGTCGGACGCCATGGGGTGTCGAAGGCATCGGTATGGGGTACTGCCGACATGCCCGTGCCGGGCGACGGCTCAGCCTTCGGAGGTGGGTCCGATGTCGCTCGGGTTCTCTGCGCCGTCTCGGGCCTCGGTGACGACCTTGGGGTAGTCACGGAACCCGGCCTCGACGTGGGACATGTCGCAGAAAGGCTGGTTCTGCGACGTGCCGCAGCGGCACAGCGCCATGCGGGGCCCGGCGCGGAAGAGGTTGCCGTGGCGGTCCCGCACCTCCACGTCGCCGCGTACCCAGAGGGGACCATTCGGCCACGGAACGATGGTGGTGCGTGGGTCGGGCTGCTCGGGCGGCCCGTCCGGAAGGGTGTAGCGGAGGGCCCCGCTCGGGCACTGCTCGATCACGGACACGATCTCGTCCGCAGCGGCGGCGTCGANNTCCTCCTCCTGCACGCAACCGAAAGCTACCAGCGACGCCGGGTCAGGGCCCGTCGGCGTTCCGCAGCCGCGTGAGCAGCTCGATGTCGGTCTCGAACGCAAGAGGCGGCAGGTCGTCGAGCGAGAAGAAGCGGGCGTCGTCGGCGTCGTCTCCTGCTTCGAGCGTGCCGCCTATGACAGTTCCTTCGAACCACACGCCGACGGTGAGCTTCGCCGGATCGTGAAAGTTCGACGCGACGAAGACGGGCTTCCCGACCTCGGCGATGATGCCCGTCTCCTCGCGAAGCTCTCGAGCGGCCGCCGCGCGCACCTCCTCCCCGTAGTTCACGAAACCTGCCGGCACCGACCACAGTCCGGCGCGGGTGGCGCCGGGCGCGCGGCGGACGAGCAGGATGCGGCCGGCATCGTCGCGCACCACCACGGCGGCGCCGACGCCGGGGTTGCGCCAGTGAACGAAGCCACAGGAAGGACACCGATTGCGAGGCTCACCGGAGAGCAGAACACGCTCGAGTGGTGCGGCGCACATCGGGCAGTACACGTACTCGCCGGGCCAGCCGTGCTCGTGGGTGCTCATGGGACGAGTCTCCCACGTGAGGGGGGCAGGACGACCGATCCCTGTGTCAGCCGGCGGCCGCCTCCGCGGGCGGCTCGGAACGGTCCGGGCTCGTGGGGGCGGTGGCTCGTCCTCCGAACGCGAGCCTCGCCGCCCCCAGCGCGGCCGCCACCACGACGGCGTGGGCCGCCGTCCAGATGACGAAGAACCATGCCCCGCTGTCGCCCACGGCACGATCGCTGTTCACCATGGCCACGACCATGAGGACGGGGATCGCAAACGTGCCCACGACGAGCACGGCGGTACCGACGTACGCGGCCACCCAGGCATCGACGGATGTTCGATCGGGGTCCGATGCGGCGCGGCGCAGTCCCACGAGCAGCGCACGTCCTGCGACCAGTGCGACGAGCGCGAGCACGGCGCCGCCCATCACGCCGAGGCCTCGCCGTGGCGCATCGCCCACCGCCCCGGCATACAACGCCGCCAGCAGGAGCGCGGTCGGCACGGCTGCGACCAGGAAGATCGCCCCGCCAAACACGACAGAGGCTGCCCGGGCGGAGGCGGTCATGGCTGCCCCTCGACGATGGTGAAGTCGTCGATCACGGTGCCGTCTGCCCCTATCGACTGGAGGTGCATGGTGTCGCCGCGCACGGCGACGAGCATGAACTGCAGCTCTGAGGCGGCGATTGCGGTGAAGTCGCTCGAGCCGGTCGGGGAGACCTTGGCGCCCGCACCGCTGACGATGTACGTGATGCCGCGCTGCGGCGTGGAGCGCTCGTAGAAGTGGTCGTGCCCGGTGAGCACGAGGTCGACTCCGTGCTCCACGAACAGGGGCTCCACCGCCTCACGCACGGGGAGGTTGGACCCCCGCTTCGGCCCCGACGCGTACGGGGGGTGGTGGAGCACCGCCACCTTCCATCGAGCCGTAGATGCGGCGAGAGTGGCGTCGAGCCATGCGAGCTGCTCTTCGGCTGCCACGCCCCGGATCTGCGGCGTCGAGGAGTCGATGATGAAGAAGTCGACCGGACCGTGGGAGGCCACGTAGTACCGACCCTCGGCACCGGTGCGCTCGAGCTCCGCAGCGATCTCCGCGTTCGCTTCTGGAGTCGGTTCCTCCTCGAGCTCGTGGTTGCCGACGGCGACCTCGAACCGGACGCCGGCGTCGAGCAACGGGCCGAAGGGCTGCACGAACACTTCTTCCCACCTATCGGCCACGGACCCGTAGTACGAGATGTCGCCCACGTGGATGACCACGCCGTACGGTGTCTCCGCATAGGCCTCGGCCATGGCTCTGGCGACCGCCATCTGGTTGCGACCTCCCGTGCCGGTGTCCCCGACCACGGCGAAGCGCAGCCTGTCGTCCGAGACCTCCCATGCCTGTGGCTCGAGCCTGAGGTTCGGCGGGCTGCCTGGGAAGAAGTCCTCGGTCCAGCGCGCCCAGGGGTAGACCTCGGTGATGAGCACGCCCAGGCCGGCTACGAGGAGCGCGGTCGCGGCCGTCGACCACAGCCAGTGCCGCATCTTCACGCCGGGGGGATCCTTCGTAGGGGACTCTTCGTTCGTACCCGGGCGTTTCGGCGGGCGCCAGGGCCATTCGTCACCGTCACGCGGCTCTGCGCCGGGGTCGCCGCGACCGTGGAGGCATCGCCCTAGCATCCGTCTGTTCCACCGAAAGGGAGGGCAAACCGTGTTCGACTATGCGGTGGCCGCCGTCGAGGGCGCACTCGCGGCCGGTGCGGCATATGCAGACGCCCGGGTCGTGATCGCCACGACGGAATCGATCGACGTGCTCAACCGGGCCGTCGAGTCCGTCGACCGCACCGAGACGGCAGGGGTCGGGGTCCGTGCCCTGATCGGGTCGTCGTGGGGCTTCTACGCAACCGCCGAGCTGACCGACGATGATGCCCGCAGGGCAGGCGCGATGGCGGCTGAGATCGCCAAGGCATCGGCGACGGTGCCCGGACCGCCGCTCGAGCTCGCCGACGTCCCGGTCGTGACCGACACCTACGTCACCCCCCACGACGAGGATCCCTTTTCCGTGCCGCTCTCCGAGAAGGTGGATCTGCTCGTCGACGTCACCGGCACCATGGAGGCCGTCGCCGGCGTGGCGCTCGCCAGGGCGAACCTGACCTTCTGGGTCACCGACAAGTGGTTCGTCTCCTCCCAGGGGCACCGGATCCATCAACGGCTCGTCGAGTCTGGCGGCGGGTACGACGCCACGGCGGTCGGCGAGCGGGAGACGCAGCGCCGCTCATATCCCCAATCGTTCGGGCAGTTCGAGACGGGCGGCTACGAGGTCATCCGCAAGTGGGACTTCCCCGGCAATGCCCAGCGTGTGGCCGAGGAGGCCGCCGCCTTGCTCACCGCACCCGAGGTGGAAGAGGGCGAGAAGCAGCTCATCCTGGAGGCTTCGCAGCTCGCGCTCCAGATCCACGAGTCGGTGGGGCACGCCATCGAGCTCGACCGCATCCTCGGCTGGGAGGCGGCGTTCGCCGGGACCTCCCACCTCGAGCTCGCCAAGCTCAACTCCCATCGGTACGGGTCCGATCTGATGAACATCACCGCGGACGCCACCCTGCCGGGGGCGCTCGGCACGTTCGGGTACGACGACGAGGGCACCGCCGCCCAGCGGGTCGCCATCGTCGAGAACGGCACGTGGGTCGGCGTGCTCTCCGGGAGGGACTCGGCGGCCATCGCCGGCCTCCCGCCGGGCGGGATGGTGCGTGCCGACAACTTCAACCGGCTGCCCATGGTGCGCATGACGAACGTGGGGTTGCTCCCCGGCGACTCGTCACTCGACGAGATCGTCGCCGAGACGAAGGACGGCGTGTACATGGCGACGAACCGGTCCTGGTCCATCGACGACAAGCGGCTCAACTTCCAGTTCGGCTGCGAGATCGCCTGGGAGGTGAAGGACGGCGCGCTCGGTCGCATGTTGCGCAACCCGACCTACACCGGCATCACCCCCCAGTTCTGGGGGAGGCTCGACATGCTGGCCGGCGGCGACGAGTGGATCCATTGGGGCACCCCGAACTGCGGGAAGGGCCAGCCGATGCAGGTGGCCCACACCGGCCACTCGGCCGCCCCCGCCCGGTTCGACGGCGTGCGCGTGGGGGTGAAGGCATGAGCGAGCGGATGGCACTGGCCGAAGAGGTATTGGCGCTCGTCGGAGATCGCGCCCAGGTCGAGGTGCGAGTCACCGGCGGCAACCTGGCGCTCACTCGGTTCGCCAACTCGTTCATCCACCAGAACGTCGGCGAGGAGGGCGACACGGTCTCGCTGCGGCTCGCGGTGGACGGCCGTGTGGTGTCGGGCACCACCACGAACACCAACCGGGAGGCGTTGAGCCGGTTCGTCGACGAGTCGCTCGCACGCGCGTTGCTGCAACCCGTGGACGAGGGCTGGCCAGGGCTCTCGGCGCCGGGACCGGGGACCGATGTCGACCACTTCGATCCCGCGACGGCGGACGCCTCGCCTGCGTCTCGCGCTGCGATGGTGGCCGACTTCGTGGCCGCCGGGCCGGGTATGCGCGCCGCCGGCTACTGCTCCACCCAGGGCACAGAGGTTGCGTTTGCCAACTCGGCCGGCGTGCGCCGCGAGGGGCGGTACACCCAGGCGACGCTCGACGGCATCCACCAGACCGACACGTCTGCCGGTTCAGGGCATGCGACCTCGGTGCGGGCCGGCGACCTCGATGCTGCGTCGGTGGGTGAGCTCGCTGCAGGGCGCGCCCGCCGCGGTGCGGATGCGTACGACATCAAGCCGGGGGAGTACGAGGTCGTGCTCGCTCCCGAGTGCGTCGCCTCGATCGCCGTCTTCCTCGCCTTCTACGGCTTCAACGCCAAGGCGCACGCCGAGGGGCAGTCCTTCGTCGCGTTGGGCGAGCAGCAGTTCGACGAGCGCGTCGAGCTGGTCGACGACGTCACCGATCGGCGCGCCATCGCCCTCGGGTTCGACAGCGAGGGAACCCCGCGACGCCGTCTCCCGCTCATCGCCGCCGGGGTGGCGGAGAACGTCGCCCACGACCGCAGGACCGCTCAGAAGGCCGGCGTCGAGTCGACGGGACATGCGGTCCCGGGAAGCGAGGTCTTCGGTCCGTTCCCGACGACCATGTTCTTCCGTGGCGGGGCAACGGCGGTCGAGCATCTGATCGCCGCCGTCGATCGGGGGCTCTATGTGGCGACCTTCAACTACTGCCGGGTCCTCGATCCGAAGACGATGGCCGTCACCGGCCTCACCCGGAACGGGACGTTCATGATCGAGAACGGCCGGATCACGGGTGCCGTCACCGGGATGCGCTTCACCCAGTCGTTCCTCGCCGCGCTCGGGCCGGGCAGGGTGCTGGGGCTCGGCGACGACGCCCGCTGGGCCGACTCCGAGTTCGGGTCGGCTCTGGTCCATGCCCCCACCGTGCGATTGGCCGGCTGGAACTTCACCGGCGGCAGCGACGCGTGAGCTGGCTCGATCGGTTTCGCAGGCCCCGCCTGGTGCCCGTCGCCGAGCTGAAGGAGCGGGCGACCGCCGAGGCGGCATGGTCGCGCCTCGAGGAGGCGGGCATCCCCGCCACGGTCGAGACCGATCCGGCCATGCTGGGTGGGGCGGTGGTGACGAGGGTGTTCGTCGAGGCCCCGAACGTCGAAGCGGCGCAGCGGCTCATCGCCGACTTGGTGACGGGCGAGGCGCCCGGCTGATCGGAGACTCCTCCGGCGCTGCGGTAAACCGCGCTCGGAGGTCCGGTCAGACGACGACGTCGAAACCCGCCGTCGCAACCACGGCACCGGCGACCTGCAGCTCGACCGTGTGACGCCCTGCGTAGTACGTGCGGGTCGACGCGTGAACGATCTGCCTGCGCTTCCTGAGTGTCACCGTCTCGTCCGCCCCGAGGTCGATGGTGGTCCACTTGAACACCTTTGGCGAGGCCCCGCCGGTCGCCGTGACGTGGTGGATGATGAAGTCGACGACGAGACGCTGGGACACATCCGCAGTCGATCGCAGCGATGCAGTGAGCACGATGCGGTCGCCCATCTCGACGCACTCCGGCGCGACGGTGAACTCCACGACCTNNTCGAGACCCGGGTGCGGGTCGTCGATCAGCCGCGGCACCCTGGTTGCCCAGGGGAGTCGTGGCCTCGTTCCCTCCGACGCCAGCCGGCGCACCCGGTGGTCCTCGTGGCCGGCGAAGCAGGTGAGCCGGGCGTAGGCGAGATCCCAGTGCTCGAGCAGGAACGGCCTGATGGCGAACTCGCAGCTCGCACGCTTCGTGAGGTGCTCCATCGCAGAGAGCGACGCTTCGGGATCGTCGACGCCGAAGAGCTCGACGAAGGTGCACAGCGGCCATGCGGCGAAGCCGCCGACTGCCGGCTCGGCGACCGCGACCGTCACGACGGTGTCGAGTGCGGTGCGGTAGTCGGCATTCAGACCGGCGGCGAGACCGCGGGCGATGGCGGCGATGCGGTCCTTCAACTCGAGGGCGGGCAGATCCGCCATCACGGCGGCGGTGAATGACCATGAGTCGAAGCCGGGGGAGGCGGCGGCGAAGCGTGCCGCCAGGTCCTCCACGACGGCTCGGTCGACCAGGTCCTTGAGGGGAGTAGGCACGACGGCGACGCTACCAGTGGCCGGTTCCGAAGGCCCGCCGGGCCCCGTGCCAAGTCGTGACCATCGGCACTGGTGCGGCGACGCACCGCCCAGTAGATGATGGAGCCGCCGGACGCAGATGGGCTGCGCCGGTGGACTGGGGGTGGCGTGACATGGCGCCGTCGTTGGTTCCGGTGGTCCATGACGCTTCCGTCGCGGCGGCCGCGCCGCCGGCCGCCGTATCACCCGCTCCGGCTCGCCGCGCCTACCTCGACAGCCTCAAGGTGCTGCTCGTCGCCGCCGTGATCCTCGGTCACGCCTTCATCACGTACGGCGACGTCGGGACCTGGAAGTACAACGAGCCGTCGACGAGCGATCCGTTCAACGTCGTTGCCGGGCTCTTCGTGGCGCTCGGGTCCCTGTTCGCCATGGGGATGTTCTTCCTCATCGCCGGCATGCTCACCCCCGGATCGCTGCGGCGGAAGGGGCTGGTGCGCTTCATCTCGGATCGGATGGTGAGACTCGGGTTGCCGCTCGCCGCGTACCTGCTCCTCATCTACCCGTCCCTCGACTGGATGAGCAACGGGTTCGACGGGTCGCTGCTCACCACGCTCTCCGATCGGATTCCGGACTTGGACCCGGGACCGTTGTGGTTCGTCGCTGCACTCCTCCTGTTCTCCGCGGTCTACGCCGCATACCGTGCGGTCCGTCCCCTCACCGACCGGCCGGTCACGCTGCGCTCCGTCTTCCTGGTGGCGCTCGGTGCGGCCATCGCCGTGGTCACGTTCGCCGTCCGCTTCCCGTTCCCGATCGACTCCCGCCAGTTCCTGGTGATCCACGTGTGGCAATGGCCCCAATGCATCGGGCTGTTCGCCCTCGGGATCCTCGCCGCCGAGCACGGCTGGCTCGATCCGGTGCCGGAGCGCCTCCGCAGGTCGGCCGGTCGATGGGCGATCGCCGGCGCGGCGGTGATGGTGGCGGCCTTCGCAGCGAGCAGCGAGTCCCTCGACCCGTTTGCCGGTGGATGGACGTGGCAGGCAGCCGTGGTGGCGGCCGCCGAAGGCGTCATCGCCGTGGCGCTGGCGGTGTGGCTGCTCGCCCGCTTCCAGGCCCGCCGCCGCGTCGCGGGTCCTCTCGCCGGCGCGGCCGGTCGGGCTGCGTTCGGCGCCTACGTGCTCCAGGCTCCGGTTCTCGTCGCGCTCGCCGTTGCGCTGCGCGACGTCGGGATCGGTCCCGAGGTCAAGTTCCTCATCGTGGCCCCGCTGGGCATCGGCCTGTCCTTCGTGCTGGCCTGGCTGCTGACCCTCGTTCCCGGCGTTCGCAGGGTGCTCTGACGGCAGGTCAGCGAGCGTGCTCGCGGATCATGGTCCGCAGCCGCTCGTTGAAACCGCCGGCGGCCGCAAGGTCGGCGAGGCTGAGCTGGAGGCGGTAGCGCCACTTGTTGTGGCGGTTCGCCGGGTCGTTGATGCGCTCTGTTGCGATCTCCGGCCGTCGCAATTCGCCGTCGATGGCGAGCAGGTCCGACATCGGGATGACGCAGAGCATGGCGGGGGAGGCGAGCTGGCGGCGCACGATGGCTTCGCAGACGGCGGGAGTGGCCGTTGCCGGCGGGTCGCCCTCCTCGCGGAGGGCCTCTCGCCAGTAGCGGTCGATCAACGCCCGATCCTCCTCCCACCACATCCGGATCGTCGTCGTGTCGTGGGTGCTCGGGCTGACCACGGAGAGGTACGGCGCTTCGGCAGGATCGGCGATCCAGGCTCCGAGCCGCTTCGGCATGCGCTCGATCTCGAGGCTGAGCAGCCCCATCTCGTTCATGAGTCTCGGCACCAGGTCTGGCACCATCCCCAGGTCCTCCCCGCAGGCGAGGAGATCGGTCGCCGCGACGACCGCGGGGAGCGTGGTACGACCCTGCTGCTCCCACTGCACGGTGTGGCGGTGGTGGAAGAAGTCGATGGCGAGCGCATCGAAGCGGACCTGCTGGTCGGGGGTGAGCCTCTGGTAGGGCTCCGTGGCTTCCCAGCTGATGCGCGGTTGGTATCCGCCGTCGACCTCCACGAGCAAGACCTCGGCGGCGGCGTCGAGCACCGCCCGTCGCAGGGCCGTGCGATCGTCCNNTCCCGGCGGGATCGATCAGCGGTCGCACCAGCCGGCTGACGTCGACGTCGCCGAGGGCGGCATGCACCTCTGCCTCTGCGAGCGGCAGTGACGGCCGGAAGTAGCCGAGCAGACCGTCGTCGGCGGAGCGCGGGATCTCCCAGATGCGGAAGAAGCCGAGCACGTGGTCGATGCGGTACGCGTCCACGTAGCGGGCGAGGGCCCGGAAGCGCGCCTGCCACCATTGATAGCCGTCGGCGGCCATGCGGTCCCAGTCGTACGTGGGGAACTCCCAGTTCTGTCCCCGCACGGCGAACGCATCCGGGGGCGCTCCCGTCTGGGCGCCGACGTGGAAGAGATCCGGCATCGTCCACACCTCGGCGCTCTCCGGAGCCACTCCGATCGGCAGATCGCCCTTGAGCGCCACGCCGCGACTGCGGGCGTAGTCGGCGGCGCCGGTGAGCTGGCGGTGGAGGTGGAACTGCACGAACCAGTGGAAGCGGAGGTCGTCGTATGCGGCGGCGCCGGGCGTCGCCATCGCCGTCACCGTCGCAGCATCGAACACCGCGTGCTCGCCCCATGCCCGGAAGTCGGGGGTGCCGTTCCGGTCGCGCAGCGCACACCACGCAGAGTACGACCCCAGCCACTCCCACTCGCGGTCGACGAAGTCGGCGAAGGCGTCGTTGTGGTCGAGGGACGGCGCCGCCGCCTCGTATGCGGCCCGCAGCAGCTGCCACTTCAGCTCCATGACGCGCACGTAGTCGATCTCCGGCAGGTCGTTCACCTCTCGCCGTGCCGCCTCGATCCTCGCTCGGAGCGTCTCGTCGCCGGCGATGTCGTCGAGGTCGATGTAGAGGGGGTGCAGCGCCTGCACGGACGTGGGGTTGTACGGGTAGGAGTCGTCCCAATCGTGGTGGAGCACGGTGTCGTTGACCGGCAGGAGCTGGATCACCGAGAGTCCGACGCCTGCGGCCCAGTCGGCGAGTTGCTCGAGGTCCGTGAACTGGCCGACGCCGACGTCGCGTTCTGAGCGCAGCGCAAACACGGGTATCGCCACGCCCGCTCCCCGCCACTCGGGGAGGCCGCGAATCTCGTCGTCGTTGACGATGACCGTGCCCGCGCCCTCGAGATCGGGGAGCATGCGGTCCGGCCCGGCCTCCCATTCCGCCACCGAGCCCGTGGAGTCGAGGAGCACGTACTTGTAGGCGCCTGCCGCGGTCCCGATGTGCGCCTCCCACCAGGGGTACGGGCTGGGCTCGAGGGGCACGGCGCGGGTGACGTCCCAGGCGCCCAGCGCCGCGGCGGCGCCGACGACCGCAGGGTGATGGCCCGCGGCCACGGCGGGTTCGACGAGCCGGAAGGTGACCTCGGCCGCCGGTGGCGCCGTCCTCGCCCCGCCGGGAAACACCGAACCCCGGGCGCGACGGAAGAAGGCGCTCTGTCGCGACAGCCGGGACGAGTCGGGAAGCCGCCACCTATCGACGACGGTGACCGGTGTTGCGACCTCGGGTGTCGTACGCGCCGGCCCGAGCTCGACGGCGACGACCTCCGCGCCGAGCACGACGCGATAGCGGTACGCGGCGCCAGGGGCCATGTCGATGGTCGCCCTCCACCATCCCCCTCCCGCCCACTCGAGCGGCGTCGGGGTCGTGTCGTCGACGAGCAGCTCGACGCGCTGGCCGTAGGCGGTGGCGTAGTGGATGCGGAACGTGATCTGCATGAGGTCGGCGCACGATACAACCTCGACGCGGGACGATGAGATTCAGCGCGGGCGCACGCGGCGGCCCATGCCGAACACCCCGGACAGCGCGGCCCGTGCGGCGTGGAAGCCGCACATACCGTGGGTGCCCGCCCCCGGCGCCGTGGCCGACGAGCACAGGTAGACGCCGTCGATCGGTGTGGCATAGGGATCGGGAGAGAACCGGGGTCGGGCGACGAGCTGGCGCAGAGTGACGGCGCCACCTGCGATCGTGCCGTTCACGTTGTTCGGGTTGTAGGCCTCGTAGGCGGCGGGGCCCATGGTGTGGCGGGCGAGGATGGTGTCGCGAAACCCTGGAGCGAACCGCTCGATCTGTGCGTCGATCGCTTCGGTGGCGTCGCCGNNTCCGGGGCGCGGCTCGGGTCGAACAGCGTGGGCTGGGTGAGGAGGACGAACGGACGATCGGCAGCACGTCCCTCCCACGCCGCACGCTCACTCTCGGCGATCTCCTCGAACGTGCCGCCGACGTGGACCGTGGCGGCCCGGGAAACGGCGGGATCCGACCACGGGATCGGATCACTCGTCGCATAGTCCACCTTGAAAGAGGCGGGGCCGTAGCGCCACCGGCGCATGCGCCGCCCATAGCGGCCGCCGAGCCGGTCGCCCGCCATGGCCACGAGCTGGGCCGGCGTGACGTCGAGGAGGGTGGCGTCGGCCGGGGGCAGCTCGTCGAGCGAGCGCACCCACCACCCGGTGCGGATCTCACCGCCCAGGGTCCTGAGATACGCCGCCATGGCGTCGGTGATCGTGTGCGATCCGCCCGCGGCGATGGGCCAGCCGTTGCGATGTCCGGCCAGGGCGAGGACGAGGCCGACACCGTTGGTGGCGACGTGGTCGAGGGGGAGCACGGAGTGGGCCGCCAGCCCGGCGAACAGGCCCTGGGCGCGGTCCGTGGCGAAGCGGGCGGCGAAACGGGACGCCGGCAACAGCGCAGACAGGCTGAAGCGGGCCATCGCCAGTGGGTGACGGGGGATGCGCAGCAACGGCCCGAGGCTGCCTGCGATGATCGGGTCTGCGTCGTCGGCGAGCGGGCCGACGACGCGGCGATAGGCCGGCTCGTCGTCGCCGAGACCGGCGGCCGTCGCCGACACGGTCCCCTCCAGCATCGCGGCGGGGCCGTCGTCGAAGGGATGGGCTACCGAGACGGGCGGAGTGATCCACCGCAGCCCGTGCTCGTCGAGAGGGAGCCGGGAGAGAAACGGCGAGGCCGGCCCGAAGGGATGCGCCGCCGAGCACACGTCGTGGCGGAAGCCGGGCAGCGTCAGCTCGGTCGTCCGGGTCCCGCCCCCGATCTCATCGGAGCCTTCGATGACCAGGACGTGCTTGTCGTTGAGGGCGAGCTCGATCGCAGCCGAGAGCCCGTTCGGTCCGGACCCGACGACGACGGCGTCGTATCGCTCGTTCATCGAGGCAAGGCTACGGCGTGTGACTCGCCAATCTGTCCCGTCGTCGGTCGGCACGGACGGGCGCCTGCACGGCGCAGCCACCGGCTGGCCACCACGCAAACGAGCCGGGCGCAGAGCCCGGCTCGATCGAAGTCGTCGGACCGAAGGTCAGTCGTGGCCGTGGCCGTCGTGCCCGGCGGCCTCGTGGTCGGCGATCTGGCGCCGGACGTCGTCCATGTCGAGCGACTGTGCCTGCTCGACGAGGCTGGTGAGCGCCGGCTCCGGCAGCGCACCCGGCTGCGAGAAGATGCCGATCTGGTCGCGGAAGATCATGAGCGTCGGGATCGACCTGACGTTGAAGTACTGGGCGAGCTCCGGCTCGGCCTCGGTGTCGACCTTGGCGAACACGGCATCCGGATACTGCTCCGACACCTTCTCGTACACGGGTCCGAACATCTTGCAGGGGCCGCACCACTCNNTCGGCCCAGAAGTCGACGAGCACCATGTCGTTGTCGACGATGGTCTGCTCGAAGGTGTCCTTGGTCAGGTTCAGGGTTGCCACTGTCTCACTCCGTTCGGTGTCGGCCCGCCTCGATGTCGGCGTTGGGCGCCGTTGCTGGTCCGGTGGGCAAACCCGCACGCTAGGCGGTTGTATTCCCAGGGACGAATGCCCCGGTCGGTCGCCGCCG
>DKBA01000252.1 GCA_002450985.1 Acidimicrobiia bacterium UBA6912
GCTCGTCGCCTCGTCGAGGATCAGCAACGCCGGGTTGGCGAGGAAGGCGCGGGCGATGGTGATGAGCTGCTTCTCGCCTGCGCTGATGTTCGAGCCCTCGTCGTCGACGATCGTGTCGTACCCATCCGGGAGGCTGTGGACGAAGCGGTCCACGAAGGTGGCCTGGGCGGCGGCGAGGATCTCGTCCTCGGTGGCGTCGAGGCGCCCGTACCGGATGTTGTCGCCGATCGTCCCCTGGAAGAGCCACGTGTCCTGCAGCACCATGCCGATGCGGGAGCGCAGGTCTTCCCGGCTCATGTCGGCGATGTCGACCCCGTCGAGGGTGATGCGGCCGCCGTCGAGCTCGTAGAAGCGCATCACCAGATTGACGAGTGTCGTCTTTCCGGCGCCGGTGGGGCCGACGATGGCGACGGTCTGGCCGGGCTCGACGCCGAGCGACAGGTCCTCGATCAGCGGCGTGTCCTCGAGGTAGCGGAACGACACGTCCTCGAAGCTCACCCGGCCGTGGGTCACCTGCTCGGCGCGTGCCTTGCCGTCCTCGGCGTCCTCCTCGTCGGCGTCGAGCAGCTCGAACACGCGCTCGGCCGAGGCCACGCCCGACTGGAGGAGGTTCACCATCGACGCCACCTGCGTGACCGGCTGGGTGAACTGGCGGGAGTACTGGATGAACGCCTGGACATCGCCGAGGGTCATCGTGCCACTCGCCACCCGCAACCCGCCGAGCACCGCGATGACGACGTAGTTGAGGTTCCCGATGAACATCATGATCGGCATGATCAGCCCGGAGAAGAACTGGGCCATGAAGCTGGCCTTGTAGAGCGCCTCGTTCTCGGTCTCGAAGGCGGCCTCTGTCTCGCGCCGGCGGCCGAACACCTTCATGAGCGCGTGGCCGGTGAATGCCTCCTCGACCTGGGCATTGAGTGCCCCGGTCCGCCGCCACTGGTCGACGAACCGGGTGCGCGACTGTTTCATCACCACACCGGCGACGCCCATGCCGACCGGGATGGTCACCAGGGCGATGATGGCGAGGGTCCACGAGATCCAGATCATCATCCCGACGACGAAGACGATGGTGAGCAGCGAGGTGAGCACCTGGCTCATCGTCTGCTGGAGCGTCTGGGACACGTTGTCGAGATCGTTGGTCACCCGGCTCAGCAGCTCGCCTCTGGGCTGGCCGTCGAAGTAGCGCAGCGGGACCCGGTTCAGCTTGTCCTCGACCCGAGCCCGCATGCGCTGCACCGTGTGCATCACGACGTCGGTCAGGAGGTAGTTCTGGAGGAAACCGAGCAGAGCAGAGCCGACGTACAGCCCCAGCACGATCAGGAGCACGCGACCGAGCGCCGTGAAGTCGATGCCCTGCCCGGGGACGAGGTCGATGCCCGACAGCAGGTCGGCGATGCGGCCCTGGCCCGAAGCCTGGGCGGCGGCGATGGCCTGCGCCTTGGTCATCCCGGCCGGGAGGGTCTTGCCGACGGCGCCGGCGAAGATGATGTCGGTGGCCCGGCCGAGCACGCGGGGGCCGATGGCCGCCAATGAGACGCTGGTGATGGCGGCGATGATGATCGCCACGATCTTGGGCAGCTCGGGCCGGAGATAGCCGAGCAGACGGCGGGCCGACGGGCCGAAGTCGATCGACTTCTGGCCCACCATCCCCATCCCGTGTGGGCCCCGCCCCGGCCCCATCGGCCCCTGGATCCGCTCCGTCTCCTTCATCTGCTTCGGGGCGGTCATGCCACGTCCGCCTTGAGCTGGGACTCGACGATCTCGACATAGGTGGGGCACGACGCCAGCAACTCGTCGTGCGTGCCGAGACCGACCACCTCACCGTCCTCCAGCACGACGATCTGGTCGGCATCGGTGATCGTGAACACCCGCTGGGCCACGATGATGACGGTGGCGTCGGCCGTCACCGGTTCCAGCGCCCGTCGCAGCCGGGCATCGGTGGCGACGTCGAGGGCGGAGAACGAGTCGTCGAACAGGTAGATCTCGGGGCGGCGGATGAGCGCCCTGGCGATGGCGAGCCGCTGCCGCTGCCCGCCGGAGACATTGGTGCCGCCCTGGGCGATGGGGGAGTCGAGGCCGTCGGGCATCGCCCGCACGAAGTCCGCCGCCTGGGCGATCTCGAGCGCCTCCCACATCTCCTCTTCGGTGGCGTCTGATTTGCCGTAGCGCAGGTTCGAGGCCACGGTGCCGGAGAACAGGTAGGCCTTCTGGGGGACGAGGCCGATCTTGGACCACAGCGTCTCGGGCTCGTAGTCGCGAACGCCCACACCGTCGACCGAGACCACGCCTTCCGTGGCGTCGAAGAGCCGGGGAATGAGGTTGAGGAGGGTCGTCTTGCCCGCCCCCGTCGAGCCGATGATGGCCGTGGTCGTGCCCGGGCGGGCCGAGAAGCTGACGTTGCACAGCACCGGGGCGGCGGCGCCGGCGTACGTGAAGCCGACGTGCACGAGATCGAGCTCCCCGGCAACGGCGACGTCGGTGATCCCGTCCTTCGGCGGCACCACGGAAGACGCGGTGTCGAGCACCTCGCCGATGCGGTCGGCCGACACCGCTGCCCTCGGCCACATCACCACCATGAAGGTCGACATCATCACCGCCATGAGGATCTGGATGAGGTAGGTGAGGAAGGCGGTGAGGGCGCCGATCTGCATGGCGCCTTCGTCGATGCGGATGCCGCCGAACCACAACACCGCGACGCTCGATGCGTTGAGCACGAGCATGATCACCGGGAAGATGGCCGACATCCACCGCCCCACGGTGATGGCGACGTCGGTGAGGTCGGTGTTGGCCCCTGCGAAGCGGTCCGTCTCGTACGGTTCGCGCACGAACGCCCGGATGACGCGGATCCCCATGATCTGCTCACGCAGCACCTGGTTGACCATGTCGAGCCGGGTCTGCATGAGCCGGAAGCCGGGGATCATGCGGGAGACGATGAAACCGATGCTCGCCGCCAGCACCGGTACGGCCACGGCGACGAGCCAGGAGAGACCGACGTCCTCACGGAGCGCCATGAACACCCCGCCCACCATCATGATCGGGGCGCCGATCATCATCGTGAACGTCATGAGGACCAGCATCTGCACTTGCTGGACGTCGTTCGTGTTGCGGGTGATCAGCGACGGCGCCCCGAAGCGCCCCACCTCACGGGCGGAGAACGAGCCGACGGTGTGGAACAGGCGCGCCCGCACGTCGCGGCCGAACGCCATGGCGGTACGGGCGCCGAAGAACACGGCGGTGATGGTGCAGGCGATCTGCACGATCGAGACGGCGAGCATCACGGCACCGATGCGGAGGATGTAGCCCGTGTCGCCCGTCACGACGCCGTTGTCGATGATGTCGGCGTTGAGGCTCGGGAGGGCAAGGGCGGCGATGGTGCCAACGGCTTGGAGCGCGACCACGAGCCAGATCCAGCGCCGGTAGGGGCGCAGGTGAAAGCGGAGGAGGCGGACGAGCACGGGCTGGCCCCCGGTGGATCGGCAGAGTCGAACCTGTCAAGCGTACAGCAGGGCCAAAACAGTCTCGGTGGACATCGCGGCGGCTCCTCACAATGACAGGGTTGACAGGGCGTCCACCTGCTTATACTATACCCCCCTAGGGTATATAGCGAGGTGGCACCAATGGCGGGCTATGCGATGAACAAGGACGACTACCTGAAGCGGCTGGCCCGGATCGAAGGCCAGGTGCGGGGACTGCGGCGCCAGGTGGAGGAGGACACGTACTGCATCGACGTGCTCACCCAGATCTCCGCGACGTCGGCGGCGCTGCGGTCGCTTGCAGTGGGTCTGCTCGACGAGCACATCCGACATTGTGTGACCGAGGCCGCCATCGGGGATGACCAAGAAGAAGCGAACCGCAAGGTGACCGAGGCGACCAAGGCCATCGAACGCTTGGTCAGGTCATGAGGAGCGCACCGATGGAACAGCACGAGGGCACGAGACACCGGACCGACACTGCCGTGGCCGAACCCGAGCACGGAGCACACGACGTCCACCCGGGAGCGGCGCAGCACCACGGCGGACACGACAAGGGCAGGCACGACAAGCATGCCGGGCACGACCCGGGGATGTTCCGCGACCGATTCTGGCTGTCGCTGGCCCTGACGCTACCGGTCGTGTTCTACAGCTCGATGGTGCAGGAGTGGTTCGGATACACCGCGCCCGAGTTCCCCGGCTCCGAGTGGGTGCCGCCGATCCTCGGCACGGTGATCTTCGTATATGGCGGGATGCCGTTCCTCCGCGGCGCCATCAGCGAAGTACGTGACCGGCAGCCGGGGATGATGCTGCTCATCGGTATGGCGATCACCGTCGCTTTCACCGCCTCGCTCGCCACGACCTTCGGGTGGTTCGACCTCGAGTTCTGGTGGGAGCTCGCGGCGTTGATCACGATCATGCTGCTCGGCCACTGGATGGAGATGCGGGCCATCGGCCAGGCGAGAGGGGCCCTTGCAGCCCTCGCCGAGCTCTTGCCCGACGAGGCGGAGCGGGTCGTCGACGGCGGCACCGAGACGGTGTCGCTCTCGGCACTCGAGGTCGACGATGTCGTGCTGGTGCGGCCCGGGGGCCGCGTCCCGGCAGACGGCGTGATCACCGGAGGGTCGGCCGAGATGGACGAGTCGATGGTGACCGGGGAGTCGCGGCCGGTGACGAAGTCCCCCGATGACCGGGTCGTGGCCGGCACGGTGGCCACGGACTCGGCGATCCGGGTGCGGGTGGATGCGGTGGGTGACGACACGGCCCTCGCCGGCATCCAGCGGCTCGTCGCCCAGGCGCAGCAGTCTCGCTCCCGCGCCCAGGTGCTGGCCGACCGGGCCGCCGCCATCCTGTTCTACGTGGCGGTGGGGTCGGCGGTGATCACCGTGGTCGCCTGGCTCGGAGTGGGCCGCGCCGACGAGGCGGTGGTGCGGACCGTCGCCGTGCTGGTGATCGCCTGCCCGCATGCGCTCGGTCTCGCCAT
>DKBA01000017.1:0-1671 GCA_002450985.1 Acidimicrobiia bacterium UBA6912
CCTCATCGGCTGATGAGGCCTCGTGGGCTGACGGCGCCTCGCACCGAACAGCACGAACCCCTTGACATCCATACGACAATCAAAGTGGCGAGAGCGAGATGGAGGGGATCCGGGGCGTCGACTCGGTAGGCCGGGAGGTTCGACCATTCGATCGTGGCAGAGGACGGGGTTGGCTCTGGCGGGGCTCATCCTCGTGGCCGGTGTCGCCGGTTGCGCTGCCGGCGCAGATGTCACGAGCGATGAGTTGTCGGCCGTGGTCACACGCGACGGAGTGGTGGTCGAGGCGACGGCGCTCCCCAGCGAGATTCTCTCGCGGCTGGCCGACGACCGGGTCGTGATGCTGGGGGAGACCCACCACCTCCGGGAGCACTGGGCATTTGTGGCGACGCTGACGAGCGACCTCCACGATGCCGGCTTCCGGCAGCTTCTCGTGGAACGACCGCAGATGAACGATTGGCTGATCGACGATTACGTGCTTGGCGGAGAGCTTGCGCCCGACTGGGTGCCTCCGCCCTACTTCGACCGCCGATTCACCGCCATCCGCGAGATCAACGCTGTGCTTCCCGCAGAGCAGCGGATCCATGTGCGCTCGATCGATGCCAACGAGGACGATTCAGGGGGTGCCACCGATTTCCAGGTCCTGTTCGACATGCTGGTGGGTCTGCTGCCGGATGCAGGCTTCGTGGATGTCGCCATCTCGGCCGACTACCCCGACATGTCGTCGGCGGCGCAGCACCAGGTGATCGAGGGGCTGGCGGCCGCTCTCGAGAGCAATCGTTCACGACTCGTCGAGACATGGGGTGCTGTTCGCTACGCCCAGGTAGCAGAAATGGTCGAGGTGGAGGCGGTCAGCATCGACATCCGGGAGCAGCGTACGCAAGATGACGACGGTGCCGCCCGGTCACGTGAGGACCTCATCAAACAACTCGTCGACAGGCGGATCGCCGAAGAGCCCGGCGGTACCGTCATCAACATCGGTGGCCATCACGCCCAGAAGTCCCATCTCATGGGCACTGAGCAGCAATGGCTGGGCGACTACCTGGCGCACGAGAGCCCGGTGGTCGACGGGTCGATCTTCGTCATCGGCTTCAGCTCGGCTCACACGGAGCTGGAAGCCGGCGCCGGCGGGACTCCCTTCGACATCGTGGAGAGCGCATCGCCCGAGAACGAGATCCTGCGGGTGATGGCGGAGACGTGGCCCAATCGAACGGTGTTCCTGCCGCTCGACGATGCCATGTTCCTGGACCGCCGGGTGGCGTACAACTCGGAAGACGTGATCTACGCGAGTCCGCTCCGACAGCAGTACGACGCCCTGGTCCAGTACGGTCTCGCCCACCGGATGCCGATCAACTGACGATCCCGGCGCCGCAGCACTGCGCGCGGCCCCCTTGCGCTCACTGCCCCTGGTGAGTGCCGGCCTGCGCCAGGGGCGAACGAACCTGGACGTGGCACTAGATTCCGCCCGTGGAGCCCGTGCGCATCGCCATCGTGGGTTACGGCCGTATGGGCCGGTTTCACGGGCGCACCCTGGCACGGGTTCCGGAGGTCGAGATCGTGGCCGTTGCCGATGCCCGGCGTGAGGCGCTCGACGCCGCTCGGGAGGATCTCGACGACGTCGCCACCGTCGGTTCCGCCGACGAGCTGGCGCAGCTCGACGGCATCGACGGCTGG
>DKBA01000017.1:1691-2907 GCA_002450985.1 Acidimicrobiia bacterium UBA6912
GCGGTGCGCGGCCACCACCTGCCGCTCGTCGACGAGGCCGTCGGTGCGGCGGGCGATGTCGACAACCTGCTCGCCGTCCTCGAGCTCGCGGGCGGTGCGGTGGCGACGGTGGATCTCAGCCGCAACGCCCGCTACGGCGACGACGTGCGCACCGAGATCCTCGGCTCGGATGGCGCGGTCTTCGTCGACATCCTCCCCACGGGCCGCACCCGCGTCGCCGACGCCGCGGGAGTGCGGGTTGTTCCCGGCTCGGAGGTCGAGGACGCGACCGCCGCCGGCGTCGCCGGCCAGGCGCGTGCGTTTGCGGCGGCCGTACGAGGGGATGCGGTCGACTATCCCGATGCCGCGGCGAGCACCGCGGCGCTCCGCATTGCTCGAGCGCTCGATCGATCGGCTGCAGACGGCGTCACGATGCTCATCGGTTGACGCCCGCCGGCCTCGGGGCCGGACGCCTCACGGCGTGTCGGAGCTGTCCGGGCTGTCGACGCTCTCGGGGGAGTCCGGAGTGTCTGGAGAGTCCGGCGTCGGCGGCGTGTCAGGGCTGTCTTGCGAGTCGACCGAGTCCGGCGTCGGTGGCGTGTCGGCGCTGTCCGGCGACTCCGGGCTGTCGTCGGGTCCGGCGGCCACCGTGTCGGGGTTCGACAGATCGTCGAGCGGATCGGTACCGAAGACCCTCACCTCGTCCCCGTCGCTCCACCCGTCGCCATCCGTGTCGGCGTTGAGGGGGTCGGTGCCGAGTTCCGCCTCGAGGGCGTCGGAGAGCCCGTCACCGTCGGTGTCCGTGATGTCGACGGCGTCTGGCGTGTCGGCGCTGTCGAACGGTGAGGCGAAGGTGTCGTCCGTGACCGGCATCATCGTCGTGGTCGTCACCAGATCGAGAGCCGGCTTTGCCGTGAGCTCGGACAGTGCGACACGGTCCTCGAGCGCGATCGGCTCGGCGGTCTCCTCGGCCTGGGCCGTGGCGATCCCGGCACCGAGCGCCACGGCCATGCCGACCGTCCCTCCGACCATCTTCCAGTTCCTCGGTAGCGGCATCGAACCAACCTTCCCCTGCTGCGTGACCACCAGTGTCGGTCGTGCACGGTTAACGGAACGCTAAGCGACCACCAAAGCGGGCTCAGCTCGCGGCTCGTGAAGCGTCGAGCCAGCGCTCGGCGAGGGCGACGCGCCGTTCTGTCTGCGCCGCCCAGCGCGCCTCCTGGACGCGGAACGGACC
>DKBA01000298.1 GCA_002450985.1 Acidimicrobiia bacterium UBA6912
CGGCAGCCAGCGCAGCGATGACCGCCGCAGACGAGGAACCGGCAGCTGCGCCCGCAGCCGACCTCGGAAACGAAGGCGACTGAACGAAGACGAAGCCCGCTCAGCCCGGCTTCGAGGATCAGCCCCCCGGACAGGCCCGGTCACGCCGCATGGCCTCTCCTCACTCGTACGTCGATGCGCCGTTGCCTCGTCGAAGGGCAGCCGCCCGCCGGTCTCATCCAACCCGACACCGGAGGGGGATCCATCCCGATCCGACGTCTGATACCTGATGTCTGCCGTCCGCGGTCTGCGGTCTTACGTCTGATGTCTGACGTCTGACGTCTGGTGTCTCCCGGACACCGATAGGCTGGCGCCGCCATGTGGCTGCTCGCTTCCATCCCGTCCCCGTCGTTCAAAGAGATCTCGATCGGACCTCTCTCCGTCCACGTCTACGGGATCCTCATCGGGCTCGGCGTGCTGGTCGCCGCCATCGTCATCACCCGCCGCTACCGGATGTTCGGGGGCGATCCGGCGATCCTGGAGCGCGTGATCGTATGGACGGTCGTGCTCGGCTTCGCCGGAGCGCGGCTGGCCTACGTCTCCACCCATCTCTCCCGCTACGACGGCCGCTGGTACGCCGTGTTCTTCATCTGGGAGGGCGGGCTCGCCCTGTTCGGCGGGCTGACCGTGGGGGCGATCACCGCGGTGACGATGGTGCGGCGCGCCGGCGGCGATGCGTGGGCCTTCGCCGACGCCGCCGCCATCGGGCTGCCGCTCGCCCAGGCGATCGGACGGTTGGGCAACTACTTCAACCAGGAGCTGTTCGGGACGCCGACGACCCTCCCCTGGGCGCTCGAGATCGCACCGCCGAACCGGCCACCCGAGTACGTCGACTTCGCCACCTTCCACCCCACGTTCCTCTACGAGTCGCTGTGGAACCTCCTCGTGGTCGTGCCGGTGATCCTCTGGCTGGAGCGACGCAGGGTGCTGCGCAGGGGGTCGTCGATCGCCCTCTACATGGTGCTGTACGGCGTGATGCGCTTCCTCACCGAGCTGCTGCGCACGGACACCACGTATCGTCTCCTCGGTCTGTCGCGCAATGCCTGGGTGGCGCTCGCNNTCGGTTGTCAGCGTTGCGGCGTGTGCGCTCCGTCGGTTCCCGATCCGTGGAAGACCTCGCTGATGGCGCCGATGGAGCTGAGAATCCCGCTCATCTCGACCGGCATGAAGATCTTCGTTGCCTTGCCGTCGGCGATGCCCTGGAGCGTCTCCAGGTAGCGGATGGCGATGAGGTCGGGGCTCGGGTCGCCGGTGTGGATGGCGCCGAACACCCGCTCGATGGCGCGGCCCTCGCCCTCGGCGACCGTCTCCTTCTGGAAGCGCTCGGCCTCGGCCACCTGGCGGATGGCCTCGGCCTGCCCCTCGGCCTCGAGGATGCGGGACTGCTTGATGCCCTCCGCCTTGAGGATCTCGGACCGCTTGAGACCTTCGGCCTCGGTGACGGCGGCCCGGCGTTCCCGCTCCGCCTTCATCTGGCGGTGCATCGCGTCGGTGACGTCGGCCGGCGGATCGATCCGCTGGATCTCGACCCGCACCACGCGGGTGCCCCAGACGTCGGTTGCCTCGTCGAGGATGGTCCGCAACTGGGCGTTGATCGTCTCACGGGACGTGAGGGCGTCATCGAGGTCGAGGTCGCCGACGACGTTCCTCAAGTTGGTCTGGGCGAGCTTCGTGGCGGCGAGCACGAAGTTCTGCACGTTGTAGACCAGCTTCACCGGATCGGTCGCCTGGTAGTACACCACGGCGTCGACGGTGACGACCACGTTGTCCTTGGTGATGACCTCCTGCGGCGGCACGTCGACGACGATCTCTCGCATGTCGACTCGCCTGATCCGGTCGATGAACGGCACGATCAGCTGGAGGCCGGGGTCGAGCGTCTCCCGGTACTTGCCGAAGCGCTCGACCAGGCCCGCCTCGAACTGGCGCACGATCTTGAGACCGAGGCCGACGTAGACGACCAGCAGGAGGATGAAGGCGATCAGGATGATCGCAAGAGGTGGCATGTCTCAGCTCCTTGTCTGTTGCTGTCTTGGAACCCTACGGATGCTCACCGGTCGCCCCCGACCGGCTCGACGATGAGGTGGGTGCCGCGCACCTCCACCACCTGCACGGCGGTGCCCGGTTGAATGACGGCGCCGAGGTCGGTGGAGGCGCTCCACAGCTCGCCCCTGCCGAGCCGGACCCGGCCGCTCCCGGTGCGTGGGTCGATCACCTCGATGACGACGCCCCTCGCCCCGACGAAGCGCTTGACGCCCACCGGATATGACGGCTCGCGGTCGCTCCAGGCAAAGCGACGGAGGGCAACGAGCGCCACGAGCGACACCGCGATGAACACGACGAGCTGCACGACGATCGCCACTTGGGCCCAGGCCAGCAGTGCGGCGATACCGGCGCCGATGGCGAACGGCAGCATGAAGAACCCCGCCGTCAGCATCTCGCCGATGCCCAGCACCACGGCGATACCCAACCAGAGCCATCGCCAGAGATTCGGATCCTCCACGGCATCCTCCTTTGGGCCGAAGATCATCAACAACAGTGCAGCAGCCACGACTGGCAAGAGCCAACCGTAGGCCGGGATGAAGTCGACCCACCGCTGCAGGGTGCGCTCCGAGGGAGGGATCGGCGGGTGGGACGGCGGGGGCAACCGGTGGCGTGACGCCATCGACTCTGCGAACAGGACGAGGTTTCGCCCGATGACCCGCCGCGGGGAGCGGCCGCGCTGTGCGGCGTCTGTGAGCTTTGCCCGCAGCTCGTCGCGAAGCGTCGCCCGCACCTCGGACGGCACCCGGGTCTGCGCCCAGTACGCATCGCACTCGGCGACGATGGCGTCGACGTCCATGTCAGCGGCCATGGTCGCCTCCACCGAGGATCTCCTCCACGCCCTGCGACAGCCGTCGCCACTCGTGGGTCCACTCGTCGAGCTGGTGCCTGCCGGCGGCGGCGATCCGGTAGTACTTGCGAGGGGGACCGCCCGTCGACTCGACGAACTGGCCCTCGATGTAGCCCTTCTTCTGCAGCCGGCTGAGCAGCGGATAGATGCTTCCCTCACTCACGAGCTCGAGGCCCCGGCGTTGCAGCTTGTCCACCATCTCGTATCCGTAGGTCGGCTCCTCGGCGATGAGCGCGAGGAGACACATGTCGAGCACTCCCTTCAGCAGCTGGGAGCTGTGATCCACGTGTCGCTCCTTGCGGTGAGGNNCGCGCTGCGAGAGTTCCTGGAGGGGCTCGGGTACACCGACGTCGTGTTCGTCCAGGCGCCACCGGAGTCGTGAGACGGCTGCGTCGCCGAGCCGCCATCGGTCCGGGACCTCCGGCCCTAGCCTCGCCCGCCGCTGGGCCTCAGGCTGGATGGACGGTGCGACGCAGCCCGATGCCATCGAGAGACACTCCGACAGGGTCTGCTCACCACGGCCCGGTGCGCGTCACCGAGTGCCGTTGGATCCGGATGCCCTATGAGGTGGTGGCACGCGTGGTTGCCGCCGATCCCGAGGGCATCGTCGCCGCAGGAGGTCGCCGCCAGGAAGGTGAGCTCCACCTCGACCTCACGGCGCACGTCCCGGTGCTCGGCGTGCAGGTGGCGGCCGACGCCGTCGTCGCTGTCGGGGATGCGGAGCACGTGTCCGGCCCCATCCCGTCGCTCCGAGTTCCGATCAGCTGGCGCTCACCTCGCCATCCCCATGCGCTGCCGGTGATGGAGGCGCGACTGGAGGCGTTCCCCACGTCGGAGACGACGACCGAGATCGCCATCGCCGGCCAGTACGAACCCCCGCTCGGTGCGGTTGGTGTCATTGCGGACCAGAGGGTGATGCATCGGATCACCTCCGAAGTCGCGGAGGCGCTTCTCGAGGCAATCGCCCGTGAGATCAAGAACCGGAGGTCACTGTATGAACTCCAAGGGAGTGCTGGCTCCGACGCGTGAGCAGGTCGACGAACTGGTGCGACCTCGAGATGGGATCGTGGTCTCCCTGCTCCTCCCGCCGGCGCCTCCCGACGAGGGTCGGATCACGTTGCGCAACCTCGCCCGAGACGCCGCCGCTGCGCTCGAGGTCGCGGGCATGCGCAGCGCCGACGCGAAGACCCGGCTCGAGCCCGTGGATGCGGTGTTGGAGGACCACGACCTGTGGGCGAGGCCCGAGGCGTCGGTTGCCGTCTACCTCGCCGACGGCTGGTCGACGTCGGTGCCGGGCCCCCGCCACGGGCTCCCGCTGAGCGTGGTCGGTGCGCGTTTCCAGGTGAAGCATCTGCTCGATGGGGTGCCGGAGCCGCGGTTCGCGGTGCTTGCGTTGAGTCGCAAGACTTCACGCCTGTTCACCGGCGACGCGACGCACTTCGACGAGGTGGAGCGGGCGGGCTTGCCCATGGCGATGGACGAGGTGCTCCGGTACGACGACCGCGAGCCGCAACTCCAATCCCACGGGTCCGCCCGGAGGGGCGGTGGGACGGTCGTTGCGTCGTTCCATGGGCAGGGCGGCCGGCGGGAGCAGGGCGAGGACCTCCTCCGCTACTTGCGCGCCGTGTCGACGGCGGTGGAGACGGTGCTGACGGACGAGTGCCTGATACCGGCCGGCACCGAGGAACTGGTCGCCGCGTTCCGCCGTATGACATCGTATGCCCACGTCGCGGCAGGTGAGATCGCCGGCAGTGGCGAGCGCTTGAGTGCTGTCGAGCTCGCCGCCGGCGCCCGCCCCCTGATCGAGGAGGCGGTGACGGCACCGCGCACCGCCGCCCTGGCTCGCCTCGTCGAGGTGAGCGGCACCGACGCCGCGGCGTTGGACCTCGGGGCGTTGGTGACGGCAGCGATGGACGGCCGTGTCGAGACCACGTTCGTTGCCGGCGACGCCGAGGTGTGGGGCCGCTACGACGGCGCGGAACGCCGCATCGTCGAGGTCGCGGCCGGCGAGGGCGCGGAGGATCTCCTCAACCTCGCGGCCATCGAGACGTGGCGTCACGGCGGCGAGGTCTTCGTGATTCCGGGGGCGGATGTCCCCGGTCCGTGGCCGGCGGCGGCGCTCCTGCGCTACTGAGAGCTGCTGTGTGACAGACGGTCGCCGGGGCGGGGCGACATGGGGTTTCCGCCCCGGCGGCGTCACGTCGCTCAGGCGCTCAGGTACTCGTCGATCTTCTGTTGCGCCGCATCCATCACGTTTGCGGTGAGCGTCTGCAGCGCTCTCGCCAGGGCGAGCTCCTCGCCGATCACCGGCATCGGTCTGTCGGTGGGGTTGCGGCGCGCACGGCCCGCTGCCTCGAAGTGATCGCCGCGCAGATTCAGCACGGCTTTGACGGTCGTCGCGACATCGTCCTCCACGAAGTGGAGGTCGATCGAGATGTCCTTCTCCATCTCGCTCCTTTCGACGGGGCGATTGTGCGTCGCGGCGGCTGCGGAGGGAAGGGACCTTGGGGCTCGATCGGGCGGGACTCGTGCGCACGTGGCATCGTGGCGGCGATGGACACGGCGAATCCGAGCTCTCACGGCCGCACCGGGACGTGGCTGATACTGGCTGCGGCCGTCCTCTGGGGCACGACCGGCACGGCGCAGGCGCTCGGCCCGGCAGGAGCGTCGCCCACCGCCGTCGGCGTCGTTCGGCTGCTGATCGCAGGACCCGTCCTGCTCGCCGTCGCCGTCGGCCGGCGCCGTCCGCTGCCTCGTCTGCGGGCGGTATGGGGGGCGACGGTCGTCGCGGCGCTCGGCATGGCGGTGTACCAGCCGGCGTTCTTCACCGCCGTCGATCGTACCGGTGTCGCGCTCGGCACCGTCGTGGCGATCGGCTCGGCGCCGGTGCTGACCGGTCTGCTCGGCTGGGTGGCCGACGGCTCGCGACCCACCGTGCGCTGGGCAGCGGCGACGGGGGTCGCAGTGACCGGGGTGGCGATGATCGCCGTCACGGGCAGCGAGGTTGGTGTCGATGTCACGGGCGTTGCGTTCGCCCTCCTCGCCGGTCTGGCCTACGCGGTCTACGTGGTCGCCTCGGTGCGGCTCGTCGCAGCCGGCTCGGCGGCCGGGGCGATGGCCGTCGTGTTCGTGCTGGCGGCTGCCCTCTCCTCGCCCTGGCTCTTGTTCGTCGATCTCGGGTGGATCGGCACGATCCGGGGCGCCGCCATGGCGCTCCATCTGGGCGTGGTCACGACGGCGGTGGCGTACCTGCTCTTCGGCCGCGGGCTGCGCACCACCGGCACGGCGACCGCCGCGACCCTGACGCTCGGCGAGCCGGCTACGGCGACGGCCCTCGGGGTGGTCGTGCTCGGTGAGCGTCCGGGAGCGACCGCCTGGCTCGGCGTGGCGCTGGTGATCGTCGGTCTCTTTGCGGCAGTCCGCACGGCGCCTCGGGCGCCGAGCCGGGAGGAGGGGACCCAGGACATCCGGCCCTAGCCCGCGCCGGCTCGCTCTCCGACCATCGGGTGAGGAGGGCCACACTCGTGAACGGCGCTCAGCCCAATCAGCGAGATGCCGGGGCGCGCCCCGCCGACGAGGGCGCAGGCCCCGGCGCTCCGCCATCGATCCGCAGTCGCGTGATCGCCCTCGTCGTGGCGGCCATCGCCGCAGGCACCCTCGGTGCGCTCGCCCCTGGGGACTGGCCGGAGGGCGAGGCGACGGTCGTCGTGACCTATCGCGGGAGGAGTCTCGAGGCTGCGGCGACACTCGGCGACGAGACACCGCTCCAGGTCAGCGGCGACCTGGGCGGGGTCGAGGCCCGCGTCGAGCTGCCCTCGGGGCTGCCGAGCCGCGCCGCCGTCGATGCCCACCTCCGGTTCACCGAGGGCGACACGCCGCTGCGGCCCGGGCCGGCGGATGTCGGGCTCGCCGTCGTCCTCCCGGACGACAGGGTCGAGCCCATCCCCATCCTCCGCTGGAACGAGGCGACCGGGTCGCTCGAGGCGACCCGCCGGCCGCCGCAGGACGCCGGCATCGTCCTCGGGCTGCTCGGCTTCGTGGTGGTGATGTGGGTGTCGGAGACGGTGCCGCTCTTCGTCACATCCCTCGTCATTCCGGTGGTGCTGGTCGTCGCAGGCGTCGGTTCCTCCCAGGCGGCGCTGGCTCCCTTCTTCCATCCCATCATCGCCCTGTTCTTCGCCGGGTTCCTCATGGCCGAGGCGATGCATCGCTGCGGCCTCGACCGTCGNNCTGCTGGGCACGGCCGCCTTCCTGTCGATGTGGATGTCGAACACGGCCGCCGCCGCGGTGATGGTGCCCATCGCCCTCACCGTCACCGAGCCGATGCACCACCTCGGATTCCGCAAGGCAGCCGTGCTCGGCATCGCCTACGCGGCGACCATCGGCGGAGTGGGCAGCGCCATCGGGACGCCCGCCAACCCGCTCGCCATCGAGTTCCTCGACTCGTTCGCCGGTCGCAAGGTGAGCTTCGCCGAGTGGTTCGGGTTCGGGCTGCCCGTCGTCCTCGTCATGCTGCCGCTGATGGCCGGCTACGTCTGGCTGCGCAGCGCGGTGCACGTCGACCCGGGCCGCTTCGGCGAGGTGCGCCGCCTGGCTCGAGCCCAGATCGCCGAGCACGAGGGCCTCGATCGAGACCAGTGGACGGTCGTGATCGTGTTTGCCGGCGTCATGGCCATGTGGCTCACCCAGACGATCCACGACATCGACACCGGGATCGTCGCGCTGGGCGGCGCCATCGTGCTCGCCGCCCTCGGCAAGATCCGGCCGGACGACCTGGGTCGCATCTCGTGGTCGTCGCTGCTGACGTTCGGCGGCGGGCTGACGTTGGGGTTGTTCCTCGTGGAGTCGGGGGCGGCCGACTGGGTTGCGACCGAGCTCGGTGGACTGACCGACCTGCCGACGCTGCTGGCGACCGGCGTCGTGGCGCTCATCTCGCTAGGCCTCACCACTGTGGCGTCCAACACCGCATCGGCCGCCGTGCTCATCCCGATGGCCATCCCGCTCGCAGGCATCGTCGGGGTCGATCCGGTGCTGATGGTGGTGCTGGTTGCAGTGGCGACCTCGATCGACTTTGCGCTGGTGATCGGCACGCCGCCGACGATGATCGCCTACTCCGCCAGGCTGCACACGGCGAAGGAGATCTTCGCCACCGGCATCGTGATCGACGTGGCGGGCATCGTCCTTCTGGTGACCGTTGTCACCTCGATCTGGCAGGCACTCGGCCTCGTGTGACGAGGCGCTTCAGCGCCCTGCGCCGATCAGCACCGGCTGGCGCTGGGCTCGCCGTGCGGTCCGCACCGGGGCGCGGCGCGGCTCGAGATGTTCGGGGTGGATGATGACGATGACGTCGGCCTCCCCGTCGACGAGGCCGCCGAAGCCGGTGCGGCCCTGCGCCTGGAGGACGTGATCGCGGAACTCGCGTCGTCCCTCGCTGTCGACGACCATCACCTCGACGCTGCCCGCGATCCGGACCCACTGCGTGCCTTCGAGGCAGATGGTGCCATGGGCTTCGGGTGCGTCGGCAGCAGCGAGGAGCGATGCCCGCGGGCTCACCACGAACGCAACCACGTCGAAGCCCGTCACGGGATGCGGCAGGATCGCCGCCTCGACGTTCTCGATGAGCGAGACGCCGCTGGACGTGATCACGATGCCGCCTGCCGAGGCGGCTGCTGTGCCGTGTCTGCCATGCGTGCGGGCACGGGAGCAATTGCCCGGGGATGCGACTTCGAGCTTCCAGGCAGCGCCGGAAGCAGTATGAGAGCGCCACGACTGTGACGCGGAGCCGTTGTGTTCCACCACGGTAGGTCGACCTCCTGAGCGGGTTGGTCAACCCCCCAGATCCACAGGTCCTACCGTTTTGCCCTACGGCCTGCCGATCTGCCACCGCCAACCTACCGAAATCGCCACATGACTCAATGGGGCGGCCGCCTCATGGTCAACAGGCGCCGGCTTTCGTACCTTTACCAGTGGGGAATCCGTGAGGGGGACAGACCCAGGGAATCGCCGTTCGGTGCTCTAACGGGGGGTTAGCACCGGACGGCGATCTCTTGTGTCCTGGTACCTTCCGCTCAGCCTGCGACGAAGTCGAGACCGTCCGTCCCGACCACCACTCGCACGGCATCGCCTTCGCCGAACCCACCGTCGAGCAGTCGCAGCGCCAGCTTGTCGGCGATCTCCCGCTGCATGAGCCGCTTGAGCGGCCGCGCCCCGTACACGGGGTCGAAGCCGTGCTCGGCGAGCCACTGGGCCGCGTCGTCGGAGAGCGTGATCTCGATCCGCCTCGCCGCAAGCCGGGTGCGGAGGTGGGCGAACTGGATCTCGACGATACGGCGCAGGTCGGCTCTCGTCAGCCGGTCGAACACGATCAGGTCATCGACCCGGTTGAGGAACTCGGGACGGAAGTGGCTCCGCACCACGTTCATGACCCGGTCCTTCACCACGTCCTCGGGCAACTCCGGGTCGATGAACTCGGAGCCGAGGTTCGACGTCATGATGAGCACGGCGTTGGTGAAGTCCACCGTGCGTCCGTGGCCGTCGGTGAGCCGCCCGTCGTCGAGCA
>DKBA01000045.1:0-7528 GCA_002450985.1 Acidimicrobiia bacterium UBA6912
CCGAATCGCTCGACGACGTCACGAGTCCGGTCGAAGTACTCGGTGAGGACGGATCTCACGATCTCCGGATCTCGGGTCTCGGCATAGGCGGTGAAACCCACGAGGTCGGCGAAGAGGACGGACACGAACCGCCGCTCCTGTGGAGCTTCGCCGGCTTCCTCGTCATCCCCGGCAGGTGCGTCCGGGTCCTCCGGCCGACCCTCGCCGAGGGCGCCACCGCACGAGCCGCAGAAGCGGTCGGTGGGGTCGTTGGCCGCACCGCACCGGGCGCACACGAGCTCGAGCCGGTGACCGCAGGTACGACAGAACCGGCGCCCCGGCTTGTTGTCGCTTCCGCATTCAGGGCACTGCATCTGCGTCTCCTCGAGCAGTCGTCAGGCTACCCGGGGTCTTCGGCAGGTGACACGGCACCGGCCGCAGCCTCGGTGGACCCGACGGTCATGAGCCTATGATCACCCTTCGATGTCGGTGACGAACCCGCTGACGAGGCTTCCGATGCTCAGGCCGGTGCCGATCTTTCGCGGGCTGCCGAAGTCGACGCTTCTCGAGGTTGCCAGGCGAGCCGCCGAGGTGGCGGTCCCCGCCGGTACCCTCATCGTGACACAGGGCGAGCCCGGCGACAGTCTGTGCGTCGTCGTCTCGGGGACGGTCGAGGTCCGCAGGGACGACCGCCCGGTTGCCCAGATGACGGCAGGGGACTACTTCGGCGAGATCTCCCTCATCGACGGCAAGCCCCGCAGCGCCACCGTCGTCGCGGTCGACGACGTGGTGTTGCTCACCATCACGGCGGCGACGTTCGACTCGCTGCTCTCCATCCCCTACGTGGCGCGCGCCGCGCTCACCGGGCTCGCCGAGCGGGTGCGCGAGGCGCACGCCTCCCACGGTCGTCGGCCGATCTGAGGAGGAGAGTGACATGCCGTTGCCGAGGTGGCTCGCCGAAGTCAACAAACGGGTCTTCAACCGTTGGGAGTTGAAGCGTGGCGTCAGGCCCGTGCTCATCCACGTCGGCCGCACCTCGGGGAAGACCTACGAGACCCCACTGGATGCCCACCGCGTCGACGGCGGATACATCTTCATCTGCAACTACGGCAGCCGATCGGATTGGGTGAGGAACATCCTGGCGTCGGGGATGGCGAGCCTCCGCATCGGCGCCGAGCGCGTCGACCTGGTCGCCCCCCGGCTGATCACCGCTGAGGAGGCCCTTCAGCAGCTGCCCGCCGGGACGAAGACGCCGCCGCGGTCGATGAACGTCACCGAGTTCCTGCGTATGGACGTCGCGAGCTGAGCTCTGAGTGGCTCCCCCGTCGGGGGAGCTGGCGGGCCCGAGGGCCTGCCGGGCCGTGTTCGATGGCTCCCCCTTCGGGGGAGCTGGCGGGCTCGCATGCGCCCGCCTGGGCCGTGTTCGATGGCTCCCCCTTCGGGGGAGCTGGCGGGCCCGAAGGGCCCGTCTGAGGGGGCCTTCGACGCACCCGTTTCGCACCGCCCACCTCGCCGCTGCCTGCGAGGGCCTTCACGATCGAGGTGACGCGGACGGGGGATCGAGGGCCTCGCCCCGCGAACTGGTTCAATGTGGTCCGCAGCGACGGAGGCGAGGCGCGTGATGCGGCCACGGTGGCGTGTGGGGAGAACGGTTGCCGGGTTCGTGGTCGCCATCGCGCTCGTCGCCGCTGCGTGTGCAGGCGACGAGGACCGCGCCGCCACCTCATCGAGCGCCGCCCCGCCGACGACGCTCGCTGCGGTGCCGGCCTCCACCTCGACGACGACCTCGGCCTCGACCACGACGCGCCCACCCACCACGACAACCCAGGTGACGACGACGACGCAGCCGCCCCGCTTCTGGGACGGCGCCGAGCGCCTCAACGTCCTGCTGTTGGGGAGCGACGCCGGCGTGGGGAGGACGGGCACCCGGACGGACTCGATCATCCTGGTGAGCATCGACCCGGAGTCGGGGGACGCTGCGATGTTCTCCGTGCCGCGCAACCTCACCGAGGCCCCCCTTCCCGAGGGCATGGGGCTGTGGTCGTGCGACTGTTTCCCCGACATCATCACGCACCTGTGGGCCAACGGGGAGTGGTACCCCGATGCGTTCCCCGGCCCGCAATCACCGTCGGTGAACGCCCTCAAGGCGGCACTCGGGCTCGTGTTCGACGTCGACATCCAGTACTACGCCAAGGTCGACCTCGCCGGTTTCGTCGCCATGGTCGACGCGCTCGGTGGCGTGACCATCGACGTGCCGAAGACCATCGTCGACGAGGCGTACCCACACGAGAACGGCGGCACCGAGTACGTGGTCATCGAGGAGGGCACCCAGCACCTCGACGGCCACCTCGCCCTCGCCTACGCCCGGATCCGCCGCAACTCGGGCGACTTCGCCAGGATGCACCGCCAGCGCTGCCTCATGGTGGCGATGGTCGACCAGCTCGACCTCTCCGATCTCACCGCCGGCTACCGGCAGTTCGCCGCCGCGGTGGCGGATCATGTCGAGACCGACCTCCCCCTCGACCATCTCGTCGACCTCGTCGACCTGCTGTCTCGCGTCGATCTCGACCGGCTGGCCACGCTGCGGATCACGAGCCACACCTACGGCGCCTCGGGCCACGCCGGCTACCAGATCTACGACCTGGAGCGCATCCAGGCCGATGCGCACACCCTCATGGAGGACCCGACGGCGCAGCTCGACACCCTGGACGGCGACGGGATCGAGGCCACCTGCGACCAGTCGTTCGACTGAGCGACGGCCGAGGATCGCTTCAACTTCCGCTGTGGGGCACCACGACCTGGTCGGCGACGTCCTCCACGCCAGGGAACAGCCGGCGGACGCTCGCAACGACGATCACGACGGCGGCGAGCTCGGCGAGCACGAAGGGGGTCACCGACGCCGGTGCGATCCCCGCGAACGTGTCGCTCAGCATGCGCCCAATGGTCACCGCCGGGTTGGCGAAGCTCGTGGATGACGTGAAGTAGAACGCCCCGGCGATGTAGGCGCCGACGGCGAAGGCCGTGACCTCGGAACGTCCGGAGCGAACGAGACCGAGGATCACGTAGAGCAGGCCGATCGTGGCCACCACCTCGGCGAGCCACAGGTGCGTTCCCCAACGATCGGTCGTCGACCAGGTCACGGCAGGCAGATCGAACATGAGGTTGGCCACGGCAACACCGATGATGCCGCCGGCGACCTGGGCGGCGATGTACCCGGCGGCCTCGCGGTTGGTCAGACCGCCGAGCGCCCGGTCGGCCAGCGTGACGGCCGGATTGAGATGGGCGCCCGACACGGGGCCGAACGCGAGGATCAGTGCGGTGAGGGCGCCCGCCGTGGCGAAGGCGTTCTGCAGCAGCTGAAGCCCGGGATCGGTCGTGAGTCGCTCCGCCATGATGCCGGAGCCCACGATCGCCACCAGCAGGAAGGCGGTGCCCATCAGCTCGGCGGCGATCCGCCTGCCGAGCGGCGCCATCACGCCGAGGCCGGCAGGTCGAGGCTCGCCATCAGCGTCCGCACCCGCTGCTCGATGTCGTCGCGCACCCTGCGCACGACCTCGATCGGCCGGCCGGCGGGGTCGGTGAGCTCCCAGTCCTCGTAGCGCTTCCCGGGGTACACGGGGCAGACGTCACCGCATCCCATGGTGATGACGACATCGGCGGCCCGGACGACCTCATCGGTCCACGGCCGGGGGAGCTCGGCGGCGATGTCGATGTCGACCTCGGCCATGGCAGCCACGGCGACGGGATTGACCGAGCCTGCCGGCTCCGAGCCTCCGGAGTACACGTCGACTGCGTCACCGGCCAGGTGCCGCAGCCAGCCGGCGGCCATCTGCGAGCGTCCGGCGTTGTGGACGCAGAGGAAGAGCACGGCCGGTCGATCGCCGGGAGTCCGGCCCGGGTCGGCTGCGGGGTTCATTCGTCCTGCCCTCCTGTGAGCGTCCGGATTCGGGATTGGGCTTCTGCGAGCGCCGAGTCGAACGCTGCCGGTGTGGCGTCGTCCACGGGATCGGCGATCGACCAGTGGAGCCACTTCGGGCCCGGCGCCAGCTCCTCGTGAGCACGGTCGCACACCGTGACGACGAGCGACGATGTCACGTCGACGTCGTCGAGGTGGCGCGGTCTGGCGTGCGACAGGTCGAGTCCTGCCCGCTTGGCCGCCGCCACCGCCCCCGGGTGGACCCGGTCGGCGGGGTGGGTACCGGCGCTCGATGCGGGGGAGGTCGCAACGGCGTTCCAGGCGGCCGCCGCCAGCTGGGAACGAGCCGAGTTGTGGGTGCACACGAACAGCACGGGCCCGGCCGGTGCGGCGACGCCGATCTTCATCTCGCGCAGGGCATCGTGGCGGAGCCGAACGTAGCGGCGGCGCCGGTCGCCGGACGAGATGAGCCGCTCGACGAGGCCGGTGTCCTCGAGCACCGAGAGGTGATGCGCCAGCAGGTTGGTTGCGAGTCCGTGGCGTCGCGCCAGCTCCCCGGGCGCACGGTCGGATGCGGCGAGATCGTCGACGATGGCCAATCGGACCGGGTCCCCGAGGGCGGCGAAACGCGATGATCGCTCCCCGACGTCCATGGACGGCGAGCCTACTCACTCAACAAGTGTTGAGTCAATATGCGCTGAGTGAACGTGACGGCTTCAGTCCGCCGGGTCGAGCTCCTGGAACAGCGTGATCTGGAGACCGGCCGGCGCCTCGAGTCTCGAGTTGAGCGAGCGCCACGGGGTCTCGGTGGGTGGGGCGACGAGTTCCGCCCCTGCGGTGACGAGGCGCTCAGTCTCGGTTGTGGCGTCGGCGACCTCGAAGGCGACTCGGAACTTGCCGCTGACCTCGCGTCCGACCTCGAGCCGATCGATCAGCCGTCGCTGCGCTGGGTTGACGATCTCGAGCGTCGCCCGGCCCGCCTGGAGTGCGGCGACCATGGCGCCGCCTTCGCTCTCGACGAAGAACTCCTCCGGCATCCCGAGCCCGTCTCGAAAGAACGCCACGGCCTCGGCGAAGTCCTCCGCCTCCACGACGAGCCGCAACTGCATCACACGGGGTGGTGTCGCCTCAGTGGTCATGCCTGCCGTCCCTTCGTGTGGTCTTCGCAGTCAGCCCCCGACGTTGGGTCTGCGACCGAGCGCCTCCATCAGCGTCGCCACACGCCCCTGGATGATCGCCTCGAGCGTGTCGAGCGGGATGCTGGTCCCGTCGTCGAGTGTGATGAGGGGATTCAGGTCGTCACCGGTTGCCGCGGCCAGCTTGGCTCGGGCGTCGCGCGCCTTGCCGAGGGAGAACAGCACCTTCTGCAGCCACCGCGCCTCGCTGTCTCGGTACTTCTCGATCTGTCGCGCCTGGCGCTTGTCGTCGGCCATGTGCGCTTTCTGTACGGGCGTTCCATTTCCGAGACTACCGCGGGACCAGCCGCCGCCCCGACGATCTCGTCCGGCCCCCGATCGAGAGAAGCGGCGAGCAATCGGCTGGTTGGTGCGTGACTCCGTACACTCACCACGCCGATACGCGGCAGCTCGGTCGAAGCGGGGAGTGTTCATGTATACCGTCAACCACGACCTCATGGGCAAGCTCGGGCTGGTGCCCGGCGTGCTCGCCGGGCGGACGGCGCTCATCACGGGCGGCGCCCGCGGCATCGGTGAGGGTCTCGCCTGGACGCTCGCCAAGCTCGGCGCCCAGGTCGTGATCGTCGACATCCTGCCGGCCGGTCAGGACGTGGCCGACCAGATCAAGCGAGGCGGCGGCCGAGCGCGGTTCGTCGAGTGCGATCTCAGCGACGTCGACGCGCTGCAGGCGATGATCCCGCGGGCGACGGCGGAGTTCGGAGAGTTCGACATTCTCGTCAACAACGCGCTCCACCTTGCTGCCGCCCCCCTCGTGGACTTCCCCCTGGACGAGTTCGAGAAGACGGTGGCGACGAACTTCCGTGCCCCCTTCCTGATGATCAAGCACCTGCTGCCCGGCATGCTGGAGCGGCGGTACGGAGTCGTGGTCAACCTGATCGCCTACGAGGGCTCGCCGCTGGCGACTGCGTACTCGGGCACCAAGATGGCGCTGCGGTCGATGGCGTTCACTGCGGCCCGCGAGGTCGGGAACGACTCCGGGGTGTCGGTCTTCTCCTTCGTGCCCGGCATCGTCGACACGCCGCTGGTCCACGACGTCATCGTGCCGCAGTCCGCACGGCTCCTCGGCATTCCCGAGGAGCAGGTGCTCCCGATCATCGCCCACAATCCCGGCTACGAAGGCCTGATCCCGGTGGACCACTGTGCGACGGCCCTCGCCTATGCGATCGTCCATGCTCCCGAGTACCACGGGCAAGTGGCCGACCCGTTCGAGCCGCTCGACCGGGTCGGCGTGATCGAGATGCCGCGGGTGGATCCGGATCACGCGGCAGAGGAGCTCGATGTCTCCGGTCCGCTGTCCGGCCTCTACATCAAGCAGTACCTCGGCGACGTGACCTCGCTCAACAAGGACCTCGAGCATCGCATCGAGGTGCGTACCCGGGAGCTGGAGGAGGCGAGGCGTCGTTCCGAGGAGCTGTTGCTCAACATCCTCCCCTCACCCATCGCCAAGCGCCTCGAGGAGGGGGAGGGCATGATCGCCGACCGCTTCAGCGACGTCACCGTGCTGTTCGCCGACATCGTGGACTTCACGCCGATGTCGTCGCGCCTCGCCCCGGAGAACGTCGTCGAGCTGCTCGACGCCGTGTTCACGGAGTTCGACAAGATCGCCGCCTACTACGAGCTCGAGAAGATCAAGACGATCGGGGACTGCTACATGGCGGTGGGTGGGATACCCGAACCGCGACCCGACCATGCCGAGCGGGTGGCCGGTGCCGCACTCGACATGCTGCCCGCGCTCTCGGCGCTCGGCGCCCGGCTCGACCTCCCGCTCTCGGTGCGCATCGGGCTGCACTCCGGGGAGGTCGTGGCAGGCGTGATCGGCCGGCAGAAGTTCATCTACGACCTCTGGGGCGACACGGTGAACACGGCGAGTCGGATGGAGTCACACGGCATCGGAAACCACATCCAGTGCACCGATGCGGTGCGCACCCTGCTCGACCACCGCTACGAGTTCGAACCCCGCGGCGAGGTCGAGGTGAAGGGCAAGGGGCTCATGCCCACCTACTTCCTGGTGGGGGCGAGGTAGCGGGCGCGCAGCGCGCAGGCCGACGGTACGGAACTCCGCGAGCAACCGTCGTCGGGCGGGGCGGGTGACGGGGCACTAGCCTCGCCGGGCCGGCGGCAGACGGGTAGGCATGGCCAATCAGCGAGGTGAAGTCGAACGGGGAGCGCCGACACCGGCCATCCCTGACCGGGCCCAGGTCGTGATCATCGGTGGCGGGGTCATTGGTTCGAGCGTGGCCTATCACCTCGCCAGGCTCGGCTGGACGGACGTGGTGGTCCTGGAGCGGGATCGGCTCACCTCGGGGACGACGTGGCACGCTGCCGGGCTGATCGTCTCGGGCGGCATGACCACCGAGACGCTGGCCTGGATGGCCAAGTACTCGCGGGACCTCTACGAGGTGCTCGAGCAGGAGACCGGCCTGTCGACCGGCTTCCG
>DKBA01000045.1:7580-10700 GCA_002450985.1 Acidimicrobiia bacterium UBA6912
CTGATCAGCGAGCCGTTCGAGGGAGTGTCGTCCGACCAACCCATCTTCGAGGACCCCGACCGTTTCGCCTACTACCGCGAGGAGACGGGCGGACTCATGGTCGGCCTGTTCGAGCCCGTGGCGGCGCCGTGGTCGCTCGACGGGGTGCCGCCCGATTTCAGCTTTGGGGAGATCCCCTCCAACTGGGACCGGCTCGCCCCCTTCCTCGAGCAGGCGATGGACATCCTCCCCGTGCTCGAACACGTCGGCATTCGCAAGCTGTTCACCGGGCCAGAGAGCTTCACGCCCGACAACGGGTTCCTGATGGGGGAGGCTCCGGAGCTCGACAACTTCTTCGTCGCCGCCGGGTTCAACTCCTTGGGGATCCTCACCGGGGGCGGCGCCGGCTCGATTCTCGCGAATTGGATCGTCGACGGCGTCGCTCCGATCGACGTCACCGACGTGGACATCGCCCGGCTCCACGCCTTCCAGACGAATCGCCCCTACCTGGCGGCGCGGAGCGTCGAGCTGCTCGGCCGGCTCCACTCCACCGGATCGTGGCCGCACAGCAGCCCGCAGACGGCCCGTAACGTCCGCCGCTCCGTGCTCCACGATCGGCTCGTCGCCGCCGGCGCTCACTTCTCCGAGTCGTCCGGTTGGGAGAACGCGTCGTGGTTCGCCCCGCCGGGTGCGACGATCGAGTCCCGGCTCAGCTACGACCGGCAGGACTGGTTCGCCTTCCATGCGGCGGAGCACCGTGCCGTTCGCGAGTCGGTCGGACTCTTCGACATGTCGTCGATGTCCAAGTTCCTGATCCAGGGGCGCGATGCCGAGACGGTGCTCGGTCGTCTGTGCGGCAACGACATCGCGGTCGCCGTGGGGCGGTGTGTCTACACCCAGTGCATGAACGTCCGTGGGGGCGTCGAGGCCGACATCACCGTCACTCGGCTCGCGGAGGATCGCTTCCTGGTGGTGGCAGCCGAGGCGTTCCATCGGCGGGTCGAGGCGATCCTGCGGCGAGGCATCCCGGCGGATGCCATGGTCGTCGTCACCGACGTCACGTCGGCGTACACACTCCTCAGCATCCAGGGCCCGCAGTCGCGCATGCTGCTCGAGCGAGTCACGTCGGCCGATCTGTCCAACGCCGGTTTCCCATACTTCACCGCGCAGGAGGTCGATCTCCACTACGCCCGAGGTCTGGCCGCTCGCCTGAGCTTCGTCGGCGAGCTGGGGTGGGAGCTGTACGTCCCCACGGAATTCGCCCTCGGGGTGTACGACCGAATCGTCGATGCCGGCGCGGAGTTCGGGCTGGCCCATGCCGGGATGGAGACGCTCGAGAGCACCAGGACCGAGGCCGGTCGTCTCGACTACGGCCTCGACATGGAGAACTCCGACTCACCGCTCCATGCCGGCCTCGGCTTTGCCGTGGACTTCGCCAAGCCCGGCGGGTTCGTGGGTCGCGAGGCCTTGCTCCGCCAGTACGAGGCGCGGCCCTATCGCACCCGGCTCGTGCAGTTCCTGCTCGAAGACCCAGAGCCGCTGCTCTACGGCGAGGAGCCGATTCTCCTCGACGGCACGCCGGCCGGCTACATCCGTTCCGGCGCGTACGGGCACACCCTGGGTGGTGCGATGGGCTTCGGCTACGTCGACCACGCCGGTGGCGTGACGAAGGACCTCGTGGCCGCGGCCCGATTCGAGATCGTGGTCGCCGGGTGCCGCGTTCCCGCCCGCGCCTCGTTGCGGTCGATGTACGACCCCGACAACCAGCGTGTGCGCATGTGACGCGGAGCCTGTGGGGATCACGAGATTCCGGGAACGAGACGAATGTCGCGGCTCGCCGCTTGCATGACACGACTGCGAATGCGCAGCATGTCGACCCGATGACGTGTCGACCCTGCACCCGCTGACATGCACGACGTCTACGCCTACGGGATGATCGCCCCGAGCACGCTGCTCGAGCTGGCAGACGAGTTCCCCGCACCGGCGGGGTACGCCGAGATCGCCGCCGTCCACCCGTCGATCGGGGGCGAGGCCGCCGCCGGTGCCTACGTGCTGGCACGGCTCGGCATTGCCACGAAGCTCGCCGGCAACCGGCTCGGTCGGGATCCGGAGTCGGATCGCGTGATCGACGTGCTGTCGTCGGCGGGGGTCGATTGCAGCGCCATTCCGCGGGTCGGGGACCACGCGTCGGCCACCGAAGTCGTCGTGGCCGCAGGCGATTCGCGCACGATCTTCGGGACCTACCGGCAGTTTCTGGTCGACCGGGCTTGGGATGGCGCCGCAAAGGCCGATGTGACGTCCAGCCGCATCGTCTGCCTCGACCCCTTCTTCGGCGAGGACTCGATCCAGGTGGCGCGGTGGTGCACCGGCTCCGGAATCCCATACGTGACGGTCGACGTGTCTCCCGACTCGGAGGTCGCCCGTCACGCAGACGTGCTGATCATCTCCGAGGAATACGCCATCCGCACCATCGGGTCGAAACCGTACGAGGTGCTCGACGCCTTCACCGCGCAGTGCCGCGGGCTGGTGATCTACACGCAGGGTGGCGGGCGGGTCCTCGCCGGTCGCTCCGACGAAGACCCGCGGGAGTATGCGATCTTCGCCGTCGACGTGCAGGACACCACGGGTGCCGGCGACAGCTTCCGCGCCGGGATCATCTACGGGATGCTTCGCGGTTTCGACACGGAGCGGATGATTCGGACGGCCTCCGCGGTGGCCGCACTCGTGTGCCAGGGGGTGCCGGGGGTGCTTCACAGCCCGACGGAGGCCGAGCTGGAGGCCTTCCTCGCTGCGCGGTCGTGAGGCGGTCCGCCGTCGGGGGCGGACCGCATCGCCGCGGTGGGTTCCCAGATCGACGTCGGTTGACATGGAGCGGGTTCGCTATCGTCAGAAGACGGCATCTGGGTCGGGAATCGCGACTCGGTGAGGGGCGAAGGAGGAACGAATGCAGCGATGGCTGGTGATGATCGGGGTGATGGTTCTCGTGGTGGCCGCCTGTGGCGGGGACTCCGACGAGGGAGCCGATGGCGGGGCGGATCAGCCGGAGACGACGCAGGCGACGACGACGTCACTCGGGTCGGACGATGGCGGTTCGGATGAGACGACGCCTCCGCCTTCCGACGACGGCGGTGACGACGACGC
>DKBA01000034.1 GCA_002450985.1 Acidimicrobiia bacterium UBA6912
AGCTTCCAACCCGGCCTCGCACACCGGGGTCGCACGGCACCGGCGACGCGAGAATCCCGTGCGCGGCGAGGTGAGACCAGTCTCACCGCAGTGGCGATTCGTCGAGATTCCCGCCATCTCGGCCGCCGAATAGACTCGCCCGGTGACTCGGGAAAGGGCAGACATGACGAATCCGGTGATCTGCTCCATCGCACGCACGCCGATAGGGAAGTTCAACGGCGTGTTCACGCCGCTCACCGCGATGGAGCTCGGCGGAGTGGCAATCCGCGGCGCACTCGACAGGGCGGGCCTCGATGCCGCCAAGGTGGACGAGGTGCTGTTCGGGCACGTCATCCAGGCGGGTCAGGGCCAGATCACCGCACGGCAGGCAGCCAGGAACGCCGGGGTGCCGATGACGGTGCCCGCCACCACCATCAACAAGGTGTGCCTCTCCGGGATGACCGCCATCGCCGAGGCCGGGCGCCACATCCGACTCGGCGAAGCCACGTTTGCCGTGGCCGGGGGCATGGAGTCGATGACGAACGCCCCCTACATCCTCCCCGGGGCACGCCAGGGCCTCCGCATGGGCGACGTGACGCTCGTCGACTCGATGAACCACGACGGTCTGTGGTGCGCCTTCGATCACTGCATCATGGGCGAGACGTCTGACATGAAGAACGCCGCGCTGGGCATCGGCCGCGAGGAACAGGACGAGTGGGCGGCTGCCAGCCACGCCCGCGCTCAGGCGGCCACCGAGTCGGGGCGGTTCGCCGACGAGATCGTCCCCGTCAGCGTCCCGCAGCGCAGAGGCGAGCCTCTCGCGGTGACCGCCGACGAGGGCATCCGCCCGACCTCCACCGCCGAGGCGCTCGCCGGGCTGCGCCCGGCCTTCAGCGCAGACGGCACGATCACAGCCGCCAACGCGTCGCAGATCTCCGACGGCGCCGCCGCAGTCATCGTCGCCGACCGCACCGCCGCCGAGGCGGCTGGGCTGCCGATCCTCGCCGAGATCGTCGCCTACGGACAGACCGCCGGCCCCGATGCGACGTTGCACGAGCGGCCGGCGGAGGCGTTGCGCATCGCCCTCAAACGGGCAGACATGGACGTCGCCGACCTCGACCTCGTCGAGATCAACGAGGCGTTCGCCGCCGTGGCGTCGTGGTCGGCGGGCATGCTCGGCATCCCCCACGACAAGGTCAACGTGAACGGTGGGGCGGTGGCGCTCGGCCATCCCCTCGGCGCCAGCGGCGCCCGCATCGTCATCGCACTGATCAACGCGCTGCGCCAGCGCGGTGGCGGCGTCGGCGGCGCCGCGCTGTGCGGCGGGGGCGGGCAAGGCGATGCGCTGATCCTCAGAGTAAAAGGAGCGGGCCGATGAAGGAGCAACCGGACAGAAACCTCGCACTCGAGCTCGTCCGGGTGACGGAGATGGCGGCGATCGCTGCCGCCCGCTACCAGGGAAGGGGCGACAAGAACGCCGTGGATCAAGCGGCGGTCGATGCGATGCGGCACATGCTGTCAACGGTCGACATGGACGGCATCGTGATCATCGGGGAAGGCGAGAAGGACGAGGCGCCCATGCTCTACAACGGCGAGGTGGTGGGCAATGGCCACCTCCCGAAAGTGGACGTGGCCGTCGACCCGGTGGATGGCACTCGCCTCACCGCCCAGGGCCAGCCGGGCGCCCTCGCCGTCCTCGCCCTCGCCGAGCGCGGCTCGATGTATGCCCCCGGCAAACTCGTCTACATGGACAAGATCGCAGTGGGCGAGGAGGCGGCGGGCGTGATCGACATCGAGGCACCGGTGGCGCACAACCTCGACCGGGTCGCCAAAGCGAAGGGCAAATCGATCTCGGACCTGACGGCCGTGATCCTCGATCGGCCCCGTAACCAGGAGTACATGCGCGCCGTGCGGACTGCGGGTGCTCGCATCGCCCTCATCGGTGACGGCGACATCTCGGGAGCGATCTCGACGGCCAAGCGCGACAGCGGCATCGACATCCTGGTCGGCATCGGGGGCTCTCCCGAGGCGGTGACCGCAGCATGTGCCATGGCTTCGCTGCGCGGTGAGATCCAGTGCAAGCTGTGGCCCCGCGACGACGCAGAGCGTGACTGGGCGACCAACGAGGGGCTCGACCTCGATCAGGTCATCACCATGCGGGACCTCGTGAACTCGGACCACACGTTCTTCGCCGCCACCGGGGTCACGACCGGGGCGCTGCTCCAGGGCGTCGAGTTCTTCGGCGACAGGGTCGAGACGCACTCGGTCGTGATGCGATCGGCGAGCGGCACCGTCCGTTTCGTCGAGGCGGTCCACCGGGCTGATCGTCTGTACGGCAGCGGCATTCCGGGGGTGCGACCCCGGTAGCGGGCTCGGGCTCCCGCACTCGGCGACGCCGGACCCCGGCCGGACGAGTGACCCGGATCAGGAGGACGACCTCGAGTCCCCAGGCGGCAGCCGACCTCTATCTTGGGGGAATGGAGTCCCCGCTCACCCATCTCGACGGCGTGTCCGCCCCCGGGCCGCCATGAGCTTCCGGGCGATCGCCGAGAAGGCGCGCGACAGCCTGCTGTACGTTCCTGCCGCCTTCATCCTCGCCAGCCTCGCGCTGGCGTGGATCACCAACCGGCTGGACCAGGTCGGTGTCACCTCCGATGCCGCCTACCTCCTGCCGACGTCGACATCGGCCGCCAGGACGCTGCTCGGCACGGTGGCGGGTGCGACCATCACCGTGGCCGCGCTCGTCTTCTCGATCACGGCAGTGACGGTGCAGCTGTCGGCAACCCAGTACTCACCCCGTGTCCTCCAGGGATTCCTCCGCGACCGCTTCCAGCAGGTCGTCGTCGGCATCGTGATGGGCACCTTCACGTACTCCCTCGTGGCCCTCGCCACGGCAGGCAGGGCCGGCGTGAGCCCTGAAACCGCCGACGCGCGGTGGGCGGCGACGGTCGGGATGGTGCTCGGCGTTGCGTCGGCGCTCAGCATCGTGGCATTCATCGACCATGTGACCCGCCGCATCAGGGTGGACGACACCGTCCGCCGCATCGCCGGCGAGACGGCACGGAGCATGGCCGCTTCCCTCGCCCACGCCAGGGAGGCGTCCCCGGTCGAGTCGTGGGAGATCGACCGCACGGCCGAACCCGAGGTCGTCCTCGCCTCGACCACCGGCTGGGCGCAACGCGTCCGCCCCGAGGTCCTGCTCGACGCCCTCCCCGCCGGTGCCGTGGCGCGCCTCGACGTCGTTGCGGGGCAGTACGTCACGAAGGGCGATGTCGTGCTCACCGTGTGGCCGCCCGAGGGCGGCGAGCCGCTCCCCGCCTTTGGGCACGCCGTGGCGACGGCCGTGCTCATCGGGGAGAGCCGCACGATCGGCGAGGACCCGGGCTACGGGATCCGTCAACTCGTCGACATCGCGCTGCGCGCCCTCTCCCCCGGCATCAACGATCCGGCCACGGCCGCCGACGTGGTACGCCATCTCGTCGAGCCCATGCGCGAGGCGGTTCAGCACCGCGGCCTGCGGAGGGTCCACCGCAACGACGCGGGCGCCCGCGTCCTGGTTCCTGCGCAGCGCGACGGCGGGGACTACGTGCGGGCGGCGTTCTCGGAGATCCGGATGGCTGCGGCGAACCAACCCCACGTGCTCACCGCGCTCGTCGACTCGCTGGGCAGTCTGCGCGGCCGCCTCGACGACGAGGGCCGCGACGACGATGCCCGGCGCGCGATCGACGTGCAGCTCGAGCTCATCAGGAGCACGATGGAGCAGAGCGAGTTCGCCGAGGTGGACCGGAGACCGATCCTGCGGGCGCTCGACCGCCTCGGCATCGCATCCAAAGAGACCGAAGGGCACCGCGACCGATGACGGCGCCGCAGCTCCTCTACACCCAGCTCGCCGAGTGGTGGCCGCTCATCTCGGCCCCGGAGGAGTACGAGGAGGAAGCAGAGGTGTACGGGGCGGCGATCGTCGACGCCGCGCAGCTACCCGTCCGCGCGGTGCTCGAGTTGGGCAGTGGCGGCGGCAGCAATGCCTCGCATCTCAAACGCCGGTTCGAGATGACCCTCGTCGATCTCGCCCCCGCGATGCTCGACGTCAGCCGGCGCCTCAACCCGGAGTGCCGCCACCTCGAAGGCGACATGCGATCCGTGCGGGTCGGCTCCCGGTTCGATGCGGTGTTCATCCACGACGCGGTCGACTACATGGTCACCGAGAACGACCTCGCGGCGACGATGCGGACGGCCGCGGTGCACTGCCGGCCGGGTGGCGCCCTGGTGGTCGCGCCCGACTACGTGCGGGAGACCTTCCGCCCTGGCGTCGAGACGGGCGGCAATGACGCCGGTGACCGCGGCGCCCGGTACCTCGATTGGACGTGGGACCCCGACCCGGCGGACACCACCTACCGCAGCGAGCTGGTGCTCGTGTTGCGGGATGGAGAGGACGTGCGGGTGGTGCTCGACCGGCACACCTGCGGCCTCTTCCCTGAGGCGACGTGGCTCGCCGCGATCGAGGACGCCGGTTTCGCCGCTCGTGCCATCGCCGTCGAGCTCGCACCCGGCCACCGGGGTGTGCTCTTCGTCGGCACCCGCCGAGCCGACGTCTGACTCGCCCGACCTCAGCCCTGCTCGAGGATCGCCCGGATCCGAGCCCTGGCATCGTCGGGCAGCGTGAGCCGCCCGTGCTCCCGGTACATCTCCCCGACGCGCTCGAGGTCGCCGACGACGATGCGGCACTGGTCGCACGTGGCGAGGTGACGGAGGGAGGCCGACTCCACCTCGGGCGAGAGCCGTCCGTCGAACAGTTCCGGAAGGAGGGCATCGAGTTCATCGCAGGTCAGCTCGGTCACAGGTAGTCCTCCAGTTCTCTGCGGAGGGCGAGCCGCGCTCGCTTCAGTCGCATCTTCACGGCGGATTCCGACAGCTCGAGGGCGCTCGCAACATCGCGCGTTGACAGACCTTCGACGTCTCGCAGCACAAAGGCGGCTCGCAGGGTGGGGGCGAGTGCGCCGATCGCAGCATCGAGTCGGGCCGCGAGCTCCATGGTCAGCACCCGCCGTTCCGCGCTGCCCTCCGGGTCGGTGACGAGGTCGCGAATCGTCGCCGGATCTGTCGGCTCGTCCCTGCGTCGACGCAGGACGGCAATCGATTGGTGGTATGCGATGCGGTAGACCCAGGCGTCGATCGAGCCTTCACCTCGCCAGGTGTGCAGCCTCGTCAGGGCACGAAGGAACGTCTCCTGAACGATGTCCTCCGCTGCGTGCCGATCCCTCGTCATGCGGGCGGCGAGGGTGTAGACACCGTCCGCCAGCCGCTCGAAGAGGGCGACGATCGACGGCTGCGGAGCGGTGGTCATCGCCCCTACGTTACGGTGCCGCCGCGGCGACTCCTTCAGCAGCGGGGGATGAGGTCCCACATCCCGAATGCCGCGACGAGGACGCCGATGGCGACGAGCACCGGCGCCGATACGGCGACACCTGCGCCGACGAGGACCGCCGCCGTCCCGAGCCGCAGCACCCGATCGGCGATCGAGACTCGCCGTGCGACGGGTGCCTCGTGCCGGGCGGCGGCGAAGAGCGCATCGAGCTCCCGGCCGGAGAGGCGCCCCACGCGCCGTGCCACCTCGCCCCCCGGGGTGCGGGCGATGTACGTCGGCACGGCCCTGATCCCGAGCTCGCGGGCGAGCTCGGGATCATCGGTCACGTCCACGGCGATGACACCGACCTCTCCCTCGTGGCGCGCCGCCGCTGCGGCGACGACCGGCGCCATCGCCCTGCAATTCGGGCACGTGCGGGTCGTCACCGCCAGGACGTGCGGCGAGTCGGGTGCGGCCGGCATCGGTCAGACGGCGGCGGACTGGTCCTGGTTGGTGCGGACCTTGAACAGCGAGTACAGCGGGCACCACCCGACCAGGCCGGTGACGAGGAAGACTCCGCCGAGCACTCCGGCGATGACGGCCCAGGCGCCGCCAAAGGCGGTGAAGGCGAGGATGAGCAGCAGGGCGCCGCCGACGACGCGGGCGATGCGATCCCAGCTCGCTTCGTTCATGGACATGATGGCCTCCTCGGGCAACGGTTCACTCTCGTCCGGTACGACGCGCCGCGCTGCCGATCGGTCACATGGTTTCTGCGCGTCCGGCGATCAGCCGCTCGAATCGATCGTCGTAGCGGGGAGCCACCGTGGACCAATCGAGCGCCGCCATCACCGGATGCAACTGGTCCGCCACCGCTGCCGCCTCCCGGCGGTTGGCAATGGCCCACTCCAGCTTGGTGACCAGATCGTCGGGTCTGTCGTAGAGGCAGCGTTCATGATGGCGGAGGGGGATGCGTTCGGGGTAGACGAGGCGGTTGGGGAGCAAGGGGAAGGCACCGGCGTAGATGGCCTCGGTGATGGCGACGCCGAAGAACTCCTGATGCGCTGTCGACACGACGATGTCGGATGCCCGCAGCAAGGCGCCGTAGGCGGCATCGTCGGCGAAGCCGTCGTGGACGACACGGCCCGCGAGCGCCTCTCGGAGCCGATCGAACGCGGTGGGCTCCGAGACGAAGCGCTCTCCCGCCAGGGCGAGCCGGAACTCGGCGCCACGGGCGGCGAGGGCGACGATGGCGGCGGCGAACTCGTCGGGTCCCTTGTCGTGCTCGGCGCGCTGGTTCCACAGGATGAGCGGCGGATCGTCGCGCTGCGAAGGGCCGTCGAGCCGCCGAAGGTCGACGCCGACCGGCAGCACGTCGCCGCGCTCCTCGACGGCCGCAACGACCTCCGCTCCGTGCCGGTAGTCGGGGAACCGGCCCAGGAACCCCGGCAGCGCNNGGGTCGTCGCGGGGAGAGAGTGGATAGGTGAGCTGGTTCTCGTGCATGTACAGGACGGCAGGGACCGCACCAAGCGTGCGCCTGGCGACACCCAGGAGGCCGGCGAGGTCGGTCATGCTCGAGGCGAGGATGAGGCCGGGGCGGTCACCGGCGGCGACGCGCTCGGCGATCTCCGCGGCGAGCGTCACCGGGCCGCCCTGCATCCGCCACTTCCAGAACCGTCCGTCGTGGACGATCAGCGACACGTCGTGCCGCGATGCGGCGGCGTAGCCCTCGGCCCAGGCGCGGTGGGAGCCGGTGAAGTAGGGCTCGACGAGCAGGACCCGCACGGTGCGGCGACCCGCCTACAGCTCGCGACGGCCCGCCAGCGCCCGCCCCAGCGTGATCTCGTCGGCGTAATCGAGGTCGCCTCCGACGGGCAGCCCGCTGGCGAGGCGGGAGACGGTGACGCCAAGCGGCTTGAGTAGGCGTGCGAGGTAGAGGGCGGTCGTGTCACCCTCGACGGTGGGGTTGGTCGCGGCGATCACCTCGGTGATGCTCTCGTTTCCCACTCTGGCGACGAGCTCCTTCATCCGTAGCTGGTCGGGACCTATGCCCTCGATCGGGGAGATGGAACCGCCGAGCACGTGGTACCGGCCTTCGAACTCCTGGGTGCGTTCGATGACGGCGATGTCCTGGGCGCGCTCGACGACACATACCAGCGTGGGGTCACGGCGCGGGTCGCGGCAGATGGCGCACTGCTCCTCGGCGGTGACGTTGAAACACCGCACACACAGGCGTACCTGGTCTCGCAGGTCGATGATCGATTGGCCGAGCCGGACGGCGTCGCCGGCTTCGACGTGGAGCAGATGAAAGGCGAGCCGTTGCGCCGTCTTCCGTCCGATCCCCGGCAGCCGGGCCAGCTCGTCGATGACCCGCTGGACGGGAGGCTCGTACATCAGCCGAGCAGGCCTCCGAGGTCGAGACCGCCGGTCAGACCGCCCATCGCCGAGTTGGCGTCGTCGGCCATCGTCTCCATGGCCTGGTTCACCGCCGCCACCACGAGGTCGCCGACGAGCTCCGGATCGTCGGGGTCGAGGATCGACGGGTCGAACACGACCTCTTCGAGCCGGCCGGAGCCGCGCACGATGGCCTTGACCACGCCTCCGCCGGCGGTTCCCTCGTAGGTCTTGTCGGCCAGCTCCTGCTGCGCCCGCTCCATCTCGGCCTGCATCTTCTGCGCCTGCTGCATGAGCTGGCGCATGTCCTTTGGCATACGTCCCATGCCGGCAAGTGTAGGGGGCTGGAGCGCGCAGACCTCAGACCTCGGCAGCAGAAGTCAGACGTCAGAAGCCAGACGTCAGAAGTCAGACGTCGGAAGCCAGACGTCAGCTGCCCGGCGCAGCCAGATGGTTTCCTCCCTCGTAGGGAGGGGAGGCCGCGAGCCGGAGGCTCGGAGCCGGAGGCTCGGGTCGGGGAGGGTGTCCCCCATGCGGTCCGACGGAGCAAGGACCCTCCTCGCCGCTTCACGGGCTGCACCCCTCCCTCGAGCCCTGATCTGCGGTTGCGGTCTGGTCGGTCTCGGGTCGGGGCGGGTTGGGTGTGCGGCGCAGCGTCACCTGGATCGTCAAGACCCCGTCCGTAGCAGCGGGCAGCAAAGCAAGAACGGACGCCATCGAACGCGACACAGCCGGCCCATGCGGGTCCGACAGCTCCCCCGCTGTTGGGGGGATCGTTCGACCCGCTCCTACTCGCTCACGACCTCGCCACCGAGCATGTCGACGACGATGGCGGCGGGGTCCTCGACATCGTCGGCGGCGAGGAGGTCGTCCTTGTCGAGCGTCGGCGGGGGCTCGTCGTCCTCGACCGCAGCAGCACCATCCTCGCCCGCGACGAACTCGATCGTCACCGCCCCACCGAGCAGTTCGGTGGCAATGGCGTTCATCTTGGCCTGGAGCTCGGTGTCCTCGCGCAGCCGCTCGAGGTGGAACGGCATGTGGGCAGGGAGGGCGAGCTGCACGACGCTGTCGACCACGGCCACCGGCGTGGCCACCTTCACCAGGGCATGGCGCACCGGGCCGGCGGCGTCGCGCACCTGTGCCACCAGGGCGGGCCACACGGTGGCGAACGTGCCGAGGTCGAGGTCGGAGAGCCGAGCCGCCGGAGCCGCGGCGGGGACGGAAGGGCGGGTGTCCTCGACGGCGGGTGGCTGTTCGGCAGGCGATCTCGCCGCCTCGGCGGAGGCGGCTGCCGGCGCGCGCTCCGCGGTGGCGCGGGCACGCTCGGCAGCTCCGGCTGTCCCGTCCGCCCCGCTCGCCGCAGCGTGCGGCTGGCGCGGCTCGACGATCTCGGCGGCCGCGGCCGGAGCAGTCTGCGCAGGCGAGGGGCTGCGCTCCATCGAGCGCAACCGTGCCTCGAGCCGGTCGACTCTGCTCGCCAGCGATGCGGCATCGGCCGCGGTCTCGGGCCGGGTGAGACGCAGCAGGGCCAACTCGATGACGAGGCGCTCCTCCCTCCCCTGCCGAAGCTGGAGCAGGGCGTCGCCGAGCAGATCGACGGCTCGCAGCACCTCACCCGACGGCATGGCGGCGGCGTGGCGGCGCCACAGAGCGATGACATCCGCCGACTCGTCGACGACCTCCTCGAGATTGGGGGCGTACTGGGCGAGGAACACGCCGCGGAAGAACTCGACCGCCTCGGCGGCGAATCTCCGCAGGTCGGCGCCGCGGGAGGCCATGTCGGCGACGAGCGCGAGCGCCGACGCGGCGTCGCCGGCCGTCACCGCCTCGGCGAGCTTGCCGAACGCATCACGATCGGCGAGGCCGAGCGCCCTGGTGATGACCTCGGGGCGCACCGTGCCGTTGCCGAGCGCGGCGACCTGCTCGAGGAGGCTCATGCCGTCCCGCACCGACCCCGCCGCGTGCCCGGCGATCATGGCGAGCGACGCCTCGTCGACGTCGAAGCTCTCGCGGGATGCGATGTCCTGAAGGTGCTCGATGAGCCGCTCCGAGGCGATCGGGTGGAAGTCGAACCGCTGGCTGCGGCTGCGGATCGTGTCGAGCAGCTTGTACGGCTCCGTCGTGGCGAGCACGAAGATCACGTGCTCTGGCGGCTCCTCGAGTGTCTTGAGCAGGGCGTTGCCCGCAGCTCGAGACAGCATGTGCGCCTCGTCCAGGATGTAGATGCGCCGGGCACCGGCTGCGGCGGCGACGGTGCCGACGTTGACCCGGATCTCCCGCACGTCCTCGACCTTGTTGTGCGACGCAGCGTCGAGCTCGATGACGTCGAGCGAGTTGCCGTCGATGATGCCGAGACACGACGCGCACGTGTTGTCGGGCTCGCCGTCGGGTCCGCGGTTCTCGCAGTTCAGCGACTTGGCGAGCAAACGAGCCGTGGTCGTCTTGCCGGTGCCCCGCGGCCCGGCGAAGAGGTAGGCGTGTGCGATCTTGCCGTCGACCACCTCGCGCGCCAGCGTGTGGGTGACGTGATCCTGGCCGACCACCTCGTCGAATCGCTGAGGCCGGTACTTGCGGTAGAGCGCCTGATACTCCATTCGCGCCGATGGTAGCGAGCGCCCATGTCAGGAACGCGGGCGTATCCGTAGCACGTATCCCGTAGCCCGTATCCCGCTGCCCGTAGCCCGAGACGATGGCGGTACGGCGGAGGTGATGCCGGATCACGGTTCGGGGGCCCGCCGCCAGGTGTAGCGTCACGGCGCGCCACGGCGGAGGGCGCGGAAAGCAGAGGGAGTGGTGCTGGCACAGCTCGTCGTCGTGACGTCGTTGCTCGTCGCGCTGCTCGGCGGTGATGCGCTCCCCCCGGGCGGCACGTTCGTCGACGACAACGGCTCGGTGCACGAACCGAGTATCGAGGCGCTCGTGGCCGCCGGGATCACCACCGGCTGCAACCCGCCCTTCACCAGCCTCTACTGCCCCGACGACCCCGTCTCCCGAGGTCAGATGGCAGCGTTCCTGCGGCGAGCGAAGGACCTCCCGGAGGCGGCTGCCGACCACTTCGTCGACGATGCCGGCAACATCTTCGAGGCCGACATCAATGCCATCTTCGAGGACGGCATCACGAAGGGGTGCAACCCTCCCGACAACGATGCCTACTGCCCCGGTCGATCGATCAGCCGCGCCGAGTTCGCCACGATGCTGGTCCGCGCCTTCGGTTACGCGGCGTCGGACGACAACCGTTTCGTCGACGACGAGGGCTCGGTTCACGAGGAGAACATCAACGCCATCGCCGCGGTGGGGGTGACGCTCGGCTGCAACCCCCCGGCGAACGACCGCTTCTGTCCGGACGAGCCGGTGTCGCGCGCCCAGATGGCCTCGTTCCTTGTGCGGGCACTCGGGCTCGAGCCG
>DKBA01000138.1 GCA_002450985.1 Acidimicrobiia bacterium UBA6912
AGCGTCGAGAAGAACGAGCGCGCCATGAACTCCACCGGCACGCCTGCCTCGGTGCGCAGGGTGTTGAGGCGGTCGACGATCTCTTGCCCCGACCCGACGACGACGCTGCGGGCCCGGATCTTCTCCATGACATCCCCGGGAGCGGGGGGTGGCTCTGCCGTAGGCAAGGGCCGGGTGGCCGACGCCTCCATGTCCGAGTACTTCCAGGTGAGCGCCCACACGTGGTCGCCGTACTCGGCCCAGGCCGCCTCCGCGTCGGTGCCGGGGCAGAGGATCGAGTAGTAGATCCAGCGGAAGGTCGACGGGTCGCGTCCGACCTTCTCCATCTCGTCGGTCGCCCATCGCACCTGCTCGACGAACTTGTGTGGAGGGGCGTTGGAGAAGAACCCGTCGGCGAGGCGGGCGGCGCGACGCACCGCCGCTTCGGCGCCGCCGCCGATGACGATGGGAATCGTCATGTGTGGCGCGGGACGGACCGCCAGCGTCGGGAACTCGTACACATCGCCCCGATGGGTGAACGGGTCCCCCGACCACGCCTTGGGCAGCATCTCCAGGATCTCGGTCATCGCCCTGCCGCGGAGGCGGCGTGGAACGCCCAGCGCGGCGAACTCGGCCTCGTTCCACCCGAGCCCGAGACCGAGGGTGAGCCTGCCGTCGCTCAACAGCTGGACGGTGGCGGCATCCTCGGCCAGCCGCAGCGGATGGTGCAGCGGGGCGAGCAGGACGCCGGTGCCGATCTCGATGCGTTCGGTGCGGGCGGCCATCGCCGCACTGGTGACGAGCAGCGACGGCATGTAGCCGTCATCGACGAAGTGGTGCTCCGTGGTCCACACCGAGGCGTACCCGAGCCGCTCGGCGCGCTCGGTGAGGTCGAGGAGATTGGCGTACGCCTCACGCCATCCGGAACCGGTGCCGGGCGGGATCTGGGCGGAGAGCAGCCCGAAGCCGAGGGCCACGGTCAGACCGCCAGGTGCGCTGAGGCGGTGTCGGGGTCGTTCACCGCCAGCGCGTAGTGCAGCATGCCCCCGTTGCTGTGGAGGAGGTACATGGCGTCGATGTTGACGCCGGTGGCGGCGAGGGACTCGGTGAGGGTGGCCAGGGCGCCGGGCCGGTTGGGCACGATGGTGGCGATGACACGCTTCTCGTCGTAGGCGAGACTCGCCTCGTCGAGGACGCGGCGGGCGGTGTCGTCATCATCCGCCATAAGACGGACCACGCCCTCCTCGCCCCATGCGAACGCGGCGAAGGCTTCGAGGTTGACCCCCGCATCGGCGAGACGGCGTGCCAGTGTTGCGAGCTGGCCGGGTCGGTTGGCGAGGTGCACGGTGAACTCGGTCATCCCCTGAAGCATACGACGTTCTCTCGGGGCTTCGCCCAGGGACGCTTGGTGACCTCCGGCTCTGGCGCCGTCCGGAGCGTCGTGCGACGGTGGGGCGAGTGAGAAAGGAGTTCGGCGTGCGCCGAATGATCGTGGTTTGTGCGGTCGTTGCCGCGGTCTCGACGGCGTGCGGCGACGGCGGTTCACGCATCGTCGCCGTCGGTGAGGTGGATGCCGGTACCACGGTCACCCTCGCAGTGGGTGACACACTCGAAGTGACGTTGCCGTCCAACCCCTCCACCGGCTACACGTGGCAGGTGGCCGGGGAACCGAGATGCGTCGTCCCGCGCGGCGAAGCGCGGTACACGGCGTTGGACGAGCTCGTGGGCAGCGGCGGGGTGCTGACGTGGGATCTCGAGGCGGTGGAGGCGGGTACCGAAGATCTGTCGCTCGTCTACCAGCGTCCCTGGGAGGACGTGGCGCCCGAGCGGACCTTCACGGTGCGGGTGGTCGTCGACGGCTGACGCCGCCGCTCGTCGCCGGGGAGAAACGGATCGCGGCCCCCTGGTGATCGAACACATGTTCGATTAGTCTCGGGCAGGTGTTTCGCTACGCCGAGCTGCACTGCCACACCAACTTCAGCTTTCTCGACGGCGCCTCGCATCCCGAGCAGCTCGTCGCACGAGCCGCCGAGCTCGGCTACACCGCGCTCGCCGTGACCGACCACGACGGGTTTCGCGGCGCCGTGAAGGTGCACCAGGCGGCGCGGGCGATCGGGATGCCCGTCGTCTACGGCACCGAGGTCGGAATGGAGCGCGAAGGAGAAGACGTCAGCCCGTCTGGTCGGGATACGTGCTACGGGATACGGGATACGGACGAGGCGAAGCCTCGGCTCAGTCCGGATACGGGCTACGGGATACGGGATACGGACGAGGCGAAGCCTCGCCCCCGCCGCGGTCGTATCCGCCGGATGCATGGGGCCAAACCGGTGACGAAGCCGGCGACCGAACATCTCGTGCTTCTCGCCCCCGACCCGGCCGGGTATGCCGCGATCAGCCGGTTCGTCACCAGGGGGCAGTACCGCGGCGAGAAGGACCGTCCCGTCTATGCCTTCGACGAGCTGGCCGATGCCTCCCGCCACGGCGGCCTCGTGGCGCTCACCGGATGCCGCCAGGGGGCGATGCCGCGGGCGGCCCAGGCGGGCGACCTCGCCGGCGCGCTCGCCGCCGGGGACCGGCTCCGTGAGCTGTTCCCGGGCCGGCTCTACGTGGAGTTGTGGCACCACGGCATGCCCGAGGACGACATCCGCAACGAGGTGCTGGCCGAGGCGGCCGCCCGCTTGCGGTTGCCAACGGTGGCCACGAACAACGTGCACTACGCCTTCCGGCACGACGCCGATCTCTCCGAGGTGCTGGCGGCGGTGGGCGGGCGGCGCGACCTCGACACCGCAGACGGGTTCCGCCCCGCCACGGACGAGCGGCACCTGCGCAGCCCCGAGGAGATGGCGCGTCGCTTCGCCCGCTACCCGGGTGCCGTGGCGCGTGCCGCCGACCTGGGAGAGGCTCTCGCCTTCGATCTCGACCTGCTGGCCCCACAGCTTCCCGACTTCCCGATGCCGGGCGCCTTCACCACCGAGGACGAGTACCTTCGCCACCTCGTGCTCACCGGGGCCCGTGAGGTGTACCCAGGGGAGGGTCCCGGCGGCGTCGACCCGCAGGCTGCCGCCAGGCTGGACCACGAGCTCGGGGTCATCGCCGAGCTCGGCTTCGCCGGGTTCTTCCTCGTCGCCTGGGACATCGTGCGGTTCGCCCGATCGCAGGACATCTACTGCCAGATCCGGGGATCGGGCGCCGACTCGGCGGTGTGCCGCTGTATCGGGCTCACCAGGGTCGACCCGATCCGGCTCCACCTCCCGTTCGAGCGCTTCCTGTCGCAGGAGCGAGGCCGGCCGCCCGACATCGACATCGACTTCGAGGCGGAGCGGAGGGAGGAGGTCATCCAGTACTGCTACCGCCGCTACGGCAGGGAGCGGG
>DKBA01000103.1 GCA_002450985.1 Acidimicrobiia bacterium UBA6912
ACCGATCAGTCGCGCCGTTCAGCCGTTGGCGCACCGGTCACCGCCCGGCGTCATCGGCACCATCGACGAGACGTCGCCGATCTCCTCACCAGCACGTACGAGGACAGGACGTTGGGCGGGTCCGTCAGCCACCAGGCGGCATCGTCGTGGCAGGAGCTGCTGTGTGCCGCGTTACCCCGGCATCCGCGATGGACGCTGGCGTCCCGGGGCGGGCCTCGTGCGATTCAGGAGTCGAGTGCCGATGGGGACGAGGGCGAACAACAGTGTCAGGGCGATGAGCCCGATCCACCAGCTCAAGATCGTATCGAGCGATGGGCCACCGCCATCGAAGGGGAGGTTGCGAAGAGCCTCGACGATTGCGTTCTCCAGGCTGGAGACGAGGAGCGCCCCGAGGCCGACACCGGCGACGATCGCCGCGGCCACGGCGCCGATCGCGAGCGGGCGGCGTCGCTCCGACATGATCACGGCTGCCGCAGCGGCGATCACGGTGAGCAGGGAGACCCACAGGATCAGCTGGAGCTGCATGTCCCAGGTCCGGATACGGTCCACCGCCTCCTCGCCGATGATGGGGAAGCCGACGAGGTCGTCTGGCAAGGCCCGCGCCAGGAAGTCGCCGATCGCCTGCTTGATCGCGACCGTGTCGATCCCCGTGAGCCGGGCGAAGAGACTGTCGTCGGGGATGTCGGGGATGGCATCGGCGATGAGGTCGTACATGGCGAGGATGGCCTCATCGAGGTCGATGCGGATGCTCTCTCCGTCGTCCAGGAGCAGACCCTCGTCCGACCCTTCCGCCAGGAGGACGAGCTGCTCGTGCACCGCCGGGAGGGCTCTGGCCCAGATCTGGGCGAACAGCTCGGTCTGCACCAGCCGGGTCGACACGTTGACGGCAACGCCTTCGAGGGCGTTGATGATCGGCCCGGCGACGACACCGAGCCCCAGCGGCAGCAGGTCGCCGATGCGCTCGTCGAGGCGGAGCGACCTGATCGACTCCTCGGCGAGCCACGTCGCCAGCTCTTCGGCGCGCTCGGGATCGTTGGGTAGGTCTTCGAACGCAGCGAGCAGGATGTCGGCCTGGTACACCTCATCGTCGGCGCGCCAGGCGACGACCGTCGATGCGGACGCAACCAGCACCGCCACCACCAGCGCCCACACGAGGGCCGTGTGCCATCGGGGCGGTGGAGCCGGTGGCTGAGCGGTCTGAGGTGCGGTGGGCGAGGACATCGATGGCTCCGGGCAGGTGGTGCACGGCACGTTAGGGACCTTGGTCTCCAATCGAGGCATCGGCAGGGGTGATTCGCCGGCCGTGCCCGCCCGTGTGTCGAGCAGGCGGAAGCTGTCGATCACCTCCTCGTCGACTTCCCGGGGATGAGGTCGCTGAGGGCGCCGATGCGTGACCGATGTCGATCGTCGAGGCNNGCTGGGCGCCGATCAGCTCGAGAGGGGAGCGTCCGCTCCGCCGCAGCAGCATGAGCTTGAGCAGGAAGTCGATACGCAGGTCGCGTACGTGCGCCACGGGCTGGTCGAGCCAGCGCCGGAGAAGGCGGCGGCCGCGACGCGTGACCCGGTGGATCGTTCGCTGCGGTCCGGCGTCTCCACGCTCCGTCGCCACCGGTTCGGCGTAGCCGGCGTCGACCAGGCGATCGAGCGCCCGGTACACGAGCGGTCTTCGGACCGTGAACACGCGCCCGATCTCGCTCTGGGCGTCGAGGTGCTTGGAGATCGCAAAACCGTGGCTGGGTCCTTCGGCGAGAACGCCGAGTACGACGTATTCGGTGGTGGACAGCCGCGGTGCCGTCACGGCGATGCTCCCTCGTTCAAGTCCCTGGTGCGACGGTTATAGTCACAACGAGACTACTGGTCGGAGGCACGGCGTGAGACGCATCGGGGTCCTGGCGGCGGCGGGACTGCTGCTGGCTTCGTGCGCAGGCGCTGCGGACGGGGCGCCTGCTTCCGTGTCGAGCCTCAGCGGCGACCTCCTCGTCTCTGCGGCGGCGTCGCTGACCGATGCCTTCGCCGCGGTCGCCGCCGCATTCGAGACGGTGAATCCGGACGTCGCCGTGGTCCTCAATCTGGCGGGGAGCTCGACGCTGCGCGAGCAGATCCTGGAGGGAGCCCCTGCCGACGTGTTCGCCTCCGCCAACGCATCGAACATGGAGCGGCTCGTGGCGGCCGGCGAGGTCGCCGGCCGGCCCGCAGTCTTCGCCACGAACGAGCTCGAGATCGCCGTCCCGCCGGGAAACCCCGCGGAGATCACCGGGCTCGGCGACTTCGCGCGGGGCGAGCTGCTGATCGGTCTGTGCGGCGAGGGTGTCCCGTGCGGCGACTTCGCCCGTCAGGCGCTGGCCAAGGCAGGCGTGACCCCGGCGCTCGACACCAACGAGCCGGACGTACGGGCGCTGCTCACCAAGATCGAGGCCGGCGAGCTCGACGCCGGCATCACCTACGTCACGGACGTGGCGGCGGCCGGCGGCGCCGTGGAGGGAGTCGACATCCCGGAAGACCAGAACGTGGTCGCCGCCTACCCGATCGCCGTTCTCGTCAACGCACCCAACCCGGACGCCGCCGCGGCATTCGTGGACTTCGTCCTCTCGGCCGAGGGGCGGGCGCTGCTGGCCGCGTACGGATTCGCCTCACCATGAGCCGGCGCGAGACGACTCGGCGTTCCCCGGTCGGCCGGCCCCCGCTGCCCCTGGTCGCCCTCGGGTGTCTGGGCCTGGCCCTGTTCGTCGTTCCCCTGGCCGGGCTGGTCGGTCGGGTGCCCTGGTCGACCCTGCCCGAGCTGCTCACCGGCGACGTCGTCACCGAGGCGCTCCGCCTGTCGGTCATCGCTTCCGTCTCGGCGACGGGCATCGCCCTCGTGCTTGGCGTCCCGCTGGCGTGGCTCCTCGCCCGGGTCGAGTTCCCGGGCCGGTCGGTGGTCCGCGGGATCGTCACCCTGCCGCTCGTGCTGCCCCCGGTGGTGGGCGGGGCGGCCCTGCTCTTCGCCCTCGGCCGGCGCGGGCTGGTCGGAGAGCCTCTCAACCGGGCTACCGGGCTCGTCCTGCCCTTCTCCACGTGGGGCGTAGTCGTCGCCACCACCTTCGTCGCCATGCCCTTCCTGGTGATCACCGTCGAAGGGGCCTTGCGCAGCATGGACCGGCGCTTCGAGGGGGCGGCCGCCACCCTGGGCGCCGGGCGGTGGACGGTGATGCGCCGGGTCACCCTGCCCATGATCGGGCCGTCGCTGGCCGCCGGGCTCGTCCTCACCTGGGCGAGGGCCTTCGGGGAGTTCGGGGCGACCATCACGTTCGCCGGCAACCTGCAGGGTCGCACCCAGACCCTCCCGCTTGCGGTGTTCGTCGCCCTCGAGAGCGATCGGGACACGGCGGTGGCGATCAGCCTCGTGATGGTCGTCGTGTCGCTGGTCGTGTTGGTCGCCCTGCGCGATCGATGGTGGAGGGCGCTGTGACCGGCCCCGGGCTGACGGCGGACGTCGTCGTCCGGCGGTCGGACGCCTTTCGCCTCGAGGTCGGACTGTCCATCCCTCCGGGGACGACGGTCGCCCTCCTCGGGCCGAACGGCGCCGGCAANNCGGCGCCGGCAAGTCGACGGCGGTCGCCGCCCTGGCCGGGCTGCTTCCCATCGACGCCGGCCGGATCGCGCTGGATGGCGCCGTGCTGGACGCCCCCGCCGCCGGGGTCTTCGTGCCGGCCGAGGAGCGACGCATCGGAGTGGTGTTCCAGGACTACCTGCTGTTTCCCCACCTCACAGTGCTCGAGAACGTCTCGTTCGGTCTCCGCAGCCGCCGGGTGTCCCGTCACGAGGCGGCGAGCCGGGCGCATGAGTGGCTCGGTCGGCTGGGGCTCGGCGGGCTCGAGACGCGCAAGCCGGGAGATCTGTCGGGCGGCCAGGCGCAGCGGGTTGCGCTCGCCCGCGCCCTGGTGACCGAGCCGGAACTGCTCCTGCTCGACGAGCCGCTCGCCGCACTCGACGTCACGACCCGCACCGAGCTCCGGCACACCCTGGAGGAGCACCTCGGCGCCTTCGCCGGTCCCCGGCTGTTGATCACCCACGATCCCACCGAGGCGTTCCTCCTCGCCGACGAGATCCACGTGATCGAGGACGGCTCGATCACCCAGGCCGGGACCGCAGACGACATCCGGCTCCGGCCCCGGACCCGCTACGCCGCAGACCTCGCAGGCTCCAACCTCGTCACCGGAGTGGCGCATGGCGGCGCCGTCGACACGGGGACGGTGACGCTCCACATCGCCGATGGCGAGCTCGACGGCCCGGTCCTGGTCACCATCCACCCTCACGCCATCTCGGTCCATCCGCACCGTCCGGTGGGTAGCCAGCGCAACAGCTGGCCGACCACCGTCGAGCGTGTCGAGCGTCTCGGCAGCCGAGTCCGGTTGCGCACCGGTCCGCCGCTCCCGCTGACGATCGAGGTCACCGAGAGCGCCACGGAGGAGCTCGGTCTCGAGCCGGGGACCCGGATCTGGGTCGCCTTCAAGGCCACCGAGATCGGCCTGGAGCCGGAGGTGCAGGGCACCGGTACCTGACCGCTGCGACCGAGCCCGGGCAGCGACGAGAATCGGGAGTGATGAGCGAGTCGGGGTATGACCAGAAGCGAACGTTCGACACGACGCCGGAGCCGCCCGGCGAGCACGGCGGCGCAGACGTCGATCCGCTCCACGCCCCCGCCGGCGCCCGGTTCGTGATCCAGCAGCACTATGCCACCCGTCTCCACCACGACGTCCGGCTGGAGATGATGAACGGTGATCTGCCGGTGCTCGTGTCGTGGGCGGTCCCCAAAGGCCTCCCACTCCGACGCGGTGAGCGCCACCTCGCCATCCACGTCGAAGACCACCCGATCGGCTACGCCACGTTCTCCGGATCGATCCCCAGCGGCGACTACGGCGGGGGAGAGGTGCGCATCTTCGACCACGGCACGTATGCGCTCGTGGACCGCACCGACGAGAGGCTCACCGTGGCACTGAGCGGCGAGCGCCTCGCCGGCGTGTGGCACCTGGTGCACACCGGGCCCAAGGACGGCAAGGACCAGTGGCTCGCCATCATGTCCGAGGATCGCCGCCCTGCCGCCGAGGAGCGCCCCTCTTCCGATCCCATGCTGGCAACGCTGGCCGCAAGGGCCTTCGACGATCCGGCGTGGGGGTTCGAGCCCAAGTGGGATGGCATCCGGGCCATTGCCACGTGCGGCGAGCAGACCCACCTCGTCTCCCGCAACCAGCGCGACGTGACCGTCGCCTATCCCGAGCTGCACGGGCTCCATGACCGGCTCGTGGCCATCGACGCGATGCTCGACGGCGAGATCGTCGCCCTGGCGGACGGCGTGCCCTCATTCGAGCGATTGCAGCAGCGGATGCACCTGCGCGACGACAGGCAGGTGCGGCAGGCGGCGGTGCGCATCCCCGTCGTCTACATGGTGTTCGACGTTCTGTACCTCGACGGCCGCGACGTCACGGGGCGTTCGCTGCGCGAGCGGCGTCGCCTCCTCGAAGAGATCGTCGTGCCGTCCGAGCAGGTGCAGGTGTCGCCGCTCACCGAGGGCGCCGGCGTGGCGCTGTACCGGGCCGCGGCCGCCCATGGGCTGGAGGGCATCGTGGCCAAGCGGCTCTCGTCGCTGTACCGCCCTGGTGTTCGCTCTCGGGAGTGGCTCAAGGTGAAGGTCGTGTTCGACGCCGACGTCGTGATCGTGGGGTGGACCGAAGGTGAGGGACAGCGCGCCTCGACCTTCGGCGCGTTGGTGATGGCGGTGTACGAAGGCGGCGCGCTGCGGTTCGCCGGCAACGTCGGCACGGGGTTCGACGACCCCGCCCTCGACGACGCCCTCGACCGGCTGCGTGCCGTGGA
>DKBA01000269.1 GCA_002450985.1 Acidimicrobiia bacterium UBA6912
ACTCTGCGGTCCATCAGACAAATGCACCGAGCAGTGATGCCAACTCGCGCGCCCCGCTCCCAAGAGGATCCGTCGCCGAGCTCTCGCCGGGGTTTCCCGGTTGACCCCCGCCCCGGTCGCGGACATCGCCGGATTCGGCCGGACGCCACTACGAGGGACGAGCGCTCTGGCCAACTTACCCTGCCGGCGGCCACCTCGAGGACGTTCACGCCAGCCCGCCGGTCATCCCGGTCGCGCGTATTCGGTTTTCCTACCGCGACGACATCGCCGTGGAATCCGGCCCGACTGCCCGAACCGCACACCGACACCCGCGCCGATCGATCGGCGCGGGTGTCGGATCCGCCTCTACGCCTGCCCCACGTGCGTCGACCGGCGAGGAATTGCGAGCACGCCCGTCCCGGGCGGGCCGNNGTCCAGCGAGCCGGAACCTCGAACGACTGCCCGCCCGCCTCCCCACGAAACGTCACATCGGCGTACGCAAACGCTGCATCGTCGACGACGTGGGCGCGGAAGTTCTCCACATCGAACGACAACTCGTCGGCTTGCGACATGTCCCGCTCGACCTGGGCTTGCGCCTCAGCCATCCCAAACCGCACCTCGTCGGCGCCTGTTCCGACCAGAACGAGTCCGTCATCCACGAAACACTCCAGGACGGCGTCGACATCCTTGGATGCGTAGGCCCCCGCCATCTTGTCGAGCACATCACGAACCTCCGCAACCCCCGAGTCATCCGCCATCTTCCCAACCTCCCCTATCTCAGATGCTGCAAACGAGCACGACCGCTTCAGGCTATCAGGCACCATCCGCCCCGGAGCCATGAAATTGGCATTCCGGCCGCGCCCGGGTTCCCCGACGGCGAGCAGGCAAACCCTCGCACCGCGGGTACGCGGCGGCTGAGCGAACGAACCCAGCCTCGACATCGGCCGACTCGGGATCACGCGCCGCCTCTCGATCCAGGCGAGATACCTGCGGATGGCATCGGAGGCACGCGCCAGCTCACCCGGACTGCCCGAGGCCCCAGACTCCCCCATAGACTGACCTCCAAGGTGTCAGTCTCCCCACCAAGGATCATGGCACACCGAGTCTCGCCACGGTGGTTGGATCTTGGCCTGCGAGCGCGCCTCGGCGTCCCCAGACCTCGTCGCGACGCGGGTCGGATACGAACCTCGGCGGACATGTCGAGACGCTGGAGCTCCTGGAGAGAGTCGCGATCACCGCTGGCTCTTGTGTGAGGACCGATCGGGTACCCAAGATTGCCCCCGATGCCGAAGGGATGCACGGCACCACGTGGAAACAGGCGTGCCGCCTCATGGCCAAACTTGGGCCGAGCGATGAAGACCGCACAGCGATTCGCTCCGTGTTCGCCCACCTCGGCGATTGTGAACCCAGGGAACGATGACGTTGCGGCTGTGCAGACAGCCTTACCTCGCAGCAGCAGGCTCGGCGGGCCGCACGCCTCGGGGAGTGTCCTACTTGCTTGCGCGTCTGAGGAGGTCGAACCAGAAGGGTGCGCCTTGGGCCACAGCGGCGGCGGCGATCAGCCAGCCGAGGATATGGAGGGATTGTGGCCTTGACCCGCTGGTGTCCGACTCAGTCCGCCGATGTCCGCGACCGGGGTGGGGGTCAACTGGGAACCCCGCCGAGGGGTCGGCTACGGTTCCACCGCTCCCGGGGTTGTTGGACAGCCNNACGTCCCCGCACCGAGTCGGATCGGCGGTTGTCGGAACGCCCCGGTCCTCCCACCGCGATTCACGATTCCCCAACGGTCGACGCCGCGGATCAGCCTCAGTCGCTAGTGCGCTTTGCGACCCTTGGGATGGAGAGTGGTGTTGGAGGGACTTGCGGCGGTTGGGTGCCGGACATCCCTCGCCAGGTGCGTTCAGCGCGTAGGGTCAGACTGTTGGAGCAGGGCGAGGCGCTTCCGCTGCCAACCCGGTGCGGGGTCTGAGGTGGCCGCCGTGCGGATTGGACCGGGTGCGCCAACCGGGTGAGCCCATGACGAGGAGGCGGACCATCGGCGGCGTTGCATTGACCGTCGCCGCGGTACTGACCGTGGTTGCGGGGGTCCTGATCCGCGGTTTCGTCACCACACCCTACGCCGGCTACGAGGTTGGACTCGTTCTGGGCACCATCATCGTTGTCGGTGTTCTGGCGGCGTCCGGCTGGGTGGTCGGCGTGGTCATGATCCGTTCCGCGCAACGGAATGCATCCGGCCGGTGAACTTCACCACGCGACTGCAGCAACGGGTGGTGAGCGCCCTTCCGGAGCACCGGTTGACATAATGACCGTTCTCGGACATGTCCGACTCAGTCCGCCGATGTCGGCGACCGGGGTGGGGGGCAACCGGGAACCCCGGCGAGGGCTGAGGTAGGGGTTCTGTTGCCACCGCCCCAGCCCTCCCAGCGCGCTTCCCGATTCCCCGACGGTCGACGCGGGTGAGTGAGTGAGCACGGCGGCGGATTCAGTTGAGGGGCAAGGAGTCTGGGCAGGAGTCGGGGAGGGAGTCAGTCGGCCGGACCGGACATCGGGTTGGTCGCCGCGGCAGGGGTCGTCACCGGCGGCGGGGGTGGCGGGTTCGGGTGGCCACATTCGGGGTGTTGTTCGACCGCGGGACGCACCCGGGCCCTTTGCCCCTGGCGTCTTGGCGGCGTGCGATGTGTGCTGGAGACGAGCCGCTGATCGGGTGAAGGAGAGGAGGAATAATGCGTCGCTTGTTGCTCTTGGGAATCGTGCTTACGGCGATGCTCGCAGCCGGGACGCTTCCGGCAGTCGCTGACGGCCCTGCCGAGGTGATCCACGGATCGTGGCCCTGCTCCGTCGGTTGGTCGGATGCGACGTGGGAGACCGAGGGTGAGTGCGATGTCCACAACGTCCTGACGGCGTCGGGCGACTACCACTTGGTCCTGCACGGTCAGATACCCGACGAGGCCATGCACGCCTTCGAGGCTGACGGATCTCCCAAGGCGTTCCCCACATGGTGCCTCGTGAACTGGCGCTTCTGGGTCGACTCGGGCTTCACCGACCCGCTGATCATTACGGAGTCGGTGAGGAAGTTCACGCCGAACGGTCAGATGACGGAGGTGTGCAAGCCGCCCGTGGTGCTCGTCATTCCCTAGCCAGAAGCAGGTTTGGGGCGGTGGGGATCACGGCCCTGAGTGGGCATGAGATACGTGCGGTCGGTCCGAACGCAGGCCGAGGCCTCGGTCTCGGATGGGCGATCTGCCGGTTGATGCGTTCACCCTGAGTCCTGTCCGATCTAGTCCGCCGATGTCCGCGGTGGGGGGTGGGGGGTTCAACCCGGAACCCCGGCGAAGGGTCCGCTACGGGTCCGAATCGCCTTTCCTTCCACAACCATGATCGCGCTTCGGATCTCGGCGTGGGTGGTGGCGAGACCGGCCGGTAGAAGATCCGGTCACTCGGCGACCAGGGTCGGATCCCCTTGGCGGCATTCACACGCTTCGCGGGAGTCCGCTATCGCGGCAGCGGGTTCGGGCCGGTCGCTGTCACGAGTCGCTGGGGTACCCAGTCGGCGACGTGATGGAACCCGTCTTCGAACGGGCCGGCGTCGAGCTCCACGGAATCCCTCAGTGAGAGTCGATAGAACTTCACGTGGGTGAAGTCCTCGAACAAGACATAGACGGGGTCGGGTGTGCTGTTCGGGCCCTGGAATTGCTGTCCCGTCAGGACGGGCTTGTGGGCTCCGACGAACGCGTCGAACGTGTCGCCGACCACGACGCCGAGNNGAGATCGGGCGGCCGTTCCAGACGTTCTCGCGATTGGCGACCGCGTGGCGTTCGATGAGCCCCCGCACACGCACGTACTCGTCCCACTCGGGGACCCGGTACGCGAGGTGGCTGAGTCCGTATGGGGTGATGTCGATGCCGCGTACGGCCAGCCGGTCGCGCTGCTGCGCGGCGAATGCCCGGTAGTCCCCGATGATGTCCTCGATCGGATCTGCCAACGTCGTCTCCTTCTGACCTCGCACGGCTGGTTTGACGCAGCACGCCGCGCCCTCAACGGCGACAGAACGCTAGCCGCGGCGGACGCCGCCATACGAGGCGGGAATGCACGCCCCAATTCCCGATGACTGTCGAATCGTGAGCCTTTGCAGGCACCACTCGAAGAGCCGACGAACACCACGCTGGTGAGCGAATCTCTGCAGCGGGTGTCGCTGTCGTGGCGGGGCGGAGCGGTGGGCGTTGCTCAGTCGCCGATCCCGAGGTGTCGCACCTGATGGTCGACTGGCACCTCGGTCGGTGCGCCTGTGCCGTCGGAGGCGGTGAGAAGGACGACCGAGCGGACCTGACTGGACCCGAAGTAGTAGCCACCGACTGCCAGGCGGGTCTCGTCGGGATCCCAGGCGATGGACTCGGCGATCATGCTGGATCGGATCACCGCCTGGCTGGTGCCATCGGCAGAGAGGATCTCGATTCGGGCCCGATCGGCTCCGTCATCGAACCGGTTGCTGACGAGCACGATGCGGCCGCTTCGTGGCAGGATCGCGGCCGCTGTTGGATGCTCTTCGAGGTCCCCGAAGCGGTCCAGGGCCTGCTGGTCTGCCAGGTCCGGCCCAGTGCTCGCCCAGTCGCTGCTCAGTGGAACGCCCGCCGGCCGTGCCACGATCAGACGGCCGTCGCTCCCGGCGGCCACGAACTGAACGTCGCCATTGGCGATGGCCACCCCGTCCGGGGCGATCGTCGTGAGACCGTTGTCGCCCTCGAGGGCATACCCCCAGGAGCCCCATGCGACCGGTCGGACCCGGTCGCGTAGGACGG
>DKBA01000195.1 GCA_002450985.1 Acidimicrobiia bacterium UBA6912
TGCGCGCGGATCCGCAGGTGCCAGAAGACCCATGCGAAATCGGTGGCTCCGGCGCGACGATGGGAGGACCCGGGCGGCGGTGAGTCCGCTCAGTGAAGCTAACGGAGATTCCAGGATGCGTCGGGCGATCTTCGTGTTCGCTGTGGTTGTTATCTCGGTGCTCGCAAGCTGCGGAGGTTCGACAACGACGCAGAGGGCCACCGGGGCCGCAACGACCGTGACCGGGCCCGATGTCGGCCTGGACTCGACGCCCGTCCCGACTCAGGCTACTGAGGTAACGACGACCACTGTCGACGAGGGCCTCGCTATCGCGGAACTCCTTCTTGATGCGTGGTGCGAGGCGTGGAACCAAAACGACGCGGACGCGGCTGCGAGCCTGTTCACTGAGAACGGCGTCTACGTTGCGCCGACAAACTTCGACTGCTGTCCAGGGGAGCCATTCGAAGGGACACGTGAGATCTGGCTCCACACTCGAGACTACGGCGACGACGTCGAGGGTTACCATCGAACGGGTGCGGCAACGCCTCTTGAGGACGGCCGTTACAGCGTCCCTGCGGAGGCCGTCACCACGGGAGACACACGTTGGGCCGTGACGTATGTGCTCGACCTCGACGGACGGCTGATCTCGCGGCTCGAATCCGGGTTTGCCGTACTCCTCCCCTTCGTCGACCCTGACTCGATCCCCGATCGGGATCCGATGGGCACCGTCGCCGGGATCGCCCTCTACAACGCCGACGCCAATCAGTCGGCGCTCGTCGAATGGGCGCTGGCACGCTTCGACGCCGCTGGGCTCTCGCGACCGGCGATCGTCAGCGTGACGTTCCCGCCGACGGTGCGCTGCGACGTCGAACGCCTCGCAGGCGCCACGGTCCACGACGACCTGGGGCTCCACATCGAAGTATGCGTTCCAGCCGACGGCTTCACTCGCGATGATGTACCAACTGGCAAAGCGCGCCGCTCCATCCTCCACGAGTTCGCCCACGCCTGGGATCGTGAGTACTTCGACGATGCGGCCAGACAGGCGTTCCTCGCCCGTCACGGCCTTGCCGTCTGGAACGGTGCCGACACTTGGGAGGAGAACGGCCAAGAGATCGCGGCCGAGATCATGACCTGGGCGCTCATGGACGAGATGACCTACCCGATGGGGATCCCCCATCCCAGCTGCGACACCCTCATCAACTCCTACGAACTCCTCACCGCAACGCCAGCCACTGACCGCCGCACCGACTGCACCGCAGAGGGCTTCGACTTCTTCGACTAACGCAGCATGTCCATGCAGCGCCTACGGTCGCGCCATCGCACCCATCACTTCCGCAGTCGCCGACACGCCTACCGACGTGGCGCTGCCCCGGGCACGGACGGGCTGAACTCAGAGCGCCGATCACCAAATCCCGATCACGAACTCGCATTTCGTCGAGCGCACCGGATCGGCACCTCCGAGTGCGCTGTTCTGGCAAGATCACCTTTGTGGCGACGACGAATGATGGGGCGATCCAGCGTGATGTGTGTCGGCGGGTCGAGGCGAGGGCTGAGCCACCCGAGCCGGGAACAAGGCTCGGCGTTGCGCTCAATGTTCGAGGGGACGCCCTGCCTCTGAACGGTCTTCGATACCCACCCGAGGCCGGTAGCAACGGTTGGTATCTGTGGCGTGGTGAATACAGTGACGATCCCGAGTTCTTCGTACCGCTCCACGTTGAGCACGTCGGAGAGTGGTGCCCCGATGCCGTTCCCTACTTGACGCTTCCACCCGGGTGGAGATTCCTGCTCGCGCCGGATCACGAGGACGTGTGGTTCGACGCCACCCTTGTCGACATCTGAACCGCACCGATCACCGAACATGAACACACATCCCCAAGAACCACACATGGCATCACCCATGAGTGCGCTCTCGAATCGCGACTCTTGCTCTGTATTACAAATCGTGATACGATGAGTTTCATGGCTCAAGCAATATCGGTTCGACTCGACGACGCAGCGCTCCAGGCCCTGACCCAGCTCGAGGCAACAGGCATGTCTCGCTCAGAAGCGATCCGTGCGGCACTGGTCGAGGCAGCATCTCGGCTTCATGACAAACGAACACTCGCCGCCGAGGTCGCTGCTCTCGAAGCCGACGATGACGACCGGGCCGAGATGATGGCGGTGGCCGAACTCATGGAGAGCCTGCGTGCGCCGGGGTGACATCTTTGCGCTCCGACTGCCCAAGGGCGTGGGGCATGAACAGCGAGGGCGCCGTTTCGGCGTGGTCGTGCAATCCGACGCCTTCCTCCCGAGGTCAGTTGTGCTGGTGGCACCCACATCGACGAGGGCCAGGCCGTCGTCGTTCCGGCCCGAGATCGACATCGATGGCATGGCCACTCGCGTGCTCGTCGAGCAGGTCGGAGCTGTAGACCTACAGCGACTTGGCGACTTCGCCGGCCGTCTCACGCCGGAGGAGCAATGGGGAGTGGACGCAGCTCTGCTCACCGTCCTCGGCCTCGACTGATCAGCGCCGAACGCCAAATCGGGCGCACGAACACACTTCTCGCCGAGTGCACGAGATCGGCACCTCCGGGAGTGAACTTCTGGCAAGATCATCTCTGTGGCAAAGACGAATGATGAGGCAATCCAGCGTGATGTGTGTCGGCGCTTCGACGTTGAGGCTGAGCCACCCGTTCCACAAACCAAGCTCGGCGTTGCGCTCAATGTTCGAGGAAAGGCCCCGCCCCTGCACGGACTTCGACATCCACCCGAGGCCGGTACCAACGGCTGGTATCTGTGGCGTGGCGAATACCGTGACGATCCCAAGTTGGTTCTTCGTACCCCTCCACGTTGAGCACCTCGGAGAGTGGTGCCCCGAGGCCGTTCCCTACTTGGCGCTTCCACCCGGATGGCGCTTCCTGCTCGCGCCGGATTACGAGGACGTGTGGTTCGACGCCACGCTTCTCGAGATCTGAACCACTCCGACCCCAGATATCGGTTGATAACGCCCGGATACACCAATAGCGCCGATCAGCACTTCGAGGATCGCGGTCAGGGCGGGTCCTCGCCAGGTTGCGTGAGCGCATTGACCCGGTTCGCTGTTCCGTTACTACTCAGGCCTCCGACAACAGATGGCGAGAATCCGTCTTGGTGGTGGCCGTGGTTGACCGGTGGTGGTAGGGGTGTTGCGTGCGCACAGCGGGTAACGGCGGGTGTGCGCTCCGATCTTCGGGTCGCAGTAGCGTCTGCTGTTGGCTCAGGCGGGTCGGTATTCTTCTGGCCATAGGTTGTTCCATAGTTGTGAGCCTTTGACGAGTAGCCGGTAGAGGTCGGAGCGCTCATCGTCGTCGAGATGCTGCAGCGATTGGTCGAACCATGTCTGCCAAGGCTCGACGATGTCGGCGACGAGTTCTCGGCCGGCGTCAGTGAGGGTGACGGGTCGGGTTCGGGCGTCGTCGCCGACGTTGCGGTCCACGAGTCCAGCTTCTTCGAGGCGGCGTAGTGATCCGCTGACGCCGGCTGCTGTGGTGTGGACTGGTCCGATCAGGTCGCCGGGGAGAGCGGTGCCGTTGCGGTCGAAGACGAGTGCCGCCATGAGGAGGATGTCGCGTGCGTTGAGCCCGGGAGTCAGTTGGCGTGCGGTGCGGTTTGCCGATCGTTCGAGTTGGGCTCCCCAGACCAAGCAGGCGACGATGATCCGTCGATCTCTCAGCTGGTGGTCCATGGATCGCATCCTCCTCAGGCGGGCTACCCAATCACTCCGTTTGCAGCGGTGTCGGCGTGATACACGCGGTCGGTCGTCTTGTCGAGCATTGCGGGAATAGTTAGCGCGCTTTGGAGTATGCTAACGTCCGACGTGCCCGTGTGTTCCTGAGGGCGTCTCCTAGCTCCTGGGCTTGCCCGCTCGGTTCTGACCGGTGCGAGCGGGCACCGGGCTACCCAACCCGCTTTCGCAGAGGAGAAGTGAAGGATGTCGAGGAAGTTCATATTCATCGTGGCGGCGGTGGGTCTGTTGCTTGCGGCCTGCTCGTCGCCGACCACCGAGGAGGCCGCCCAGAATCTGTGTTCGAGCCTGGCAGGTCTCGAGGCGAGCATCGCGCAGGTCGCCGCCCTCGGCCCCGACTCGACTGTCGACGATGCCGAGTCGGCCCGGGAGGAGCTCGAGGATGCCTGGAACGATGTCAAGGATGATGCGGAGGTGGTGAACGAGGCCGCCGCCAACGAGGCCGAGGATGCGCTCGATCAGTTCAATGATGCCATCGACGACATCTCCGGAGATTCCAGCCTCGCCGAGGCTGCCGCCCAGGCGCTGACTGCAGCGCAGGGCTTCTCAGCAGCGCTCGGTGAGATCGAGAGCTCGCTCACGTGCGAATAGGACGGCGAGCGCCACTGGGTGACATACCGCTGGGTGTCTGGTGATTGATGATCTGCTGAGGGTCGATTGGGAGCAGGTTCGCGTGAAGCGGGCTGTTTCCGGGTTGGCGGCGATGCTGCTCGCCGTCGTGTTTGCGGTGTCGGTGGGTGACATCGTGCTCAGCGCAGTGATGGCGACGTTGTTCGTCACAGCTGCCGGTGGCGACGGACTGATGGCGGAGCGGCTCCCGACCATGGTGCGGTTCACGCTTTACGGCGCAGTGCTCGGGGGTCTTGCGTTCTGGTCTGGGGATACCGCATTCGCCGTTGCGGTGGTCCTCGGCGTGGCAACCTACGTGGGCACCCTGGCGGCGGCATTCGGGGCGCGGGCGGCTCGGGCCGGGTTGTTCCTCACGTTGTGGGCGCTCATGGCCCTGCTACTCGGGTCGGAAGACACGGACCCGTGGCGGGTTTCCGTTGCCTTCCTGGTGGGTGGTGTGATCGCCATCGGCGTCACGGCGGTGCGGATACGTGCCGCTGGACTCGATGGCACCATTGGGAGCGACGAGATGGCACCAACAGCATCGGTTGGCGATGCGGGACCGTCACGTGTCGCACAGCTCCTTGCGGCGGTGTCGAGCCCAATCGGATGGTTTGCCGTTGCGCGCACGATCGCCGTTGTGGGCGCGGTCCTGGTGGGTTTCTGGTGGTTCGCCTCGTACCCCATGTGGGTGGCGATCACGGTCGTCGTGATCCTGCAGCCATCGACCAAGCAGAGTGCATCCGTGGCCGTTCAGCGCACACTCGGCACGGCGCTCGGTGTGGCGGTCGCAGTGGCCGTGGCCCAGGTACTCCCCCGAGGCGACACTGCAGTGGTGATCGCCTTTCTCGCAAGCGGTCTATTGATGGTTGCCTTCATGGGCGCCAACTACGCGCTGTTCGCAGCGTTCCTGACCGCAATGCTGGTGTTCGGGCAACGCCTCGCCCAAGCCGATGCCTTCGAGGCAGGATGGGAACGACTGCTCGCGACCGCAGTGGGAGCCATCATCTCGCTCCTCGTGATGGCCGGCGTCGATGCCCTCACCCCCGCTCCGGAGCACCCGTTGCCGCCCGAGAGCTGACCGAGGGACACACCGCTCCACAACCGGATCGGGACACTCACCAGCACAAGAGGAGACGAGCAACGATGGCTGAAGACCGCCGCCACCCTACAGAGTCAAGGCTGACAGCAGACCTCTATCGCTACCTGGGTGGCGTCGCGTTCGGGTTGCTCATGTTGGGCACGATCATGTACAGAATCCTCGAGGACTGGAGCTGGGTCGACTCCCTCTACTTCTCCACCGTTGCGGTGACCACGGTGGCCCTCTGTGGGCTTCGGGGACCTTGCACCCTCCACGGACGGATCCAAGCTCTTCACCGTCTTCTACATCCTTTCCGGCATCTCGGTCATCGCAACCTACCTCAACGCCCGCCTCAAACGACACAGCCAACAGCACACCACACCGCCGCAGAACTGACTCCGTTCCCGGACCTCTCAGGGCCAGACCGAAGCGCAGCGCGTCATCGATCTCAGGCAAGACTGCACTGGGGCGCTGCCGATCTTTGCGGACACCTGCCCGAGACCTGACCTGACTTCAGCACAGATAACCCGCTATGTGCCATAGCGAGCGCGTCCTCGAACCACGCCGATCGGCACGTACGAGTGCGGTCAGGGTTGCTTTCGCTGGGGCCAGGGCGGCCAGCTGTGTGGGCCAAGTCCACCGAGGCGTCTCCACTCGCCGCGTTCGAGCCGTCCTTCGCTGGATTCCCTACCCCACGTCCCACGGAACGAGTACGACCGCGTCCGCTTGGTCAACGCTTCCTTGTACTTGCCCTCAACGGCGGCCTCGATCAGACGGTGCATCCTCTCGATCACGTCGCGTGGCTGCTCGTCGCACGCATCGCAACCACACCCTGGGAATGCCTCCCGGCCCCGCGCGCCGAAGCGGACCAGAACGCCGGGGAAGTCGGTGACCAGGATCGCCAGAGGAGTACCCAGCGCGGGCAGGAGCCGAATGGTCTCAGCCGATCCGTCCGGCCAGTTCGGGAAGTCCAGCGCCGCGTTGCCAGCGGTCGCCTCCACATCGAAGGTAGCGACCAGTTCGCTGATGAGGGCAGTGGCGGCGTCGGCGACTTCCTGGAAGCGTTCCGGATTGGTGACACGCCCGTAGGCGTCTTCGTCGGGCGAGTCCGTTCTCACTAGGTCAGCTTGCCTCGCGGGCAAACACAACGCAATGGCGGGAATGAGCAGCGCCCCGAGCTACAAATCGGGGACGATAAGACGCAATTGGTCGAGCGCTCGGTATCGGCACCTCTTGCTCGAGTGATTCATTCCGATCGATAGATGTCGCGGCGGTGCGCGACACGAAGCACGATGACTTCTCGGCTGTCATCGTCGATGCGGTAGAGGATGCGGTAGGTGCCACGTCGTGCGCTCCAGACGCCCTCCAGTTCGTTGCGGAGCGCCGCGCCCACTCGTCTCGGGTTGTCGAGCAGCGGGCCGGTGATGAAGTCGATGACGGCAAACGCCACCGCTTCGGGAAGCGTCTCGCGAATCGCCCGTGTGGCCGGCGCCGTCACGACGATCTCGTACCGGGATTCGGTCACCGGGGCCGGAGAGCCCTGACGGCGTCGACCCCGCGCACCACGTCGCCTTCCAGATAGGCGCGGTGGGCTTCGACGAGTTCAGCCACCGCATCGGAGTCACCCAGCACCGCAAGGGTCTCTTCCAGTGACTCGAGGTCGTCGGGGCTGATGAGTACGGCGGCCGGCATCCCGTTCTTGGTGACAACGACTCGCTCGTGGTGGGCTTGGACGCGTTCGATGAACTCTGAGAAACGGTCGCGTACAGTACGCAACGATTCACTTGACATGGCCACAATTGTGCCACACCCATTCGCCCATGGGAAGACCCACACCGATCACCAATTCCGGAACGAGAACGAGCGGGTCTCCGAACCACGCCTATCAGGCACATCGGCGCTCGCCCCTCCGACGCGGCAGTGGCTCGGGCTACTGGGGGTGTCGGATGGCTTTCCGTTGGGCTGGTGGGGCCGTACGATGGCGACATGGCGTTCGACAGGATCACGGTTGACCCGGAGCGGATGGGTGGCGTGCCGTGCATCCGTGATCTGCGGGTCACGGTGAGCATGGTGCTGGGTCAACTGGCAGGGGGGAAGACCGTCGACGAGGTGCTCGACGAGTACCCGTACCTAGAGCGGGACGACATCCGCGCTGCACTCGAGTACGCCGCTGCCGTCGTGAATGAGCGAGAGGTGCGGGTGGCGCGGCCGGCATGAGGCTGCTCCTCGACGCCAATCTGTCGCCTCGTCTCGCAGAGCCGCTCACCGCTGCCGGGCACGATGTCGTCCACGTCGC
>DKBA01000096.1 GCA_002450985.1 Acidimicrobiia bacterium UBA6912
CAACCGGCCCGACGTGCTCGATCCTGCGCTGCTGCGCCCGGGCCGATTCGACCGCCACGTCGCCGTGAGCCCACCCGACCAGGTCGGGCGCAAGGCGATCCTGCAGGTGCACAGCCGGAACGTCCCCCTCGACCCCTCGGTCGATCTCGGCGACGTCGCCGCATCGACACCGGGCATGGTCGGCGCCGACCTGCGCAACCTCGTCAACGAGGCCGCCCTCATGGCGGCGCGGCGCGGTCACTCGAAGGTGCAGATGAACGACTTCACCGATGCGCTCGAGAAGATCGTCCTCGGAGCGGAGCGCAAGATCATGATGTCGCGCGAAGACCGGGAGCTCACCGCCTATCACGAGTCGGGGCACGCCCTTCTCGGCATGTTGCGTCCCGGCGCCGACCCGGTGCGCAAGGTGTCGATCATCCCCCGCGGACGATCGATGGGGGTCACGCTGCAGAGCCCGGAAGCCGATCGCTACTCCTACTCGGAACCGTATCTGCGCGGCAGGATCATCGGTGCGCTCGGAGGCCGAGCGGCCGAAGATCTCGTGTTCGGTACCGTGACGACCGGCGCCGAGAGTGACCTCATCCAGGTCTCGAACATCGCTCGAGCCATGGTCGGCAAGTGGGGCATGTCGGACGTGGTCGGTCCGCTCACCATGATGTCGGACGACCAGGCGGGTCAGTACCCGTTCGCCGGCCCGCAGGTGGCGCCCGAGACCCAGCACCTCATCGACAGCGAGGTGCGGCGCATCGTCGACGAGTGCTACTCCGAGGCGATCCAGACGCTCAAAGAGAACCGCCAGCGTCTCGACGCCCTCGCCCAGGCGCTGCTCGACAAGGAGACCCTCGACGAAGCCGAGGCCTATGCGGTGGCGGGCATCGACCGGGAGACGCACCAGCCGACGGCGTAACTGCGAGGCGAGGGATCGGGACGATCCATGGGCGGCGCGGAGATGACACACCGTGACGATGCGAGCCGGATGAGCTTTCCGGATCATCCGGCGATCGGAGGACCGCCTGGCCCGCCCCCCGCGTCTCCACCGCGAACGGCCCATCGGGTCGGGACGGTCGCCCCTCACGGGTTGCCGAGACCGGCGGGATGATCGAGGGACGCCGGTCAGAGCCGCACCCAGGAGGTACCACGATGCCCGACGCTGCGATCGTCGCCGAGGACCTCAGATTCGCCTACGGGGACCGGCTCGCCGTCGACGGCGTCTCCTTCGCCGTCGCAAGGGGGGAGATCTTCGGCTTCCTCGGTCCGAACGGCGCCGGCAAGTCCACGACCATCAAGATGCTGACGGGTCAGCTCGACCCGGACTCGGGCGAGGTGGCGGTGCTCGGCATGAGGCTGCCGGGTGACGAAGCGGCGATCCAAGGCCGCATCGGCGTGTGCTTCGAGGAGAAGAACCTCTACCTCAACATGTCGGCAAACGAGAACCTCCGTTTCTTCGCCCGGTTGTTCGGGATCAACGGCCTCGACACACGACCGCTGCTCGAACGGGTCGGGCTGGCCGACCGCGGCGACGAGCGGGTGAACGGCTACAGCAAAGGCATGCAGCAGCGCCTGATGATCGCCCGCACGCTCCTCAACGAGCCGGATGTGCTCTTCCTCGACGAGCCGACGGCGGGGCTCGATCCCGTATCGGCTCGGGCCATCCGGGCCATCATCCAGGAGGAGGCAGCTCGGGGCGCCGCCGTGTTCCTGACCACCCACGACATGATGGAAGCCGACCAGCTCTCCGACCGCGTCGGGTTCATCAACGAAGGCAAGCTGCTCGTCATCGACACTCCGGAGAACTTGAAGCTCGAGCACGGCCGCCGCCAGGTACGAGTGCGGCAACGCAAGAACGGCGAGATCGAGGACCTCGTGATCCCCCTGGACGACAGCGGCGCCGGTGATCAGCTGCGGTCGATCGTCGGGGAGCCCGGCGTGATGACGATCCACACGGAGGAGGCGACGCTCGAGGACATCTTCGTCGAGTTTGCCGGCAGAGGACTGGACGCATGAGCCGTACCGGTGCCATCGGCGCCATCATCCGCAAGGATCTCACGCTCTTCCTGCGTGACCGCTTCTTCGTGTTGATCACCCTGCTCGGGCTCGTCGCCTACATTGCGATCTTCTGGTTCCTGCCGGACTCCGTCGACGAGACCGTGACGATCGGCGTTCATGGGGAGGGTTTCCCCGCAGTCTCNNCGGACGACTTCGCCTCTCGCGTCGTCGCCGGAGAGACCGTCACGGTCACCCAGTACGTCCGCAGCGACGTGCCGGCCGAGGTGGAGACGGCGATGGGTGGCTTGGCCCGCGAGATCGTTGCCATGCTCGCCGGCGACCCGCCGCCCTTCAGCCTGCTGGCCGAGGACGTCGTGGTCCTTGGCGAGGACCGGGCGGGCGATCAGGTGTCGCTGCAGGAGCGGATGCGTCCGCTCCTCGCCGTCTTCGTGCTCACCATGGAGGCTCTGGCCCTCGCTTCGCTGGTGGCGTCGGAGATCGAACAGCGCACGGTCAAGGCGGTCCTGATCACCCCGGCGAGTGCCACCGATTTCCTCGCCGCCAAGGGCCTGTTCGGGACGGGCCTTGCGTTCTTCGAGGTGACACTGCTGTTGCTTCTCATCGGGGCCTTCTCCACAGGAGCCGGACCACTGCTCGTGACCGTGCTCCTCGGGTCGATCCTGGTGACCGGGGTGGCGATGATGGCCGGTTCGCTGGGCAAGGACTTCATCGGCATCGTCTTCTGGAGCATCCTGTTCATGATTCCACTGATGGTCCCGGGGTTCGCCGTGCTGTTCCCCGGCTCGGCCGGGACCTGGGTCAAGGCCCTGCCGAGCTACGGACTGGCCCGCAGCGTGGTGGACGTGACCACGTACGGCGCCGGCTTCGGTGACATTCTGCCGCTCCTCGCCGGCCTGGCGGCGTGGTGTGGCGTTCTGTTCGCCGCAGGGGTGATCATCCTGCGGAGAAAGGTACAGACCCTATGAGCGGCTCGCGCATCGGAACCATGCTGGGACGGGAACTCCGCATTGGTCCCCGTTCGCCGCTCGTGCTGTGGGCTTTCGTACTGCCCGTCGTGATGACCCTGCTGATCCGCGGTGTGTTCGGCGGGTTGTTCGCCCCCGAGCCGCGTCTCGGCATCGTCGACGAGGGAGATTCCGTCCTCACCGACCGGGCCAGGGAGCTCGATGGCATCTCGGTCAGCGTTTACGAGGCCAGCGACGACCTGATGGCTCGGGTCGAGGCGAACGACCTCGACGCCGGGCTGGTGCTTCCCGCCGACTTCGACGCCACCGTGACCACGGGAGCGCCCGCAGATCTCGAGTTCTTCGTAGGCGGCGAGAGCTTGGCGTCGAATCGCATCATCCTCGCAGTCACGACGCTCGACCTCATCCGCGGCATCGAGGGGATCGCGCCGCCGGCCGAGGTGGAGATCGTGCAACTCGGCGAAGAGACGCCTGATCTCACTACGCGGCTGTTGCCCCTCATCGTCATGTACGCGGTGGCCGTGGCGGGAGCGTTCGTCCCCGCAGCGGGACTGGTCGAGGAGAAGGAGCGCCGTACGCTCGATGCGCTGCTGGTCTCGCCGGCGTCGATGAACGAGGTGCTCACGTCCAAGGGCGCCCTCGGCGTGATCCTCTCGCTCGCCACGGCGTTCGTGGCGCTCACGATCAACGGAGCGTGGAGCAATGCGCCCGTCGTGATGGTGCTGGGCGTACTGCTCGGCGGGGTGATGATGGCCGAGATCGGGCTCATGCTCGGCTCGTGGGCCAGGGACGCCAACACCATGTTCACCGCCTTCAAGGGCGGCGGCATCTTGATCTTCTTCCCGGTGATCATCTACATGTTCCCGGACCTGCCGCAGTGGATCGGCCGCATCGGACCCAGCTTCTATTTCCTCAACCCCATCTTCGATGCGGTCGCAGGGAATGCTGGCCTCGGCGACGTCTGGGGAGAGCTTGTGATCGGGCTCGCCATCGTGCTGGCGCTCGTCCCCGTCGTCGCCATGATGGGCCGCCGCCTCGAGCACACCCTGGCGACGCGGACCGGCTGACGCCGGTCCGTCGGCAGTTTCCGAAGGAAACTGCACACATGCCACGTGCGGCACGCACCGTGACCGGCCGGGCGCCAGACCGGCGCCGATGCGCCACAATGGCGCCATGAAGATCCTGCGCACGCCCGTCGACCGGTTCGCTCACCTGCCCGACTGGCCGTTTCGCGACCACTATCACCACGTCCCGGCGGGCGATGGCTCTGGGCTCATGCTCCAGATGCACTTCGTCGACGAGGGACCCGCCGACGGCCAGGAGATACTGTTGCTCCACGGGGAGCCGAGCTGGGGCTACCTGTATCGCAAGATGATCGGCCCGCTCGCCGACGCGGGGTATCGAGTGCTCGTCCCCGACCTCATCGGTTTCGGGCGCTCCGACAAGCCCGCCGAAGCCTCGGCCTACAGCTACCAGCGGCACGTGGATTGGGTGGAGACCTTCCTGCTCGACCTCGACCTGCGTCACATCACCCTCTTCGCCCAGGACTGGGGCGGGCTCATCGGGCTCCGGCTGGTCGCCGCCCATCCCGATCGGTTCGACCGTGTGGTCGTCGCCAACACCGGGCTGCCGACCGGCGATCACGGGGCCACCCAGGCGTTCCTCGAGTGGCAGCGCTTCGCCGCGACGTCGGATCACTTCCCGATCGCCAAGATCATGCAGAACTCGACCGTCACCGAGCTGCCCCCCGAGGTCCTCGCCGCCTACGAGGCGCCTTTCCCGAGCGACGAGTTCCTCGTCGCCGCCCGCATCTTCCCGTCGCTGGTCCCAACCACGCCGGACGATCCGGCGACGCCAGGCAACCGGGCCGCCTGGGAGGTCCTCAAGGCGTGGGACAAGCCGTTCCTCACCGCGTTCTCCGACTCGGACCCGATCACGCGCGGCGGCGAGCGCCCGTTCCACAAGCTGGTCCCAGGAGCGCGGCACCGCAACCACCCGATCATCGAGGACGCCGGGCATTTCCTCCAAGAGGACAAGGGCGAGGAGCTCGCCGAGCTGCTCCTCCGCTTCGCCGCCGAGGGCTGATCCGATGACCGAGGCGACACGGGGCCGGCTGCTCTCACTGCTCTCGCTCGTGGCGGTGGCATTGCTCGTCTTCATCCCGGCGCGGATCGCGTGGACCAGAGCCACCACCCCGCCGCCCGCCGACCACGGACTCGCCGACCTCGCCGGCGTACCGGCGCCGACCGGCACCAGCTGGTCGTGCGTCATCGATGCGATCGCCGCGGCCGAGCTGCCGGGCACGGGCGACGGGTTCGCGGTCGGGGTCAACGACGACGAGGATCTCGATGCCGACCTCATCATCGACCGGGCGCTCGGCGGCGACCTCGTCGCCACCATCGGCATCGACGTACTCGTCGTCCGCGGCCTCCCGAGCACCGAGCGCATCGCACTCGATTGTTGAGCCGTGGCCCGTAGCCCGTATCCCGTAGCCCGTATCCCGTAGCCCGTGGGCCTCGGTGGCGCGACACCACGGCATTCGGGCTACTGGCTACTGGATACCGGATACGGAGCTGCCGCAGGCGGCCCGGCTGCGTCATCTNNCGGGGGAGCCGGCGGGCCCGCAGGGCCGGGGCCCTTTCAATGGCTCCCCCTTCGGGGGAGCTGGCGGGCCTGCAGGGCCCGCCTGAGGGGGCCTCTTCACCGCCGCATCGCTGGGCAGAGCGACCGGCGTCCGCGCTCGCATCTCGAGGCGCTGCGATCTCCCTCGTGAGGGATCATCCGGATACGCTGCCGCCGATGGCCGACGATGTCTTTGCCCGGTGCCCCAAGGTGGAGCTGCATCTCCACCTCGAGGGGGCCATCCCCCTCGCCACCCTGTGGACCCTGGTCGAGGCGCACGGCGGCGACCCGATGGTGGATTCGCTCGAGGCGTTGCGGAGACGATTCGCCTACACGGACTTCGCGCACTTCATCGACACGTGGTGGTGGATGACCGACTTCCTGCGGACACCCGACGACTTCACCCTCATCGCCGAGTCCGTCGCCCGCAGCCTGGCCAACCAGCACATCGTCTACGCCGAGGCGTCCTTCTCCCCTACCGACTTCGCCCGTCACGGGCTCACGCCGCAGATCCTGGCGACGGCGATCCGCTCGGGGCTCGACCGGGTCCCGGCGGTGCAGGTGACGCTCAACTGCGACCTGGTGCGGGACACGGGACCGGAGCGCGCCGCCACCACGCTCGAGGCCGTCCTCGAGGTGGCCGCCGAGACCGGCGTGGCCGGCATCACCATCGGCGGCTCGGAGCATGCCTACCCTCCCGAACCCTTCGCCGGGGTGTACCGCCGGGCCGCCGAGGCCGGATTGCATCGCACCGCCCACGCCGGCGAGGCGGCCGGCCCGGCGAGCGTGTGGGGCGCGCTGCAGGCGCTCGGGGTCGAACGCATCGGTCATGGCGTACGAGCCGTGGAAGATCCTGTGCTGCTCGCCCACCTCGTCGCCCACCAGGTGCCGCTCGAGGTGTGCCCCACGTCGAATCTCCGCACGGGCGTGGCGACGGGTTGGGACGACCACCCTGTCGGGACGCTGCTCTCCGCCGGGGCGATGGTCACGATCAGCACCGACGACCCGGCGATGTTCCACTGCGATCTCGCCGGTGAACTGAGGACGTTGCACGAACGCTACGGCCCGGGCCTCGCGCACCCCGAGCGCCTCACGCTCGCCGCCGTCGACGCCTCATGGCTCTCTGCGGACGAGAAGGCGAGCCTGCGCGCTCGGGTGCGCCGGTGGTGGCGACACGAGGACCTCATCGATGCCGCGGACGCCCGACGGTGACCGCAGCAGCGACCGTTCCCAGCGAGCGACGCTGGCTGGTGCCGGCAGCCCTGCTCGCCGTCTACGTCATCTGGGGGTCTACGTACCTCGCGCTGCGCTACCTCGTCGAGGAGTTCCCCGCGTTCATCGGAGTGGGGATCCGGTTCCTGGCAGGGGGTCTCATCCTCTACTGGTGGGCACGACGTCGGGGACGGCCCACGCCGACGGCGAGAGAGTGGCGGAGCGCCGCACAGGTCGGTGTGCTCCTCCTCGTCGGTGGAGTCGGTCTGGTGGCGATCGCCGAGCACGCAGGGGTCGGATCGGGGCTCGCGGCAACGGCGGTGGCGGTGATGCCGGTCTGGGCCGCCCTGTGGTCCGGCCTGTTCGGCCGCTGGCCGACCCGGGTCGAGTGGGTCGGCCTCGTGGTCGGTCTCGTCGGAGTCGTCATCCTCAGCAGGGAGGGCGATTTCGCCGGCAATCCCACCGGGGTGGTGCTGATCGTGCTGTCACCGATCCTGTGGGCGTTCGGCTCGGTATGGAGCCGGCGTGTTCCCATGCCCCAAGGGATGATGTCGTCGGCAGCGCAGATGATCGCCGCGGCGCCCGTGCTCCTCCTCGGAGGTGTTCTACGCGGGGAGCGCTTCGACCACTCCCCTGCAGCGTCGGGCTGGCTCGCCCTCGTCTACCTCACCCTCATCGGCTCGGTGGTGGCGTACAGCGCGTACATCTATCTGCTCCAGACGGTGCGCCCGGCACTGGCGACGAGCTACGCCTATGTCAACCCGCTCGTCGCCGTCGTGCTCGGCATCACGCTCGGAGGCGAGGTGCTGTCGGGTGAGGCCTACGTCGCCCTCCCGCTGATCCTCGGCGGCGTCGGCCTCGTGGCCCTCGGCCGGCAGCGGACCTGACGGCTCTGCTCGCGAGGCCGCCGCCCGGTGAGGGGCGGCGGCAGGAGCGAGCACGTCCACCTCGGGTTACGGGACCCACTCGTCGAGGGTCATGCCGACGACAACGGGATGGCCGTCCTCGTAGTCGAACGAGACGTACCACGTGGTCCAGTCGAGACCGCCGTACTCGGGGTTGTCGCCCGGGTCGTACACGGCCACGTAGTGGAAGCCCTTCAGCTCGAACGGGATGGCGTACTCGGGGATGCGGGCGTTGCCGCCTGCGAGCACCTCGTCGTNNCCCGACGGCCACTTGTAGGTGGTCGAGTCGGTGAGGATCGTGTCGAGCTGATCCGGCGTGAACCGGATCGGCGTGGCGTTGTGGGACACATAGAGACCGCGCCGCGACACGACCTTCGTCAGGTCGCCGTGGGCCGCCATGATCGCGCTCATCTCGTCCAGGAGGTCGGCGAGCTCAGCATCGGAGGCGAACGCCTGGTCGGTGACGACGGCACCGAGGTAGAGGTCGTTGACCCACCCGGCCCCGGCCGGGGTCACGATCTCGACCCAGGTCGAGCTGCCGACCTGCTCTTGCGGCCCGGTGAGGGCCACGATCACGCCGGGCACGAGCATCCCGATGATCTCGTTGCTCGCCCCGGGCCCGATACGGACGTTGAGCACGTCGTCATCGGCCACGAGCACCACACGGCGGGTGTCGGCGACGGCGAAGTCGCCGAGGTCCGGCAGGTCCGCCTGATCCCAGCGCTCGACGTCGTCGGGGAGCGTCGGGGTGAGCGGCAGCGCCGCCAGGTAGTCGGCGCGGCTCACCGGCTCCTCGAGGAGCAGCCCCTCGGAGGAGAACACGGTGACCGGCTCGCCGTCGAGGCGGAACTCGACCCGGTCGATCGTCGGGAACTGGGTGAGGGTGTACACGACCTGCCCGAGCCGGGCGATCATGCCGAACGTGCCCCCGCCCGCCTCGAACTCGCGGGAGAGGTCGATGGTGGCGAGACCGTCGTGGATGGCGATCCCGAGCAGCAAGGTGTCCGTGGGAACGGCGCTCGCCAGCCCGGCCTCCGCCTCGGCGGCGGTGGGGCCGGCGATCAACGCCCGGATGGCGTTGGCGGCGACATCGGTGGTCGCCGGCACCGCCCTGGCGATCGAGGTCGCATAGCGGCCGTCCTTGACGAAGTAGATGTCCACGAACCGTGTCTCCTGCGGCGGGACTGTGGTCGACGGCGGGGTCGTCGTCGAGGTCGTCGCGCCGCCCGGCGGCTGGGTGGTCGTGGGGACGGTGGTGCTCGGCGATGTCGTCGTTGGCGGCGTGGTGGTGGTGACGCCGCCGGCATCGCCGATGTCGGCGCCCGCACCGCACGCCGCCACCAGCACGGCGAGCACGCTGATGATGATGGCGAGACGCTTCATGGGGAACCTCCTCCACGCTGGGATGTCTCACCCTCAGCGTGCGCCGCCGGCTTCTCGGCACGATCACCGGCGTGTAACGATTCGGTCACAGGCACCCGCAGCTCGAAGACGAGCCCTGA
>DKBA01000095.1:0-9610 GCA_002450985.1 Acidimicrobiia bacterium UBA6912
TCGCCCAGGAAGAAGCCCTGGTCGGAGGTGTAGACGACGATGGTGTCGTCGGCGAGTCCCGCCTCGTCGAGATGGTCGAGGAGCCTCCCGACGTTGTCGTCGATCGAGGCGACGCAGCGCAGGTAGTCCTTGATGTAGCGCTGATACCGCCAGGAGATCTCCTCCTGCTCGGTGAGGCCCTGTGGGACGGGGGCCTTCAGATCGGCTTCGTCGAGATCGAGCATGTGACAACGAGCCGCCTCGGCGGCGGCGGACCGGGTGGCGTAGTCGTCCCAGAACGTGTGCGGCTCGGGGATCGTCTCGCCCTCGTACATGCGAGCGTGCTTCTGGTCGGGCTCCCAATGACGATGGGGCGCCTTGTGGTGCACCATCAGGGCGAAGGGCCGGGAGGGGTCGCGCCGGTCGAGCCAGTCGAGGGCGAGATCGGTGATGATGTCGGTGGCGTAACCCTCGATCACCGCAGGACCGTCGGGGGTCAGGAACTCGGGATCGTGGTACTCGCCCTGCCCGGGGAGCACCTTCCACTCGTCGAAGCCGGTCGGGTCGTGGGCCGGGCCGTGGCCGAGGTGCCACTTGCCGAAGATGGCGGTCTGATAGCCCGCCGCCTGCATCAGCTTCGGATAGGTCTGGAGCCGGTTGTCCATCGGCGTGTCGAGCGTCGTCACCCCATTCACGTGGTTGTACGTGCCGGTCAGGACGGCCGCCCGGCTCGGCGTGCAGATCGAGTTGGTGCAGAAGCAGGCATCGAAGCGCATGCCCTCATCGGCGATGCGATCGAGCTGGGGAGTCCGGTTGATGCGGCTCCCATACGCCGAGATGGCGTGCGCCGCATGGTCGTCGGACATGATGAAGAGCAGGTTGGGCCGTCGCGGCATCGCCGGGCGAGGCTAGCGAGGACATCCGCTGCCGCCGCGGCTCACATCGGGGCGAACCACAGACACGTCGTGCTCGCCTCGCACCACGCCCCGTCGGCCCGGCATCGTTTGCCAGGTCGGCGCGCCGAGAAGCAGATGTTCGCCCCAGGCCGATCCGCGCTTGCTGGGTACGCCTGCGGCGCTCCGGTGGCACATTCGCCGTGCGGTAGCGTCCCGGGCATGACAGGTGAGCAGCTCCTCGACTACTGCCTCGCCAAACCCGGTGCGTGGCATGACGAGCCGTGGGAGGGAGACGTGGTCGCCAAGGTCGGGCCGAAGATCTTCGCCTTCCTCGGAGACGACGCGGTGGGCGTGAAGTGCGGCGCCGACCGCGACGAGGCCGACGAGTGGCTCCTCGCCTACCCAGACGACGCCTCCGTCATGGCCTACATCGGCCGCTCGGGGTGGAACACGCTGCGACTGAGGGGCGCCATCCCCGACGAGGAGTTGCGCGGCGCCGTCGACGACTCCTACCTGATGGTCGTCGAGAAGCTACCGAAGCGACAGCGCCCCGAGGGGTGGGAGAGGAGCTGACCCCGGCACCTCCCGTGTGGCCGGCGTGTCACCCGGCCCGCCCGATGGGATGAGCCGTACCGCCCTACTCCCGCAACCCGACGGCGTCGACCCGCCAGAAGGCGTCGCTGTACACCAACGCCCCCGTCATCCAGGAGGAGTAGCTCGGCAGGGGGTACACCATGAACGCGGCGTCCGGGATTCGGACCGATGGGGCGGTGAAGCCGAGAGCGCCTGCGCGGAGGAACCCGAACCGGGGGTAGTACCCGGGATGCCCCTCGAGGAACACGAGCGGTTCGCTGCGCCGCTCCAGCACCCGCAGGCTCTCCTCGATGAGCCGTCCACCGATCCCACGCCGCTGCAGCCCGGGGCGAACACCGATCGGGCTGAGCACGAGGACGTCGACGATGCGTTCCGGTGCGTCGAGGAACGCATGCGTGTAGAGAACGTGGCCGGCGATCGAGCCGTCCACCTCGGCGACGAACGACAGGTCGTCCTCCCACGCCCACGAGCCACGAAGGGCATCGAGGAGCGGCCCGATGGCCGGGTCTCCGCCGAACGCGGCGACGGACAGCGCCCGCACCTCGTCGAACTCCGCCGGGCGCATGGCGCGCACGATCACGGACTGCTCCGAGTGGGCACCGCCCGAGCCCATCCTCAGCTCGTGCCCGGCGGGGCGTGCTTGCGCTTCGCCTGGCCGAGCGCTTCGGGGCCGATGGCGCCGTAGCCGCCGTCGACGGCGAGGTTGCTGCCCGTGATGAACGACGCCTGGTCGGACACCAGAAACCGCACGGCGTCGGCGATCTCCGTCGGATCGGCCATACGGCCCAGGGGCTGGAACTCGGCGGCGAAGGCGTCTGCCGCCTCCCGGCTGCCGTAGCGCGCCTCGATGTTGCGGCTCCACGTCCACCCCGGCGACAGCGCGTTCACCCTGACGCCCTGGGGCGCCAGCGCCTGCGCCCCGGTCTTGGCGAGCATGAGCAGCGCCGCCTTGGTGACGTTGTAGACCATTCGGTCCGGCTGCGACGTGCTGCCGCTCACCGACGCAACGTACACCACCGACCCACCGCGCGGCAGGTGCGCCCCCGCCTTCTCCGTGAGCCGGGCGGCCGACACCATGTTGATGTCGAGCGCCCGGTGCCACAGCTCGCGCGACGTCGCGTAGCCCTCGTCGGCGAAGGTGACGGCGGCCGTGACCACGACGTCGAGACCCCCGAACCGGTCGATGGCGGTCGCCACGAGCCGGTCGAGGTACTCGTCGTCGGTGACATCGCCGACGAGGTACGCGCCGCCGCCGGCCAGCGCCGCCTCGACCTCTGGCCGCGCCGCCTCGTTGAGATCGCCGGCCACCACCTTCGTCCCGGCGGTCACCAATCTGGCGACCGTGGCGACGCCGATGAGCGACGCCGCCCCGGTCACCACGGCGACCTTGCCGGTGAGGTCCGCGCTGGTCACACGCCGACCCGCTGGTGCTTCTTCTCGGCCTCGAGCTCGGCGCGGGCCACCCGCACCTGCTCCCGGTCACTCACCTCGGGGATGCCGACCTCCCACCAGGCGCCGCCCTCGGTCCACGTGTACTCGTCGATGTCGACGACGATGGCGTAGCTGCGGTCGGCGGCCTTGGCGCGAGCCCACGCCGCCGGCAGGTCCTCGAGCTTCTCCACCTTCTCGGCGATGGCGCCCATCGCCTCGAGGTGCTTGACGAAGTCGACGTGGAAGTACCGCTCGTGGCGGGCCGTGCGCAGCAGGTTGTTGAACTCGGCACCGCCGGTGTTCACCTGGAGCCGGTTGATGACGGCGAACCCGCCGTTGTCGCACACCATGAAGATGACCTTGTGGCCGGTCATCACAGTGGAATAGACGTCGGAGTTCATCATCAGGTACGACCCGTCGCCCACCCAGGCGATGACGTCGCCGTCGCCACGGGCCATCTTGGCGCCCCAGGCGCCGGCGATCTCGTAGCCCATCGTCGAGTAGCCGTACTCGGAGTCGAAGGAGCCGACAGACTTCGACCGCCACCCCATCGACAGCTCCCCGGGCAGCCCGCCGGCCGCGGACAGGCAGTAGTCGTCGTCGTCGCAGGTGTCGTTGATCACCTGGATCACCTGGGCGTACGCCGGGTTGCCGTCGACCGGGCGTTCCTTCCACGAATCGAGGTAGGCGTGCCACGAGGCGATCTGCTCGCCGGCGAACGCCAGCCACTCCCCCGGCGCCGCATAGTCGCCGATGGCGGCGTCGATGGCCTCGATCGCCACCTTGGCGTCGCCGATCACCGGCTGTGCCATCTGCTTGTGGGCGTCCCAGCCGGCGGTGTTGATGGCGACGAACCGGGCATCCGGGTTGCGGAACACCGACCAGGAGCCGGTGGTGAAGTCCTGGAGCCGGGTGCCGACGCACAGGACNNCTCGGCGAACGCGGTCAGCGTCTCGACGGCCCCGGAGTAATGGACGCCGCCCCCGGCGATGATCATCGGTTTGGTGGCGGCCCGCAGCAGGTCGGCGGCGGCGACGACGTCGCGGGCGTCAGGGCCCGGCCTGCGGATGTAGTGCACCCGGGGCTCGAAGAACCGCGCCGGGTAGTCGTATGCCTCCGCCTGGATGTCCTGAGGCAAGGCGAAGAACGCCGGGCCGCGAGTTGCCGGATCGAGCATCACGGCGAGCGCCTGGGGCAGCGACTGGATGATCTGCTCGGGTCGGCTGATCCGGTCCCAGTAGCGGGTCACCGGCTTGAAGGCGTCGGCGACGGTGACGGTGGGGTCGTCGAAGTTCTCGACCTGCTGGAGCACGGGGTCGACGATCCTGTGCTGGAACGTGTCGCCCGAGAACAGCAGCACCGGGAGCCGGTTGGCGTGGGCGACCGCAGCGGCCGTGACCATGTTGGTGGAGCCCGGCCCGATCGACGACGTGGCGATCATGATCCGCTTCCCCCGCATCGCCTTGCCGTAGGCGACGGCGGCGAGTGCCATCGACTGCTCGTTGTGGCCGCGCCACGTCGGCAGCTGGTCCTGCACCGGCTGGAGCGCCTCGGCGAGGCAGGTGACGTTGCCGTGGCCGAAGATGCCGAACGCCCCGGCGAAGACGCCGACCTCCTCACCGTCGACGACGGTGCGCTGGGCGAGCAGCCACTTCACGATGGCCTGGGCGGTGGTCAGTCGAATGGTCTCCATGGGTGCTCCTTCAATGCCCGGGTGCGTCGGCCGGCGAGCGCAGGGCGGCGACGTACCGCTGCGCGTCCGGCTGGAACAGCGAGTTGAGACTCGTGGTGATGTACGTGGCGCCGCGCTCCCTCCACTCCTCGGCCATCGCCGGCGCCTTGGCCATGATCCCCAGCGCCGTGCCCGACCCCACCACGGCGGCGGCCACACGGTCGAGCGCCTCCCGCATGGCCGGGTGGTTCACCTGGCCGGTCACGCCGAGGCTGTGGGACAGATCGCTCGGCCCGATGAACAAGACGTCGACGCCGTCGACCGCAACCAGGTCGTCGATTCGGTTCACGGCCTCGGCCGTCTCGACGTGGACCACCACGAGCGTCTCCCGGTTGGCGCGCACCACGTAGTCGGCGAGCGGCTCGGTGAAGCCCCAATCGGCGGCGCGCACCCCGGCGAGCCCGCGGATGCCCTTCGGCTGGTACTTGACGGCGCGCACCACGGCCTCCGCCTCCTCGGCGCTGTTCACCCACGGAACGTGGACGCCGTGGGCCCCGGAGTCGAGGGCGCGCAGGATGAGGTGCGTCTGGTTGGTGGCGACGCGGGCGATCGGGGTCACCCCACGCACCTCGGCGGCGCGGGAGAGATCGTGGAAGTCGGACGCCTCGAGGGGACCGTGCTCGCCGTCGAACACGAGGAAGTCCCAGCCGAGCAGGGCGAGGTACTCGGCGAGATTGGCGTCCGCATAGGGGTAGAAGCAGCCGACGACGGTCTGCCCCTCCTGCAAACGCTGCTTGGTGGTGTTGTGGATCACGCAGACCTCTCTCTTCGGGTGATCAGTCGATGCGAAGACTGACGACGTCCTCCCAGCGCTCGGACTCCCAGGACCGCACCATGGCGGCGGCGACCGACGCCGCGGCGAGGGCATCCTCGAAACCGGGGCGGTGCGGCGTCCCGCTCACGACCGACTTCAGGAACTCGAGCGCCTCGATGATCTTCATGTCCTCGTAGCCGAGCGAGTTGCCGCCACCCGGCACGATGTTCTTCTGGTTCGGGAAGGCGTCGCCCGCCAGCACCTCGATGAAGCCGTCCACCGGCTGCTCCTCCGGCAAGTAGAGCTGGAGCTGGTTGAGCTTCTCGTGGTCCCACGAGGCGGCGCCCTTCGAGCCGTTCAGCTCGAACGCCATCGAGCTCTGCGGGCCGAAGATCGAGCGGTCCACCTCGAGGGTGCCCCGGGCTCCGCTGGCGAACTCGACGAGGGCACCGACGTAGTCCTCGTTGGTGACCGCGCCCGTCGGGTCGCCGGGCTTGCCGCGCTCGTAGTGGGTTCCGGCGCCGGGCTGGGGCAACGGTCGCTCCTTGACGAAGATCTCCTTCACCGACACGACGCGNNTCGATGGCAGCCGTCGCATGCGGGGTGATGCCGACGGGCTTCTCACAGAAGATGTGCTTGCCTGCGGCCGCCGCCGCTTCCGCGATCTCCTCGTGGAGGGCGTTGGGTGCGGTGATGTCGATGACGTCGATGTCGTTCCGCTCGACCACCTCTCGCCAGTTCGCCGTGCCCGCCTCGAAGCCGAAGTTGCGCGTGGCGAGCTCGACCCGCTCCGGCAGGTTGTCGGCGATGGCGACGAGGCGCGGCATGATGCCGCTCTCGGGGTAGTAGGCGGGGATGCTTCGGTAGGAGCGGGAGTGGGCCTGGCCCATCCAGCCAAAGCCGATCACGCCGATGCCGATCGACCGGGTCACGATGCCTCCTCATGGGGGTGGGTCACAGGAACGGCCGCACGACGGTCGTCCCAGACTTCGGGATTCACGAGATGCGGTGGACGCTCGCCGGCGAGCACCTGCAGCACCTGGGAGAACGCGGTCTCGAAGATGCGCCGCTTCGCCTCGACGGTCGCCGCGGCCACATGCGGGGTCACGACGACGTCGTCGCGGGCGAGGAGGGGGTGGTCGGGGGGGAGCGGTTCGGGGTCGGTGACGTCGAGCCCTGCAGCGAAGATGTGACCCTCGTCGAGGGCGGCGGCGAGGGCATCGAGATCGACCAGCCCACCCCGCGCCGTGTTCACGAAGACAGCTCCCGGCTTCATGGCGGCAAACATCGAGGTGTCGAACAGGTGGCGGGATTCCGGCGTCAGCGGCACGTGCACCGACACGACGTCTGCGGCGGCGAGCAGGTCCTCGAGCGCGGGCACGAGCGTCGTACCGGGCGGCGTCGAGGTCGTATCGATGAAGGGGTCGTAGGCGCTCACCTCCATGCCGAGCCCTCGGGCGATCGCTGCGACCTCTCTGGCGATGCGCCCGAAGCCGACCAGCCCGAGCGTTCTCCCCCGCAACTCGAGACCGACGTGGCGTGCGTAGAAGTCACTGCCGCCACCGCGCAGGGCGAGCTCGGCACGCCGCACCTGCTTGGCGGCCATCAGCATCAGTGTCACGGCGTGCTCGGCGGTCGAGACCGTGGGACCGTCCGGTGCGTTACACACCGCAATGCCGCGCCCCGTCGCCGCAGCCAGGTCGACCGTGTCGTAGCCGATGCCGGTGCGGGAGATGACCCGGAGGTGCGGCGCACGATCCATGAGGTCGGCGTCGTAGCGATGGACGGAGGCGACGATGCCCTCGGCGCCGCCGAGCGCCGCATACGGGTCGTCGGGCGTGGCCTCGGCGGGACCGAGCATCTCCGCCCGGACCGCGACGCCGTCGCGCAGGTCGGCGAGCACGGGCCGCTCGAACCACACCTTGGGCTGCGCCATGGCTCCCTCGCTCACGCCGTCCGCACCCCCGCGACTATACCGAATGAGATTGGAACGTTCCAGAGGGAGGNNGCGGGCCCGAAGGGCCCGCCTGAGGGGGCCTCTTCGACGCAATCTCTCCGCACCGCACCGCTTGCCGCTGGGTACGGGGTCTTCACGATCTGGGTGACGAGGCGCAGCGCCTCATACGCGGCCACACCGAGGGCCGGCACGAGATCAGCGAGACCGCCTGAGTGATCCTCGAAGGATCACTCAGGAAGCGATGCGAGGGGGCGAGGTGCGAAACCCCCTCAGCCCGGCTTCGCCGGGCAGCTCCCCCTGGAGAGGGAGCCATCGAACCTGGGGGAGCCATTCGAACCGCGACCTCCCGCACGATCCGTGGGCTGGGGGGCGAGGGAGGGGGAAACTCAAACCAAGCCAGTCCCGAAGATCGGCTCGGAGATGCCGCGGACGCCGGGATCGATGGCGAACAGACCGCCGGGGTCGTGCTGACCGGGATTGAGCGTCCTGTTGTCGCGCAGGCCGATGGACGTGACGAACAGCGTCTCGAGCCCGGGGCCTCCGAATGCGGGCATCGTCGGTAGCTCGACCGGCAGTTCGATGATGCGATCGACGGCGCCCTGGGGAGTGACCCGGGCGACCGCCCAGCCGTAGATGCAGGCGATCCAGTAACAGCCGGCCTCGTCGACACAGCCGCCGTCGGGGCGTCCGGGGAGGTCCGCGAAGTCGAGGAACACCCGCTCGTTCGACACCTCACCGACCTCGACGTCGTAGTCGTAGGCCCACACCGTGTCGCGCAGGGTGTCGGCGAAGTACATGGTGCGCCCGTCGGGCGCGAAGGCGAGGCCATTCGTGACGCCGATCTCGCCGCGCACGGTCGCTGCCGACCCGTCCGGCTCGATGCGGTGCAGCATCCCTTGGAAGAGGCGCTCCGCCGTCCGAACGTACATGGAGCCCACCCAGAAGCGGCCGGCGGGATCACACCTCCCGTCGTTGAGGCGCACTCCCTCCCGTGGCTCCTCGAGCTGGACCCACGGGGTGATCGCCCCGCTGTCCCAGTCGAGCCACACGAGGTCGTGCTCCACCGCCACGAGCAAGCGCCCCGGGTCGGCGGTCAGGGCGATCGACCCCGGCCGGCCCGGGAGCGTCCGCTCCTCGTCGCCGCCTGTGGCGGGATCGAAGCGGTGCACCCGTCGGCCGTCGATGTCCACCCAGAGAAGCCTGTCGAGGCGCCCGTCCCACACCGGGCACTCGCCGAGCTTCGCCGCTGCGGGCAGGACGCACGAGACCTCGGCGGCACCGCTCATCGCCGACCGCCGGCGACGTGCGCGACCTGACAGGATCGGTGATTGAGCGTCATGGCTGGGGGTGCGATCATCATGACGCGACGGTACTCGACGTTCCCGGACCGCCGTCGCGCAAAGCCGCTTGACAGCGCGCGCGGCGTCCGTATACGGTGATGTTGGAACGTTCCACCAGCGTGAGACGGGAGGGCTGGAGGACGATGAAGTTCGGCTTGATCGGCACCGGTCGGATGGGTCGAATCCACGCCGACAATCTCGCGCGGCACCCCCAGGTCGAGGGTTTGGTCATCTTCGATGCCGTGCCCGACATGGCCGCCGAGGTCGCCGGACTGTACGGGGCGCAGATCGCCGCCACCCCCGACGACCTCATCGCCGCGGTCGATGCCGTCCTGATCGCCACTCCCGCCCCGACCCACGTCGACATGATCCAGCGCTGCGTCGAAGCCGGTACGCCGGCGCTGTGCGAGAAGCCGCTGGCGATGCGTCTCACCGAGGCGAACCGAGCGGTCGAGATCGTCGAGAGCGGCACCGTCCCCATCCAGGTCGGCTTCAACCGGCGCTGGGATCGCGGCTACCGCACGGCGCGGGATCTGGTCGCATCGGGAGCCATGGGCGTCCTGACGCTCGTCGTGGGCCAGCACCANNTTCGTCACCGGCCAGGACGTCGTGAAGGTGCACGCCGCCGGCACGGCCACCGGCTTTCCCTGGTTCGCCGAGCTCGACGACTTCGCCCACACCGCCACCACGCTGTGGCTCGACGGCGGCGCGCTCGCGGTCCTCGTGGGCACCCGCCACGACCCGGTGGGCTACGACGTGCGCATGGAGGTCTTCGGTACCGAGGACTCGATCGCAGTCGGCCTCGACGAGCGCACCCCGATCCGCTCCGTCGAACGCAACGGTTTCGCCCCGACCGATCCGTACACCGAGTGGGTGCCCCGCTTCGGCGACACCTACGAGGCCGAGCTCGACGCCTTCATCCGCCTC
>DKBA01000095.1:9617-9935 GCA_002450985.1 Acidimicrobiia bacterium UBA6912
CCCGATGGGTATCTCCCGTCCGATCCTGCGCTGCTCCAGGCGCTCCTCGATCGTCACGGGCTGAGCATCGTCGGCGGATTCATCCCCGCGGTGCTCTACACCGACGAGTACGCGCGCCCTAGCCTGGACTACGTCCGGCGAGCCGCCGCAACCCTCGCCGGTACCGGAGCGCACGTGATGGTTTTGGGCCCCGACTCCCACTATGACGGCTACGACACGTCGATCACCCTCGATGACGCCGAGTGGGCGACCTTCTTCGCCAATCTCGCCGAGGTCGAGCACATCGCAGGCGACCGGGGATTGGTGACGGCGCTCCAC
>DKBA01000273.1 GCA_002450985.1 Acidimicrobiia bacterium UBA6912
GAGCACCGGTGGCCCGTCCTTGGCGAAGAGCACATCCGTCGGCAGGTCGTCCTTGTCGTAGACGGTGCGGGCGACCACCCGGAACGGCCGTTCGGATCCGTCGTCGTAGGTCACGTGAACGATGTCGTCGGCATCGAGCGTGCGCAGCCCGAAGAAGACGCCCCGCCCTTCACCGGCGAGGTCGACGTGGGCGGCGAGCACCGCCGACCCCGGCTCGCCCGGGGACGGGCCGAACTTGTACCAGGCGACGTCGCTGACGTTCTCGGGGACGTCCATCTGGCTGGTGGCGGCGACCACGCCGTAGGGATCGACGGGGGCGTCGACGTCGAGCGCATCGATGCGAAGCCCAACCGGCTGAGGAGCCGGGGCGTCGCCGGGCGGTGCGTCGCCCGGAGCGACTGGCTCCGGCTCCGCAGGGACCGTCGAGGAGAGACTCTCGTCGGTCGCTGCCGGTGGTACGGCCGTCGTGATGGATCCGGGCTCTGACTGATCCAGCGAGGCGGGGGCTCGGAGCGCCTCTTCGACCGCAGTGGGGGATCCGACGGTGTCTCGAGGAGCGACGGTGACGGCGATGAGGGCGGCCCCAACGCCGAGGGCTCCCCCCGCCACCAAGAGCACCCAACCTTGCCTTCGTGTCACGACGGGAACGGTATCAGCCGGGGGAGCCTGCCGGCTCCCCCGGCTGACGGGGAGGATCTCAGTTCGAGTTACGCCGCAGCACGACACCACCACCGACGATGGCGGCAGCGCCGAGAGCGAGAGCGAGCATGGCGAGCGGGAAGCCGCCGGCCGCCTGGCCGCCGGTGCCCGTCGGCACGCCGGTCGGGGCGCTGCCGAGATCACCGATCGTCTGCGCAGCCACCGTGAACGTGCCGCCGTCGAGCGAGCCGATGGCGCAGACGGTGACGTTGGTGCCCTCGGGGATGGTGAGGTCGGTGTCGAACACCGGCTCGGTGGCGCCCGCCGGGACGATCTTCACGTCGTAGGTGTCGGCCGGCACGTCGGCGACGCCCTCCTGCGGATTCGACACGCCCTCGAGCAACGCGGCGTCGTTGGCGAGGATGTCGACGGTCGGGGCGGCCGCAACGTGACGGCGGTCACCCGGCCGTTGCCGGCATCGATCGGGTCGATGTCGTTCACGAACACGCTGAGCATCAGGTTCCCGTCGGCGTCGAGGTGGGCGACGATGCTGGCGTTGGCGCCTGCGGGCAGCGTCACGGTCTCGGCGAGGGCCGGTGTGTCACTCGCAGGATCGGCGCCGGCGGCGAAGACCTCGATGTCGTAGTCGGCGGCGGGCAGCGTGAGCGGATCGGTCACGGTGCCNNACGGCACGATCAGCACCGCCATGACGGCGAGCAGGGCGAACAGCTTCTTCATCGGTGTGCTCTCGGGGACCGGATGAATCGCAGGTGCCCTCTTGACAATCTGAGCGGAATAGACTTAGGTTTCCTGTGTTGTAACTGGTTGGAAAACCCGTTTCATGGAGGTACAGCAATGAGCCTGGTCCGATTCGATCCCTTCGAGCTCGTGCGCGATCTCGACCGTCTCTTCGACTCTCCCACCCCCCGCACCGGCATGTGGCTGCCTCGCGTCGACGTGTTCGAGCGTGACGCCGACCTCGTGGTCCGCGCCGAGGTTCCGGGCATCGACGCCGAATCGCTCGACGTGACGGTCGAGGGCGGGACGCTCACCATCAGCGGCTCCCGCAGCTTCGAGAACGGGACCGACACCGGCAGCTTCCACCGCAAGGAGATCTTCGAGGGGCAGTTCAAGCGGACCGTCCTCCTCCCCGAGGGCATCGATCCCGAGTCGATCACCGCCAGCTCGAAGGACGGCATTCTCGAGGTCACCGTGCCCAAGCGGCCCGAGGTCCTGCCTCGGAAGGTGGCCATCGAGGTCCAGCGGTAACTCCTCCCTCCCGCCGCTGCGACACAGACGGCCCGCCCCACGCCCGGGGCGGGCCGTCGTTCGTCCGGGTGACCCCGGGCTCGACCGGTCAGGTCCCGGCGCCCTCCACCCCCGCCGTTCGGAGATTGCGTCCCGGGCTCCTCCGGCCCAGACCAAGGATGGGATCCGGTTCGAGGGCGCCGGAGATCAGCCGCCCGACGTGCTCGCCGAGCGCAGGTCCATGCTTGAAGCCATGACCCGAGCCCCCGCCGACGATCCACACGCTCGGATGCTCGGGATGGGGCGCCACGATCCAGTTGGCGTCAGGGGTCGACGTGTACTGGCAGGTCCGGGTCATCACGATGGGTGCGGCCCCCAACGCCGGGAATCGCCGCCTCAGGTACGTGCGGGTCATGTCGATGCTGCGCTGGGTGGGAAGACGGTCGAGGCTGTCCGGATCGATCGGCTCGCCCTCGAAGTCGGGACCGAGCTTGAAGCCCGTGCCCTCCACGTCCCCCGTTCCGTACATCGCCCCGTCGTAGTCGACCCAGCCGGGAACGTCCGGTGTCGCCCATCCGGCGGGTGCACCGACGTAGATCACGTCCTGATGGGTGACCGACGCCGTCACCACACCGGGGAACAGACCCGGCAACCACGGCCCGCACGCCCACACCACCACGTCGGCGCGCCGCTTCTCTCCTCCGACCACCACCGCATCGCCGTCCGGCACCGCCGGCGCCGCCGTGACCGTCACCCCACGGCGCTGTGCCCTCCGCACCAGCGCCCGCACCGCCCGTCTCGCCATCAGCACGCCGCCCTGCGGCTCGTGGAGGGCGAAGGCGAGGTCCCGGGTCTCGATGCTGGGGAACATGCGCTCGAGCTCGCTCGCCTCGAGCGTCCGCGCCGGGATACCGAGACGGGCGAGCGTGGCGGCGCTGTCCGACTCCCAGCCGCCCTCCCGATGGGCGAACCAGACGACCCCCGATCGCAGCAGCAGCTGCTCCCCGGCGTCGCGCTCCAGGCCGTGCCACAGCTCGCGGGCCCGGTACGCCAGCATCGCGTACCACTCGGCCGTGCCGTGGCTGTAGCGGATCAGCCTCGTCTCGCCGCCGCTCGACTGCCGAGCATGGCCCGGCTCGTACTGCTCGATCAGCTCGACCTTCCAGCGATTGGCGGCGAGGTGGTCGGCGATCGAGGCGCCGAACACCCCGGCGCCGACGACGATGGCCTTGCGTCTCATTCCCCCGAGCTCCCTCCTCCGGCCACTCCCCGCTCCGACGTTACCCCCGCCGGGCGCGCCGCGTCGTGCAACAATGCGCCATGGCGCGTCACGAGCACATCGTCGAGGCCGGAGGGCGTGAGATCCGCATCTCCAGCGCCGACAAGGTGATGTTCCCCGACCAGGGCTGGACCAAGCTCGACGTCGTCGAGCACTTCCTGATGTGTGCCGACGGCGCCCTGCGTGGCGTGGCCAACCGGCCGACGATGCTGAAACGATGGAACGCCGGCGTCGGCGCCGAACCCCTGTACGTGAAGCGACCGAAACAAGCGCGCACCCTCGTGGACGTGCGCTTCCCGTCCGCCCGGCCCGGGCGCATGTTCCTTCCGCTCGACGAGGGCGACGTCATCTGGATGGCCCAGCAGAACTGCATCGACCTCAACCCGTGGAACGCCCGGGCCGACGATCTGGAGCACCCCGANNGAGCTGCGCATCGACCTCGACCCCACCGACGGCCACGACTTCGAGGCGGCCCGCGAGGTCGCCCACGTGGTGAAGGAGCTCCTCGACGAGGTAGGCCTGGTGGGCTGGCCCAAGACCTCCGGCAACCGCGGCATCCACGTGTACGTGCGGCTCGTCCGGGAGTGGGACTTCTACCAGGTACGCCGGGCCGGGCTCGCCCTCGCCCGGGAGGTCGAGCGCCGCCACCCCCTCGCCACCACGGCGTGGTGGAAGGAGGAGCGCGATGGCGTCTTCATCGACTACAACCAGAACGCCTGGGACAAGACCATCGCCAGCGCCTATTCGATCCGCCACACCGGCTGGGTGTCGACGCCGTTCCGCTGGGACGAGCTCGCCGCCATCGACCACACGGCCATGGACCTGATGAGCTTCAAGGACCGCTGGGCCGATGTCGGCGACCTCACCGCGGGCATCGACGAGGCGGCGGGGAAGCTGGAGCCGGTGCTCGAGATGGTCGCCGCCGATGAGGCGAACGGGATCGGCGACGCCCCGTGGCCGCCCCACTACCCGAAGATGCCCGGAGAGCCGCCTCGGGTGCAGCCGTCCAAGAAGCGAGCGGAGAACTGGGAGTGACCGACTACCTCGACCTCAACCGCACGGCCTGGACGGAGGACGCCGTGAACTACGTGGAGCCGGGTAGGCGGAGTTGGGCCGGCGACCCGGAGTGGGGCATCTGGGGCATTCCCGAGACCGAGGTCGGTATGCTGCCCGACGTCGCCGGGATGGATGCCATCGAGCTCGGCTGCGGCACCGCCTACGTGTCCGCATGGCTCGCCAGGCGCGGTGCCCGACCGGTCGGCATCGACCCGACCCCTGCCCAGCTCGCCACCGCCCGCATGCTCCAGGACGAGTTCGACCTCCACTTCCCGCTGATCGAGGCCCGCGCGGAGCAACTCCCCTTTCCCGACGAGTCGTTCGACCTCGCCATCTCCGAGTACGGGGCGGCGATCTGGGCGGACCCGTATGCCTGGATTCCCGAGGCGGCACGAGTGCTGCGGCCCGGCGGGGAGCTGGTCTTCCTCGGCAACAGCACGCTCATCTCGCTGTGCGTGAACGACGACGAGTACATCCCGGCAGGGCCGACCCTGCTCCGGCCCCAATTCGGGATGCACCGCTTCGACTGGGACGACGACCCGCCGACGGTGGAGTTCCATCTCAGCCATGGCGATTGGATCCGACTCCTGCGGGCGAGCGGGTTCGAGATTCTCGACCTCCTCGAGCTCCAACCTCCCGAGGGCGCGACCACCACCTATCCGTGGGTGACCGCCGAGTGGGCCAGGCAGTGGCCATCCGAGGAGGTGTGGCGGGCCCGCAAGCACGGCTGACCAGAAAGGACCGATCACCATGCGCCGCTTCCCTCTCGCCGTTCTCGGAATCGCGTGCGTCGTGGCGGCGTGTGGTCGGCGAGCGTCTTCGGGCCGCCGATGCGGGTCTCGAGGTACAGGCCGACATCGGTCTTGAACTCGTAGAGCAGCACGTCGAACTCGGTTCTGGGACCGGGAGATGGGCACCACGCCGGCCCGGCTGGTCAACCCGACCGTCGGTTTGATGCCGACGAGCCCGGTCGCGGTCGATGGACACACGATGGAGCCATCCGTCTCGGTGCCGAGGGCCGCCGCGGCGAGGTTGGCGGACACCGCGGCGCCGGACCCGGAGCTCGAGCCGCAGGGGTTGCGATCCAGTATGTAGGGGTTCCGACATTGCCCAATCCCGGGCGCTCCACCCGCTCGACGACTGAAAGGAGCAGAAGTTCGCCCACTCGGACAGGTTGGCCTTTCCGAGCAGGATCGCCCCCGCCTCCCGTAGCCGGGCGGCAACGGTGGCGTCCTGCCCGGGGCGGGAGTCGGCCAGCGCCAGCGAGCCGGCGGTCGTCGCCATGGCGTCGTCGGTGTCGATGTTGTCCTTCAGCACGATCGGGATCCCATGGAGCGGCCCTCGCACGTGGCCGCGAGCTCGCTCCCGATCCAGCTCCTCGGCGATGCGCAGCGCATCGGGGTTGGTCTCGATCAGCGAGCGCAGATCGACGCGGCCGCGATCGATCGCCTCGATACGGGCGAGGTAGGCCCGGGTCAGCGCCCGGGCGGTGAGCTCCCGTGCCGCCATGGCCGCCTGCATCTCGGCGATCGTGATCTCCTCGAGGTCACGATGAGGGACGGTCGCTGCGGCGGCAGCGGCGGCGGGAAGGCCAACGGCGGCGGCGGTTACGCCCGGCGGCAGCCGTGGCCGTGCGGGTGAGGAACGTGCGCCGCGAGACGGGCGCAGGGCGATCGGGCATGACACGCTCCCTTCGTCGATCGGGGGCGATGACCGCATCGAGGAGAAGGCGCCGGCGACGCCGACACGGGACTCGCACTCTCTCCGCCCCCGAACCTACACGCCGCTCGGATTTGTGGGCGGGAAACGCCGCCGGTGGACCCCGCAGGGCGAAGGGGCGAGTAGCGTCCGAGACCACATGGGCACGCGCACCGCCACCACGGGTCTGCTCCTCACCCTTGCCATCGCCGCCTGTTCGGGAGATGCCGCCGCGCCGTCGACCACGGTCGTCCCCACGACGACCACCACGACGACCTTCGCCGCCACCACGACCGAAGCCACGACGACGACCCTCCCCCCGTCGACGACCACCGTCGCCCCCACCTCGACGACGAGCTCCGTCCCGCCGACCCGCCCTCTCCCCTTCGAGAGTTGGACGGCGATCCTCGCCTCGCTCCCGGTGGCCGAGAACAGCGCCGCGCAGGCGTACACGGTGGCGGAGAAGCTGGCGGTGCCGGGGGCGGGCGTGCTGCTGAGCGACGACTACCCGTCGCTGTCGCCCGGGTTCTGGGTCGTATACACGGCGCCGTACGAGTATTCGTGGGAGGCGGTCGCCGCCTGTGAGCGGGTCGTGGACGTGGCGCCCGACTGCTATCCGAGCTACCTGGGCAACGACCCGGAGCAGCCGGTCGGTCGCGAGCACGGAACGCTCGTCGCCATCACCGACAACGCCGAGCTGGTCGTTCTCTCGGCGTCGACCGGTGAGGTGGTGCGCACCATCGACGACTCGTTCGGCGGCAACGGCGACTTCCCGGGCACCCCGGCCCTGGCGGCCGACGGGCTCACCATCGACTACTCGATCGGCTTTGAGGATTACTGGTTCTCGTGCGAGTCGTCGGACGGGCACCTGGAGCGCCTCGACCTCGCCACCGGGCGCTCCGAGAAGACGGGTGACGGCTTCTCACCATCGCCCTCCCTCGACGGCGCCACGCTGCTCTACCTCGCCTCGTCGCAGTGCTACCCGGATCCCGTTGATCCGCAGTTCGTCCTCTCCCCTGCCGACACCGTCGTGTGGCGCGTCACGACGACGGAGAGCGAGACGAAGCGCACGATGCCGCTGCCCGGGGACCCCGTCGCCGGCTACGAGCTGTGGGACGTCGCCGCCGGGCCGGACGGGGTCTACGTGGTCGACACGGACGGCGTCATCTGGCGCTTCCCGCCCACCGCCGGGGAGGCCGGAGAGGTCTCGGCCGTCGCCGACCTCGCCGCCGCCGGCCTCGACGCCGGGCTCTCCACCATCGTCGGCTTCGACACCGCGCGGGGCCTGCTGCTCGTGTCGTACACGTACTTCGACACCGATGCGGAATTCACCGAGCTGCACGGCGTCGACCCCGCCCGCGGCACCGTGGAGCGCCTCGCGACCTACGAGGGCGTCACCGCCTTTGCGCTCGACGCCACCGGGCAGCACCTCGCCGTCGGCAACGGGGCGACGCTCGAGGTCGACGGCGTCGAGCTCCCTCTCGCCACCGGCGTGCTTGCGCTCGCCTGGTGACCGGGCCTCGCGAGGCTGTGGCCGCGCGGTAGCGAGGCGCCTGCCCGACAACCGCAGTAGCGTCGGAGCGTGATCTCGCTCGCCGACATAGAGACCGCGCGGACCCGCATCGCCGGCCTCGTCCATCGCACCCCGACCGTGCACAGCCTTACCCTGAGCAGGAGGCTCGGCGCCGACGTGTACGTCAAGCTCGAGCTCTTCCAGAAGACCGGCTCCTTCAAGCCGCGCGGGGCNNCGTGCTCGGCGTCGACACGCTGGTGCTGATGCCGGAGTCGACCCCCGGGCATTACGTGGCGGCCACCCGGGGCTACGGCGCCGCAGTCGAGCTCGTTCCCGACATCGCCGCCGCGATGGCTGGGGCCGACGCCCACGTGGCTGCCGGGCGGACGCTGATGCATCCTTTCGACGATTCGCGGATGATGGCCGGCAACGGCTCGGCGGGTCTCGAGATCGTCGAGGACGTGCCGGACCTCACCCATCTCTTCGTCTCCGTCGGCGGAGGCGGCCTCCTCACCGGCGTGGCGACGGCCGTGCTCGGCCTCCGCCCCGAGACGGAGATCGTCGCCGTCGAGACCGAGGGCGCAGACGCGCTCGCCCGGTCCATCGCCCACGGCGAGCAGGTGACGATCACCCCCACCTCGATCGCCAAGACGCTCGGCTCTCCCTACGCCGCCGCCGACGCCATCGCCCTGGCGACCTCACGTCTCGCCGGCGTCGACGTCGTGAGCGACGCCGAGGCGGTAGACGCCCTGGTGCTCATCGCCGAGCGGCTGAAGGTGCTCGCCGAACCGGCAGGCTCCTGCACCCTCGCCGCCGCCGAACGCCGCGCCGGGAGCTTCGGGCCGGACGCTCGGGTCGTGCTGCTGCTGTGCGGCGGCAACGTCGCCNNGCTGGCGGGCCCGCAGGGCCCGCCTGAGGGGGCCTCTCCCTCCGACGCTGACGGCGACTCCGCCTACTGGAAGTAGGCCGGCTCGTTGCCTGGGCGCCACTTGATGTTGCACCCCATCGACGGGTACTGCTCCTCGGCCACAGGCTGGTCGTTGCGGACCGCCTCGATCGCCGCCCGCAGCTCGGCGCCGGTCACCGGCACGCTCGTGCCCGGACGGCTCTCGTCGAGTCGGCCGCGGTAGACGAGCGTCCGGTCGGGGCCGAACACGAAGAAGTCGGGGGTGCAGGCCGCGGTGTACGCCTTCGCCACCTCCTGGGTGGCATCGAAGAGATAGGGGAACCGGTAGCCCCGCTCCTGCGCTTCGGCGGCGAGCTTCTCGGGGGCGTCGTCCGGGTAGGCGACCGGGTCGTTCGCCGAGATGGCCACGAGGGCGACGTCCGTTCCGGCGAACTCCTCCCCGAGGGCGACGAGCTGGTCGGCGACGTGCTTGACATAGGGACAGTGGTTGCAGATGAACATGACGACGAGCGCCTTCGCCGGGGCGAAGGAGGCCAGCGACACGATCTCGCCCGATACGGCGTCCGGCAGCCCGAAGTCCGGCGCCTCGGTGCCGAGGGGCAGCATGGTTGAGGTGACGGCCATGGAGTGCTCCTTTCAGTCGCCGTCAGCGGTGACGCCGTGGCGCCGGAGGGCGGCCGCGAGGCCGTCGACATCCGCAACCGTCAACGTCATCCCTGGGTGCTTGATCGGGCTCGGCAACAGGGACGGGATCGGCTCGACGAACTTCACGCAGAGCCCCCTGTCGGCGTTGGTGCCGAAGGTCAGGCCGTGATCGGCCAGTGACCCCCGGATCCCGATCGCTTTGAACCAACGGTAGTTCTCGGTGATCTGGTAGCAGGCGATGTTGCCGATCGGCGTGCTCATGTGCCAGCGGCCGAAGCGAACCGAGAGGTTCCCGCCACCGAGCGCGACCTCGGAGTTGCCGGCCTTCACCCCCAGCCCGCGCAGGATCCACGCGTAGCGTGCATCGAAAGCGAAGGGAAACGTCTCGGTGGTGTCCATCCTGCGCAGTAGAGCACCCCTTTGCGGGGACCCCCAAACCGCCCGGTAAGATACCCGCAGAATTGGAGCGAACGCTCAAAGTCTGTGAGGTTCTGATGGTGAAGCACAATCCCGGCAAAGTGGCCGGCCGCCGCGTGGCGATCGTCGACGGGCTCCGCACCCCGTTCATGAAGGCGGGCACGCTCTACAAGGACATGAGCACTCTCGACCTCGCTGCGGCGTGCGTCACCGAGCTCATGGAGCGGTCCGCCGTCGAACGTGACGAGGTCGACCAGATCGTCTTCGGTGCCGTCGTCGCCGACATCGCCGGTCCCAACATCGCCCGCGAGGTGGCGATGCGCACGAACTTCCCCGCCTCCGTCGACGCCTACTCGGTGAGCCGTGCCTGCGCCACCAGCACGCAGGCGATCGTGAGCGGCACCCAGGCCATCCTCACGGGCGACGCCGACATCGTCATCGCCGGTGGCGCCGACAGCCTCTCCAAGCCGCCGATCCTCTACGACGATGCGGTCGTCGACGCCCTCATGACCGCATCGAATGCAAAGGACCTGCCCGGCAAGGTGCGCGCCTTCGCCGCGCTGAGACCCAAGGACCTCGCCCCCAAGCCGCCCGCGCTCGCCGACCTCTCGTCGGGCCTCACGATGGGCGACGCCGCGGAGAAGATGGCGCGGGAGAACGGCATCTCGCGTGAGGCGCAGGACCAGTACGCCTTCGAGTCGCACCAGAAGGCCGTCGAGGCGTGGGACAAGGGTGTGTTCGAGGACGAGGTGATGAGCCTCCCCATCCCACCCCGCTACGCCGAGACGGCAACCCGCGATGGCATCCCCCGCGCCGACTCGTCCCTCGAGAAACTGGCATCGCTGCGGCCGGTGTTCGATCGCAAGTACGGCTCGGTCACGGCGGGCAACAGCTCGCCCCTCACGGACGGCGCCGCCGCCGTGCTGCTGATGGAGGACAAGACCGCCGAGCGGCTCGGGTTCGTGCCCAAGGCGTTCGTCAGGGCGTGGGCGTTCACCGGGCTCGACCCGTCGTGGCAGATGCTGATGGGACCTTCCTTCGCCACCCCGATCGCCCTCGAGCGAGCCGGCATGACGCTCGACGACATCGACGTCGTCGACATGCACGAGGCGTTTGCCGCCCAGATGCTGTCCAACCTCCAGGCCTTCGCCTCCGCCGACTGGGCGAAACGCCATCTCGGGAGAGACACCGCCATCGGAGAGGTGCCCGCCGAGAAGCTCAACCTGTACGGCGGCTCGATCTCGCTCGGCCACCCGTTCGCCGCCACCGGCGCCCGCCAGGCGCTGACCATGGCCAACGAGCTGGTGCGACGCGACGCCGGCACCGCCCTCATCACCCAGTGCGCCGCCGGCGGACTGGGCTCTGCCCTGATCCTGGAGCGCTGACATGACCTCGACCCTTCCCGCCCTCGAGCACGTCCATCTCGACGTCGATGACGACGGCGTCGCCGTCGCCCTGATCGACCGCGCCGGCGAGGCGATGAACACCCTCAGCCCGGAGACGGCGACCGACCTCGAAGCGGTCGTACGCCGCGTCGAGGAGGACGACACCATCACTGCCTTGGTTGTCGGCTCCGCCAAGAAGGACAACTTCGTGGCCGGGGCCGACATCCGCTGGCTGCAGCAGATCGACGACCTGGATGTCGCGCTCGATTTGATGCGCGAGGCCCACGCCGTGTTCGCCCGCCTCGAGAACCTCCACCGCACCGGCGGCAAGCCGGTGGTCGCCGCCATCCACGGGGCCTGCCTCGGCGGCGGTCTCGAGCTGGCGATGGCGTGCGGCATCCGCATCGCGTCGAACGACGAGCGCAAGACCCAGTTCGGCCAGCCCGAGGTGAAACTAGGCCTGCTCCCCGGGGCAGGCGGCACGCAGCGGCTGCCCCGGCTGGTCGGCATCGCCACCGCCCTCGACCTCATGCTGACCGGCCGCTCGATACGGCCGCGCAGCGCCCTCAAGATGGGGCTCGTCGACGAGATCTGTCCCCGCGAGGTGCTGCTCGACGTCGCCATCCGGAGGGCCAAGGAGGCCATCGGCCAGCCTGCCCTCGACGGCGACGGGGGGCCGGTGGCGAGGTTGAAGAGCTGGCTGTCGCCGAAGCACCTCCAGGAGCTGGCGCTCGAGGAGAACCCGGTCGGCCGCCGCGTCCTCTTCTCCAAGGCCGAAGAGCAGATGATGAAGGAGACGAAGGGCAACTACCCGGCACCCAAGGCGATTCTTCGCGTCGTGAAGACCGGCGCCGAGAAGGGCATCGCCGCCGGCTACGCCGCCGAGCTGGAGGAGTTCTCGAAGCTCGTCGTCTCGCCCGAGGCCAAGGCGCTCATGGGCATCTTCTTCGACAGCCAGGCGCTCAAGCGCGACACCGGCATCGACGGCGACGCCGCACCCCGGCCTGTCGCCAAGGTGGGCGTGCTCGGCGGCGGCCTGATGGGTGGCGGCATCGCCGCGGTCAACACCACCGGTGCCGGCGTCCGCACCCGCATCAAGGAGATCGACGACGCCGGCGTGCAGCGCGGCATCGCCCACGTGCAAGGCCACGTGGACGATCGGGTGAAGCGACGCCGGCTCCAACGACGTGACGCCGCCAAGGCGATGCAGCTCGTCACGGGCACCACGGACTACCGCGGTTTTGGCGACGTCGACCTCGTGATCGAGGCCGTGTTCGAGGATCTCGACCTCAAGCGCTCCGTCCTCCAGGACGTCGAAGGAGCCACCAAGCAGGACGCGATCTTCGCCTCGAACACGTCGTCGATCCCGATCGCGTGGATCGCCGAGGCGTCGAAGCGTCCAGAGCAGGTGATCGGCATGCATTACTTCTCCCCCGTGGAGAAGATGCCGCTGCTCGAGATCATCGTCACCGAGCAGACCGCCGACTGGGTGACGGCGACATGCGTCGAGTTCGGGAAGCGTCAGGGCAAGACCGTGATCGTGGTCAACGACGCCCCGGGCTTCTACACCACCCGCATCCTCGGACCGTACATGAACGAGGTCGGCCACCTCCTCGCCGAGGGCGTGCCGGTCGAGGACATCGACAAGGCGATGGTGCGCTGGGGCTTCCCAGTAGGGCCTGTGACCCTCATGGACGAGGTGGGCATCGACGTCGGCGCCAAGATCGTCAAGATCATGCAGGACGCGTTCGGCGACCGCATGGCGGCTCCGGAGGGCTTCGCCAAGCTCACCGCAGACGATCGGAAGGGCCGCAAGAACGGCCGTGGCTTCTACCGCTACGAGAACGGGAAGAAGCAGGGCGTGGACGACTCGGTGTACGAGGTGCTCGGCGTGGAGCCTTCGACGAAGATGCCGATGGAGGCGATCCAGGACCGGCTGGCGACCCTGTTCGTCAACGAGGCGGTGCGCTGCCTCGACGAAGGGATCCTGCGCAGCTCTCGCGACGGTGACATCGGCGCGGTGTTCGGCCTCGGCTTCCCCCCGTTCCGCGGCGGCCCGTTCGCCTACGTCGACGCGGTCGGCGCCGACCAGTTCGTGGCCACCATGGACGAGCTGGCGGCGACCCACGGTGATCGGTATGCCGTTGCCGAGTCGCTCCGCAAGCACGCCGAGGCGGGCACCACGCTGCGGAGCTGAGCCGCACGGCGGGACCTTCGACCCCTCGACCCACCGCTCGGGGACAGTTCGCCGCGTTCATGCATCGCGCCTTCGGCTGAACAGGTCGATCGGCCGGTTCGCTCGCGGTCGCGAATGAGGCGAACGACCAATGGAGCCGGACGGGCGCCGACCATAGACTCGCGTGCGAGAGCAGGCCTCTGGGTGCGACTGCGCGAGCCGTGCTTCGGGGCCGAGAGCGGTAGGAGGATCCCATGAAACGAGTCGTTGCGTTGCTGGTGCTCGCCCTGGCAACAACCGCGTGCTCCAACAACGTGTTCGACCTCGAGGTCGGCCAGTGCTTCAACGACCCCGACTCCTTCGACGAGGTCGCCAACGTCGAGATCGTCGATTGCACCGAGCCACACGACAACGAGGTGTTCCACCTCTTCGACATCGCAGACGGCAGCTTCCCCGGCGACACCAGCGTGAGCGAGAGCGCCGTCGAGGGATGCCTCGCGCAGTTCGACGGCTACGTCGGGCTCGACTACGCCTCGTCGGTGCTCGACATCCGGTACCTCGTCCCGACCTCGGAGACGTGGAGCGACGGCGACCGCGAGGTCGTGTGCATCCTGTACCACCTCAACAACGAGAAGCTCACGGGGTCGATGCAGGGCTCCGCGGTCTGACCGAGGTCAGAGAGTCCGGCGTCTGAGGGGGGCGCGGACGCGAAGCGGGGAGCCGGTTCGTCCGGCTCCCCGCTTCGCCGTCTCTGCGGCTGCTCAGCCGACCCGGCTGATGGTCACCATGACCACCGGGCCGTCCCAGTTGTGGGCGAGCAGGAGATCGCCGGTACCGGCGATACCCCGGTGCGGGAGGATCCTGCGGAACGTGTCGATGCCGGCGTTGTTGTTGCCGTTGTCGTCGCCGTCGAGCACGACGGGGCCGAGGAGGCTGCAGGCGTCGACGATGTCCTCGCTCATCTCGGTGTTGTACTCCGAGCCGGCGTCGTAGGCGTTCAGGTAGTAGGTGGCCGGTCGCCCGGATCTCGGAAGCGCCAGGCTGTCACCACCGGCGAACCCGTCGTTGGTGCAGATGAGCATGCCGGCCACCGAGATGACGTCGTCGCGCTGCGCCTCGATCTGGATCGTCACGGAATCGGTGAAGTCACCGAATGTCGTGCCGGCGAGCGTGAGCGGCTGACCCACGTTGACCACGTCCGTGACGAACGGAGCCCCGGACAGTGCCCCCACCGCGACGCTCGGGTCGCCGTCCTCGGCGATGGCGACGATGCCGGGCGAGGCGGCGGCGCCGCGCTGGAAGAAGTGCGTGCCGTAGTCGTGGCTCACCACGACCGGCGGCGAGATCGGCTGGGTGGCGGCGAGGTTCGTGATGGTCACCTCGAAGGTTCCCGTTTGGGATCCGTCGTCGGCGACCGCCGGCACGGCGAACGCAGCCACCATGCCGGCGGCGGCGAGCAGCGTGAGGAGTCGTGTGCGCATGCTGTTCCCTTCTCGTGTCTCCCGGGCGTCGGCCCGAGGTTCCCTGAGCGCGTGAGGCGCTCCCCTTCGGGTACCGGCGGCGCCGATCCGAACGCTCCCTCCAGCCGGAGCAGGAGCAGGCGGCGGTTGGGCGGCCGTGGCCCCTTTCACGTGACACGATGGCGCAGCGGTCTGACACGGCCGTGAACAGGTGCTTAACAGACGAGAAACTCCGCCGGCGCCGTCGAATGCGGCGGCCGGCGGAGCTTCGGAGTGCGTGAGAGCTCGTGCTGCGACACGAGACGTTGGCCCAATTCAGGCCTCCGCTGCGTAGCCTCTCGCAGCCCGATACATCGGTGACTGGCCTCGACGTGTCGAGGAGTGTCGATGACCTCGACGGCGCCGGACCATCCCCACGAACAGCCCGAACAGCGCTAGGCGTGCTTGGCAGGCGTCACGGACTCCCGCGACACGATGCTCGTGTGCCCGTCCTCCCACTTGATCTCGACAGAGTCGCCGTGCAGGGAGGTGACAGTCCCTTCCGGGGATGCCTGACCCACCTTCTTAGTGAGTCGCTTCACCTTCATGCCGGTCTTGAGCATGCATGACCTCCTCTCAGTGCCGAGAGGATACCAAGCCGGTGCAGCAGCTACTGGAGCACAATGGCCCCATTTGAAGCGGCCCGAATGACGTAGCCGGCGACTGTCGGCTCGATCGACGTCGCTCGTTCGAGCGCAGCGAGGAAGGAGGACCAGTCCACGGCGTCGCGGCAGCCTCGCTGCGTGATACTGACGACCCCCACCCGCAGCGCCGACCCCTCGAGCATCGCATCCGCCGAGTAGCGATTGCATCCGGCTGAGCCGGAGATGCGGCCCTCCTCGAACTCCACGGTGGCTTCGATGCCCGGTGGGGGTGGCTGCAGCACATCCCCCTCGACGACACCGACGACCCGCCAGGTGCGCCCACCGAGATCGGCCCAGCCGGCCGGATCGGGAGCAGCCGCGCTGCTGGATCCCCCGCCGTGATCTCCCGGGNNGCTGCCTCCACCGGCCGATCCCCGTCGCCGCGGTCGTGGCCGACGACGTCCGGGCCGGTGCACGGTTCCGCTGAGACCCGAATCCGACGCTCAGAGGCCCATGTACCATCATTCACCACACCGCGACTCCGACGCGCGCTCGCTGTGAAGACGATGACAAGCGCATCCCGACAGCGTACGCTGGAGCCTCGGTAGGACCTCCACAAGCACTTGGGCGCATTCTGATACGGGCCATGAAACCGATGATCCTTGCGTGGGTGGCCGCGCTGGTGGCCGCCTCGACCTCACCCGCGCTCGCCGCCGAGCCTCCCGACACGACGGTGACATACGTCGACGGCCACGACGTGTCGGCAATCGCCGGCGAGTACCTCGTCGCCCCTGAAGCGGACCTCGCCAGGCTCCCCCGCTCCGCCACCGTGCGAGACCTCGGCGGAGGATGGCGGCTCGTCCTGAACGCCGAGGAGGGCGACCCGGACGCGATCGCACGCCGCATGAGCCGCGACGCCGCAGGCCGTGTCGTCCCCAACGTGCTCCTCCAGCCCGCGGATCCCGCCGACGAGCCGCTGTTCGATGAGCAATGGGCGCTCGAGAACACGGGCCAGACCGGTGGGGTGCCCGATGCGGACATCGACGCAGTCGCCGCATGGGACATCACCACCGGCGTGGCGACAGCCGTGGTTGCGGTGCTCGACAGCGGTATCGACCTCGACCACCCGGACCTGGCCTCCACCCTCTGGGTGAATCCCGGCGAGGTCGCCGGCAACGGTCTCGACGACGACGGGAACGGATACGTCGACGACGTCAACGGCTGGGACTTCGTCGGCAACGACGCCGATGTCACCGACACGACCGGTCACGGCACCCAGGTAGCCGGCGTGATCGCCGCCGCGGCCAACGGAGTCGGCACCGTCGGCATCGCCCCCGGGGTGCGCATCATGCCGATTCGCGTCTGCGGCGCCGGCTGCCCGCTCGGCGACATCGTCGCCGGTATCGCCTACGCCAACGACATGGGGGCGACGATCGCCAACATGTCCTTCACCGGGATCGGTCCCTTCTTCGCCCCCATCGGTGACCTGCTGGCAGGCGAGGCCGCCGGGCTGCTCGGGGTCGCGGCCGCCGGCAACGAGGGCATCGACATCGACGTCGATCCCCGCTACCCGGCCTCCTTCGACCTTCCCAACATCATCTCCGTCGCCGCCACCGACGACGGGGACGAGCCGGCGAGCTTCACCAACTTCGGCGACGTCTCGGTCGACCTCGGGGCGCCGGGCGCCGAGATCCTCACCACCACCAACGGGGGCGGAACGGCGACCGTCAATGGCACGTCGTACGCCGCGCCGTACGTGGCGGGTGTGGCAGCGCTGATCGCGTCGAAGCGGCCGGGCCTGTCTCCCGCCGAGCTGGCCGGCTACGTCCTCGACGGCGTCGATCCGGTGTCCGGCCTCGCCGGCATCACCGGAACCGGCGGCCGGCTGGATGCCCGCGGGGCGCTGCTGGCCGCCACGGGTCCGGTCGCCAGGATCACGGTGACTCCGACCATGGCGGCGATCCCGGTCACGGTCACGTTCTCGGCGGCGACATCGTCGGACCGGGCGGGGAGCATCGTCGGGTACGAGTGGGTCTTCTCCGACGGTCCCACCGCGACGACCAAGACGGTATCTCGCACCTTCGACACGGCCATTGCGGTGACGGCGGCGCTCACCGTCACCGACGACGATGGCCTCACGGCACGCACCACGGTGACGGTGGCCCTCCGTGACGAGGGAGCGGCCCAGGTGACGGTCTCGCCGTCCGTGGCCACCGCCCCTGCAACGGTCGAGGTGTCCGCGGTGCTGCCCGGCAGCACGGCGACCGGCGCCTCGTGGGACTTCGGGGACGGTGCGAGCGCAGACGGTATAGCCGCCACCCACGTCTTCCCCGAGCCAGGCGCCTACACGGTCTCCGTGGAAGTGGTGAACGCCTCTGGCGGCATCGGCACGGGAGACGCCGCGGTGTACGTCGGCGTGCCCTTCGTCGATACCGCCGAGTCCGTGTTCGTCACCGACATCGCCTGGCTGTCGGCGACCGGCATCACGAGGGGCTGCAACCCACCGCTCAACGACCGTTTCTGCCCCTACGCCCAGGTCACGCGGGGACAGTTCGCTGCGATGATCGTCAGGGCGCTCGATCTCCCGGCGGGAGTCGATCGTTTCGTCGACGACGAGGATTCGATCTTCGAGGAAGACATCAACGCTCTCGCCGCGGCGGCGATCACCATGGGCTGCAACCCTCCGACGAACGACCGCTTCTGCCCGAGCCAGTTACTCACGCGTGGGCAGCTCGCGTCGTTGTTGGTGCGGGCGCTCGACCTCCCTGAGGGCGAGGGAACCTTCACCGATGTCGGGGGCTCGGTCCACGAACATTCCATCGCCGCCCTCGCCGCCGCCGGTATCACGAGGGGCTGCAACCCTCCGGCGAACGACCGCTTCTGCCCGAACGACCCCGTCACCCGGGCACAGTTCGCCGCCTTCCTGCGCCGCGCCGGGGTCTGAGGTCAGGCGAGCGCCATCTCCAGCACACCATCGGGGTTCGGGGCGAAGCCGATCCTCTCGAGGTACTTGCGGTGGGCATCCGTGTCGGCGCGGGCCGAGAGACGAGCGATTCCATGCGCGGCGAACACTCTGCGGTTCGACCTGAAGAGGAAGTCGGCGACCTTGAGATCGCGGAACCGCGGGATCACGTAGTCGAGCTGCACGTCGAGACTGCCGCCACCGGTGGGCAGGCCGATGAAGAGACCGGCAGGCACCATGTCCCGCAGCACGAACAACGTCACGTGGTCCTCAGTCGGCGTGAAGGCGAAGTGGGGTTGGAAGCGGCTGATGTCGTTGCGGTAGTACTCGAGGAACTGACCGAGATAACGCGATTCGGGTCGCACTTCGAGCAGCGTGAAGAACTCCTCCACGTTGAAGGCTCGCCACAAGAAGAACACGTGGAGCCCGAAGATCACGGCGTTCGTCGCCACCACCGGGAGAGCCCCCACCAGGACTCCGTAGGCGGCGAACAACAGCGACCCGACCAGACCGACGATGCGGAGCCGCACGATCGAGGTCATCGTCAGCGACAAGATGACGACGGCCGACGCGACGTAGCCGAGCACTTCGATCATCCTGCGACCTCCCTCCGGATCCTCCGCCGCACCGGCGTGATACGTCGGCGGCCCGACCGTAGCCGATACGCCTCGCGGGCCGGCGGCACGCCGTCACCCAGGTCGGCATCTGACGTTGACCGGCGTCCGGCGAACGAGAGGGCCGCGCCCCTGGGTAGATTGAGATCCGCGCAAGGGAGCGTTGTGGCCGATCCATTCCCGGAGTACGAGGCGCACGATGCGACCGCGCTCGCCGCGCTCGTGCGCAGCGGGGAGATCTCGTCCTCCGCCCTGGTCGAGGCCGCCGCATCGCGCATCGCCGGCGTCAACCCGATGCTCAACGCCGTGATCAGCACGCGGCTCGACGCCGCCCGGCGCGAGGCCGAGCGTCCCTCCGGCCGCGTTCCGTTCGGCGGCGTGCCGTTCCTCATCAAGGACCTCACCCCTGAGGTAGGCGAGCCCTTCACGCTCGGCTCGGTGTTCTTCCGCAACTACCGCGGCGACGTCACCCCCGAGGTCATCCTGCGCTTCCGCCGGGCCGGTCTGATCTCGCTCGGCAGGACCAACACCCCTGAGTTCGGGCTGCTGCCGACCACGGAGCCGGCGCTGTTCGGCCCGACGCGCAATCCATGGGACCTGGACCACTCGCCCGGCGGGTCGAGCGGCGGCGCCGCTGCCGCNNATGAAGCCCTCGCGGGGGCTGATCCCGCTGTTCCCTCCGGCCACCTCCGACTACGTCTCGACCTCGTTCTGCGTGAGCCGCTCGGTGCGCGACGCGGCGGCACTGCTCGATGCGGTCGCCGGTCCGGTGCCGGGGGCGAGGTTCACACCCCCGCAGCCGCGGGCGCCCTATCGCGAGCACGCCGCTGTCGATCCGCCGCCGCTACGGGTCGCCTTCACGATCCACGATTTCGCCGGCGAGCCCGTCCACCCCGATTGCGCCGCCGCCGTGTCGAACACGGTGTTCCTGCTCGAGGCCCTGGGCCATCACGTCGAGGAGGCCGCCCCCGAGCTCGACGGCGCCGCCCTCGCCGAGGCGTTCCTCACGTGGTGGAAGGCGATGCCGCAGGCGGGCTTCCTCCAGATCCTCGACGCCGTCGAGCAGCGAAGAGGCGGCAAGGCGCTGCGCCGCATCCTCGGCGACGTCCGGACGATGCGGGCCGTCGCCAGGATCGACAAGCGCAGGGCGGGGAAGGACCCATTCGAGCCGTTCACCCTCGCCCTCGTCGAGCGAGCCCTCGAGCTCACCCCCGGCGACGTCCTGCTGGCGACCACGACGCTCCAGGCGGCGTCGTACGCCCTCGGTGCGTTCCTCACCGAGTACGACATCCTGCTCTCACCCACGCTGGGTGAACCGCCGAAGCGGATCGGCGAGATCGACCAGACCCTCCCGTTCGACGAGCTCGAGGACCTGCTCAGCCGCTACGTGCCGTTCACGCCGATCGCCAACTTCTCCGGATTCCCTGCGATGTCGGTGCCGCTCGCCTGGAACGACGCCGGGCTGCCCATCGGGTCGCACTTCATCGGGCCGCATGGCGGCGAAGCGCTGCTCTTCCAGCTCGCCGGGCAGCTCGAGCGCGCCCACCCCTGGTTCGGGAAGCGGCCGCCGACCCCCGCCTGAGCGTCAGCGCAGCCTGCCGAGATAGACGCGACGGACGATGCGTCGCTTCTGGATCAGCTTGCGCACCCAGAACATCGTTGCCGCCCCCGCCACCACCGCGGTGACGGCCGCAACCACGGCGGCCGACGTCGGCGACCCGGCGAGCGACAGGGCCCACGCAGAGACTGCTCCGACGGCGGCGACCCCCACGATGCCGCCACCGACGAGCGCAGCCCACGTCCAGTACTGGCGCTGGTACGCAGTGAACAGCGCATCGTCGGCGGCGAGGCGGCCGACCATCGTCTCGAATCCGGGCCCGCCGGCCCGGGCGGCGCTGCGGTCCCAGCGCGCCTCGAGTCGGGCCGATACCCGCGTCGCTGCCGGACCGCCGAGCAGCGCCGTCACGATCGCACCGGCGACGACGCCGGCGAGGAAGCCCACCACGCTCAGCGGGGAAACAAGCTGCGTACGCCGCCGGGACCGGCGACGAGCGCCTCGTCTGCGATGCCGACGAAGATCCCGGTCTCGAGCACACCCGGAATGGACGACAGCAGCTGGTTGAACCGCGCCGGGTGCTCGATCGGCTCGACCTGGAGGTCGACGATGTAGTTGCCGTTGTCGGTGACGTAGGGCTCGCCCGTGTCGAGGCGCAGCGTCGGGTTACCGAAGCGACGAAGGTGCTCCATCGTGCCGCGCACCCCGAACGTCGCGACCTCGACCGGGATGTCGTGTGTGGCGCCGAGACGGTCGACGAGTTTGGACTCGTCGGCGATCACCACGAAACGCAACGCAGCGGCGGCCACGATCTTCTCGCGCAGCAGGGCCCCGCCGCCGCCCTTGGTGAGGGCGAGGCCGGGGGTGATCTCGTCTGCGCCGTCGAAGGCGAAGGCGATGGGGCTCTGCCCCACGCCGGTGAGGGGGATGGCGAGCTGCACGGCGAGCGCCGCCGTGGCCTCAGACGTCGGGACGCCGGTGACTCCGCCGAGGCGGCGCTCCCGCAGCCTCTGGCCGATCTCCTCGATGAGGTAGCGCGCCGTCGAGCCCGTGCCCAGTCCGATCACCATGCCGGACTGGATCCGGTCCACGGCGGCCTGGGCCGCAGCCTGCTTGTAGCGTTCGGTCTCTGCCACTCGGCACCTCTCAGGAGCGACGTTGCGTTCGGCGGGGTCCAGGGTATCGGGTCGCACAGCCGGTCTTTGTCGCGCTGCGTGCCGGCGGCCCGGCTTCAGGCCTCGCGGCGGGAGGCGAGGAGGGCACCGGCGATGACGAGGACGACACCGCCGAGCGCCACTGCGGTGACCCGGTCGTTGCGAAACACGACGCCGAGCACCAGGGCCACGACCGGGATGACGTAGGTGATGAACGAGGCTCGGGTCGAGCCGACCTTGCCCACCAGCGTCCCCATGATGACGAAGGCGATGCCGGTGCCGAACACGCCGGCGGCGGCGACGGCGGCCAGCGAGTCCCAGGCGAACGACGAGTCGAGCAGGCCGACGACGCCGTACGGCGCGGTCCATATCGATGCGAGCCCGAGCATGCGGGCCATCACCGGCAGCGAGCCGTATCGCTGCTGGATCGGGGCGGCGATGTTGACGGCAAACCCGTAACAGAGCGTGGCGAGCAGCACGAGGGACACGCCGAGTGCCTGCGTGTCGCCTTCCCCCATCGAGGGCAGGCTGACGGCGACCACGCCGGCGAAACCGACGACGAGACCCGTCAGCTGGGCGCCTCGGGGTAGCCGGCCGAGCATGACCGATGCGATGGCGGCGGCGAAGATCGGCATCGCCCCGTTCAGCATCCCGGTGACGGCGGAGTTGATCCACTGCTGGGCGACGGGGAACAGCGTGAAGGGGATACCCACCCAGAACAGCGACAGCGCGACGAGCCGCGGCCAATCCTCACGGGCGATCGGTGTCCGCGCCCTGGGCACCATCGAGAGCACGGCGGCGCCGAGACCGACCCGCATCCAGGTGATGAGCCCGGGCGAGAACGCCTCGAGCCCGATCGCCATGAACAGGAACGACGAGCCCCAGATGATCCCGATCGACCAGAACAGCGCCCACTCGGCGACACCGAAGGCGCCCTGGTTGGTGCCCGTCGAGGTGCTGAGCACGGAACGGGGTCGGACGGNNTAGTACCTAGTACCGGCTACTGATACTCCTCCATCGGGGGGCAGGCGCACATGACGTGGCGGTCGCCGTACGCGTTGTCGATCCGGCTCACCGGCGACCAGTACTTGTCGCCGCGCAGGCTCTCCACCGGGTAGGCGGCCAGCTCACGCGGGTAGGGATGCGACCAATCGTCGGTGACGACATCCTCGGCGGTGTGCGGTGCGTTGTGGAGCGGGTTGTCGTCGACGGGCCACTCACCGGCCGCAACCCGATCGACCTCCTTGCGGATGGCGATCATCGCATCGCAGAACCGATCGAGCTCGGCGCGGCTCTCCGACTCGGTCGGCTCGATCATCAGCGTGCCCGCCACCGGGAAGGACATGGTGGGGGCATGGAAGCCGTAGTCGACGAGCCGCTTGGCGAAGTCGTCCACCGAGACGCCCGGATCGTGCTTGAAGTCGCGCACGTCGATGATGCACTCGTGGGCCACGTAGCCGCCGGGCCCCGTGTAGAGCACCGGGTAAGCGCCCTCGAGCCGCTTGGCGACGTAGTTGGCGTTGAGGATCGCCACCTTCGACGCCTTGGTGAGCCCCTCGGCGCCCATGAGGGCGATATAGACCCAGGGGATCGGGAGGATGCCCGCCGAGCCCCACGGGGCCGCCGACACCGGGCCGACGCCGTCGCGAGGTCCGGGCTGGTCCTCGACGAGCGGGTGGCCGGGGAGGAAGGGCTCGAGATGGGCCCGCACCCCGATCGGGCCGACGCCGGGACCGCCGCCGCCGTGCGGGATGGTGAAGGTCTTGTGCAGATTGAGGTGCGACACGTCGCCGCCGAACTCGCCGGGCTTGGCGATCCCGACGAGAGCGTTGAGGTTGGCGCCGTCGATGTAGACCTGCCCCCCGTGCTGGTGGATCACGTCGCAGATCTCCCGCACGTCCGCCTCGAACACGCCGTGGGTGGACGGATAGGTGATCATCAGCGCGGCGAGGTTGTCCGAGTGCGCCTCGGCCTTCGCCCGCAGGTCGGCGACGTCGACGTTGCCGTGATCGTCGGTGGCGACCACCACCACGTCGAGCCCGGCCATCGTCGCCGAGGCCGGGTTGGTGCCGTGCGCCGACGCAGGGATCAGGCAGATGTTGCGGTGTCCCTCCCCCCGGCTCTGGTGGTAGCCGCGGATCGCCAGCAGCCCTGCGTACTCACCCTGAGAGCCGGCGTTCGGCTGGAGCGAGACGGCGTCGTACCCGGTGATCTCGGCGAGCCAGCGCTCCAGGTCTCCGATCATCTCGAGGTAGCCCTCCGCCTGGTCGAGCGGGGCGTAGGGGTGGAGGTCGGCGAACTCCGGCCACGACACCGGGAGCATCTCCACCGTGGCGTTGAGCTTCATGGTGCACGAGCCGAGCGGGATCATCGTCCGGTCGAGCGCCATGTCACGCTGCTGGAGCTTGCGCAGGTAGCGCAGCATCTCGGTCTCGCTGCGATAGAGGTGGAACACCGGGTGGGTGAGGTAGTCGCTCGTCCGGCGCAGCCCGTCGGGGATGCCGTCGGGTGCACCCTCGAGGCCGGCGACCGTGGCGTCGACCCCGAACACCTCGAACAGCGCATCGACGTACGGTGCGGTCGTCGTCTCGTCGAAGGCGACGCCGAGGGTGTGGTTGTCGACGAGCCGCAGGTTGATCCGCCGATCCTCGGCGGCCTGGAAGATCTCGTCGGCCATGCCCTCGACCCTGACGGTGACGGTGTCGAACCAGGCGCCGTTCACCACCTCGACACCCCCTGCCCGCAGCCCGGCCGCAAAGATGGAGGCGAGCCGGTGCACCCGCTCGGCGATGGTGCGCAGCCCGTCCGGCCCGTGGTAGACGGCATACGCGCCGGCCATGATGGCGAGGAGCACCTGGGCGGTGCAGATGTTGCTCGTCGCCTTCTCCCGCCGAATGTGCTGCTCGCGGGTGGTGAGGGCGAGACGCAGCGCCATCCGATCCTTCGTGTCCTTCGAAACCCCGACGAGCCGCCCGGGAAGCGAGCGCTTGGAGTCGTCCTTGGTGGCGAGGTAGCCGGCGTGGGGGCCTCCGAACATCATCGGGACCCCAAACCGCTGGGAGCTGCCGACCACCACGTCCGCGCCCATCTCCCCCGGCGGGGTGAGCAGCGTGAGGGCGAGGAGATCGGCGGCGACCGCCACCATGATCCCTCGCTCCTTCAAGTCGGCGATGAGAGCCCGGTCGTCGCGCACGTCGCCGCTCGAGCCCGGGTACTGGAGCAGCACCGCGTACGGGTCGGCGCCGAGGAGATCGGTGGCCGGGTCACCCACGAGCACCTTGATGCCGAGGGGCTCGGCGCGGGTCTCCACGACATTGATCGTCTGCGGGTGGCAATCGGCGTCGACGAAGAAGACGTCGGAGGGATGCCGGGTGAGGCGCTTGCACATCGCCATCGCCTCGGCGGCCGCCGTCGCCTCGTCGAGGAGTGATGCGTTGGCGATCTCCATCCCGGTCAGATCGCTCACCATCGTCTGGAAGTTGAGCAGGGCCTCGAGCCGGCCCTGGGAGATCTCCGGCTGGTACGGGGTGTAGGCCGTGTACCACCCGGGGTTCTCCAGGATGTTGCGGGCGATGACCGGCGGGGTGATGGTGCCGGAGAACCCCATCCCGATCATCGAGGTGTACACCCGGTTCTTGGCGGCGATGGTGCGCAGCCGCTCGAGCACCGCCGTCTCGGTCTGCGGCCCGGGCAGGTCGAGCGGAGCGTCGATGCGGATTCCGGCCGGAACGGCGGCGTCGATGAGCTCGTCGAGCGACCCGGCGCCGACGACGGCGAGCATCGCAGCGACGTCCTCGTCGCTGGGGCCGATGTGGCGGCGGATGAAGTCCTCGGTCTGGCTCAGTTCCGAGAGCGGGCGTGGCATCTGGCGGCTCCTCGTATGCGTCCGGCGGCGAAGGCGGTCTGCCTCTTCGCCCCGATCTGTCACCGTTGCCTGAGAGATTCGCCGGCGCCAGTGCCGGCTTTCCCCTTCGGCGGGGCCGGTAGCGGCCCGCTCTCCAGATGCGCCTCGGTCGTGCGGTACGGGTGCCTGAGAGATTCCCGGGGCGGTTGCTCCTTCGGCGCCGGGCCTGAAGCCCGGTCTCTCCCGCACGTCGTCGACGGCGGAAACCAGCGTACCCGATCACACCCGGCCGCGCGACAGTAGCGTCCTGGCGCACACCGACCCGCGAGGAGGAACCCGATGCTCGAGGGATTGCGGAGCTGCATCTACGAGGTCGGCGACCTCGACGCCGCAAAGACCTGGTACGCCGACGTGCTGGGGGTCGCCCCCTACTTCGACGAGCCGTTCTACGTGGGCTTCGACGTCGGCGGCTATGAGCTGGGCCTGCTCCCCACCGACCGGACCGAAACGCCGAGCGGCGGTCAGTCCTACTGGGGCGTGCCCGACATCGCAACGGCGCGGGATGCGCTGATCTCTCGAGGGGCGCAGCCGGTGTCGGAACCGCAGGACGTGGGCGGGGGGATCATGATGGCCGTGCTCGTCGATCCGGCCGGCAACCGGCTCGGCATCATCGAGAACCCGCATTTCGCCGCTCGCTGAGGACCGGATCGGGACCGCCGGCGAGATACGCTGGCGTCCGTGACCTGGACCCACGACTTCACGGCGAAGGTGGAGGTGCGAGACGGCCTCCATGTGGTGGACGTCCCTCGCCGAGTGAGCCTCTCCGCCGGGCCGGGCTACCACCCGGTCGCCGGTACGCTCAACGACGCCGGCTTTCATGCCGCGCTCGCTCCGTTGCCGGGTGGCGGGCATCGTCTCCATCTCCCCGGCGAGCTGCGGGAGCGAGCCGGGATCTCCGTCGGCGACGGGGCGACGATCGTCCTCCAGCCCGACCCGTCAGGTGCGGTCCCGGAGATCCCGGACGACCTCGCCGCCGTGCTCGGCGTTCTCGCCGGGGTGCGACGGAGCTTCGACGCCCTACCGTCGATCGAGGCCAGGGAGATGATCGCCTGGGTGGACTCGGCCCCGCGACAGACCGACAGGGTGCGACGGATCGTCAGGGTGCTGGCGCGGATCGTCGCCGAGGAGTGACACCGTGCACGCGAGAGGGGCGGCACCGGTTCCGCGCCGCCCCTCTCGAGTCGTTCCGAGATCGAGCCCTAGAACTCGACCGTCCACTTGTCGAGGCTGCTGAGGTTCCAGCTGTTGTCGGCGAACAGCTTCACGGTCACGTGGCTCCCGATGTGGGCGTCGGGATCCCTGCGCTGCTGGCCGTGACCTCCATGTTGCCGTCGTAGATGAACTGACTGCCGTTCCCCTTCACGAAGTGCCACCGGCCGGACGTCATCACGTAGTTGCCCGTGGCATCGTCGACGAACGTGCGGTAGCCGTACACGAATGCCCCGGCGTCCACGTTGTAGTAGACCGATGACACCGTGCCGGTCTCGACGACGACACCGTCCATGGACACCTGGTAGGTGCCGTGCGCGTACGCCGTACCCGTCTCGTCGAAGCCGGCCGAGTGCTCGTGCACCCGTACCGCCAGCTTGATCTGGTCCTGTGCCGAGGCGACCCCGACGGGCACCGCCATGAACAGGCCCAACGCGAGGACGAGCGTGACGATCTTGCGCATCCTCCCTCCCTCCATTCAGGGACCCCCCGGGTCCACTGCAGCGAAGCCTCCGCATCATTGCCGGCAGCGCGCACGGGTTTCTTGCGGAGTGCGGTCGGTCGTCCCCGTGCACTCCCCTAGCCTTCGCTGGGTGACGTGGTACGACATCCTCGTTGTCGGCGGCGGCTTCGGCGGGGCGTTCGGCGCTCGCGAGCTGGAGCGCCGGCTCGCCGACCACGGCGACCGCATCCTGCTCGTCTCGCCCGACAACTTCCTGCTGTTCTCCCCCCTCCTCCCGGAGGCGGCCTCGGGCACGATCGAGCCCCGTCACGCCGTGATCCCGCTGCGGGAGATGCTGCGGCGCACCGACCTCCTCGTCGGAGAGGTGACCGCCTTCGACGCGGTGGCGCGGACGGCGACCGCCCGGAGCGTCGGCGGCGAGATCCACCACATCGAGTTCCGCTCGGCGCTGCTGTCGCCCGGGTCGATACCGACGACGTTCCCGATCCCGGGGCTGCTCGACAACGCCGTCGGCTTCAAGACGCTCGCCGACGCGATCTGGCTGCGGAACCGGGTGTTGCACCAGCTCGACGTCGCCGCCGCCGAGAAGGACCGTGACGATCGGGAGCGAGCGCTCACGTTCACGTTCGTCGGCGGCGGATACGCCGGCGTCGAGGCCCTCGCCGAGCTCGATTCGCTGGCACGGGACGCCGTGCGCCGCTACCCGAGCCTGCGCCCCGGCGACTTCCGGTGGGTGCTCGTCGAGGCCCAGGACTCGCTGCTCCCCGGTCTGCATCCGCGACTCGCCAAGTTCACCGAGCGGGTGCTGCGCCGCAACGGGGTCGAGGTGCACCTCGGCACCCGTCTGGAGAGTTGCGAGAACGGGACGGTGGTGCTGTCGGACCACACGATCGCTCCCTACGCATCCGGCACCATCGTCTGGACGGCCGGCCAGCGACCGGCGCCGCTCGCCTCCTCGTGGGGCCTCCCATCGACGGAGCGCGGGTCCGTGCCCGTCGACGATCACCTCCGCGTGGACGGCCACCCCGACATCTATGCCGTTGGCGACTTCGCCGCCGTCCCCGACCCCGAGGGTGGACTCGCTCCCCCGACGGCGCAGCACGCCCTTCGCCAGGCGAGGGTCGCCGCCGCCAACATCGCCGCCGGGCTGGGGGTGGGGGCGAGCGAGCGCTTCACCTATCGCACTCGCGGGCTCGCCGTGACGCTCGGCAAGTGGCAGGGCACGGCCGAGGTCGGCCGCCTGACCTTCACCGGACCGCTGGCGTGGTGGATGGGCCGGTCCTACCACCTGCTCATGATGCCGGGCATCGCCCGCAAGTCGCGAGTGGTGAGCGACTGGACGATGTCGCTGCTGTTCCCCCGCGACGTCTCGCAGCTCGGGTCCCTCGGCACCCCCAAACCGCTGGCGCCGCCGCCGGAATGAACCGAGCCGGCGAGGCTCCGGTCATCGTGCACCGTGTCGCTCCGGCGGAGCCCGAGGCTCAACCACCGGCCCCTGGAGCCGCTCGACCGCCTCGACGAAGAACGCCGGCACGGGCTTCTTCTGGAAGGTGGTGGCGTCCACGACCACCTGCACCAGCTCACCCCGCACCACGGGGGCCCCGGTTGCCTCGTTGCGGGTCTCGACGGCGAATCGCACCGAGGTGGTGCCGATCCCCGCCACCCTGGCGCCGGTCACGAGCACGTCACCGATGCGGGCCGGGCCGAGGTAGTCCACCGCGGCGTGCGCCAGCACGATGTCGTGGCCGGACCCCGTGAACTGGGCTGCGGTGAGCCCGATTGCCTCGAAGTAGTCGGTGATCGTGTCGTCGAAGTAGCGCAGGTAGTTCGCGTTGAAGACGATGCCCTGGGCATCCGTGTCCGAGTAGCGCACCTTGCGCCGGTAGGTGACGGGCCAATCCATCGCTGCAGACGATACCGATCCGCCACGGAACGGCGCTTCGACCGCTCAGTCGGGCGCGACGGTCCTGAGCTGATCGATCAGGTAGAGCAGGTGAGCTTCGCCGAGGTGGGTCCACACCACGACGTCGCGCTCCATGCCCGCCACGTGGACCACTGCCTCGAGGCCGTCCACGACCTCTTCGCCCGTCTCCGGGTCGAAGAACACGACGCGGTCTCGGGGCACGGCAGGCGACGCTTGGCGGCTCCCGTACTCGGCCCAGCTCCCGTCCGACCACTCGATCCGGTACGGCAGCGACACCCCGCCGACCGACACGGGGCCTGCGGCGGGCTGCCATCCGATGCCGACGACACCGCGCCCACAGTCGGCACACGGCCGGTTCTCGGCGTCGTGACCGGGCCCGTCTTCCAGGTCCCACGCGACGCCGCCCTCCCAGGTACGGATGGTCGCGCCCTTGAGCTCGCTGCCGAGCCCGGCCAGGACGAGCTCGGGCCCGCCGACGCCAAGCGCGGCCCATTGCTCGACGACGAGATCGTCGAGGGCGGACGTGTACACAGGCGGCCCCGACCACGGAGGCACCGCCCGTTCGGTGACGCTGGGCGGGTCGCCAGGGCGCCGCATGACGACCGGTTCGGCCTGGAGGCCGAGCACAGGGCGGAGACTCGTGATGAGGCGGCGCAGATGGGAGTCGCCGAGGTTGGACCACACCTCGTAGGCGCACCCCTGGCCCGCCACGACCACGGTGGCGACTCGCTTGCGTCCGGTCTGCGCATAGGAGTCGAAGCCGGCTGCGCTCCCGTCGGACCACACCAAGGCGTTTGCCTGGCGGGCCACGAGCTGTGCGTCGCGCACCATCGCAGTGCCCGCGATCCCGAAGGCGGATCGGCCGCAGTCGGCACAGTCGTTGCCGTCGGCGGTCTGCCCGGGTCCGGACGGGAGGTCCCAGGCGACGCCCCAGCCGTCGGGAAAGACTGCAGCCCGCGGGGTCGCCTCGCCGGTTGCAGCGCCGAGATCGGTGGGGAGCAGCGCACTGCACCAACGCTTGTTCTCCGCCGACGTCCAGGCGTCGATGAGGACCTGCGGCGCCGCCGCCTGCTGAACCGCGTCGGCGGCCCAGGGCGGTGCCGTGAGGGCGACGGGAACGGTCTCGGTCGGAGCGGTGGTGGTCGTCGCCGCGGCAACGGTCGTGGTCGGGTTCGGCTCCGAGCCCGTCACCTCGGTTCCGGTGTCGGGGCGGAACACGAGGGCCGTGATCCCGCCCGAGGCCAGCACCACGGCGGCAGCCGCCGCTGCGGCGACCCACGGGGACACCCGGGGCCGGCGGTGGCGGCCGAGCGGGACGAGGAGCGGCCCGGCGTCGTCGGCATCGACGTCCTCGCCGGCGGCGACCCGTTCGAGACCCTGCTCGACGGCATCCCAGAATCCGGGCCCGTGGTCGGGAACGTGCAGCCCCTCGAGGGCCCGGCGCATGGTGCGATCTCGCTTGCGCATCACTCACTCACCTTCGCCGAGTCTCCGGCGCATCGCCCGCCGCGCTCTCGCCAGACGCGAGCGGATCGTTCCAATCGGGACACCGAGGACCTCGGCGGCGTCGCCGTAGTCGAACCCGAGGGCATCGACCAGGACGAGCACCGACCGATGGTCGACGGACAGATCGGCGAGGGCGGCCTCTACGTCGAGACGGGCGATCACCCCGCTCTCCAGGGCGGGTCCGGCCATGGGCGCATCCGGCGAGAGCTCGACCGTCTCTCGCCTCCTCCGCAGCAGGTCGATGGATGCGTTGTGGGCGATGCGATACAGCCACGTGCCCACCGCAGACTCCCCACGGAATCTCGGCAGCGCCCGAAAGGCCTTCACGTATGCCTCCTGTAGTGCGTCGTCCATCAGCGTTGCGTCGCCGAGGATGCGATACGCGAGCGAGCGCATCCCCGAGTCGTAACGTCGCAGCAGATCGGCGAAGGCTCGATGATCGCCGCGACGCGCCCTCTCGAGGAGTTCGGGCTCGTTCGTCGACGTCAACGTCCCAACTCCCATCTCACCGACTTCGACGTACGACGAGGCCGTGCCGTTCCATTCGTGTCTGCGGCATGGTCGCGCAGCCGGCTGGTCTGTGCGCCGGTAGCGTGCGGCAGGAACGAGGGAGGTCGATGATGGGCAGCATGGGCAAGGTCGCAGATCCGTACCTGGAAGACCTGGGCGGGGGGATCTTCGCCTACATCCAGCCGGACGGCTCGTGGTTCCTCAACAACACGGGCATCGTCGCCGGCGCCGGCACGACGGTGCTGGTCGACCAGTGCGGCACGGAGGACCGGGCCAGGGCGTTCCTCGCCGCGGCCACCGCCGCCGGCCGGGGACCGGTGCAAGCGCTCGTCAACACCCACCACCACGGCGACCACACGTTCGGCAACGTCGTGATGCCCTCTGGGACCACGATCGTCGGCCACGCCCGATGCCGCCACGAGATGATGGCAACGGGGACGGCGATCACGGCGCTGTTCCAGGGCCCCGAGTGGGGAGAGATCGGCGTGTGCCCCCCGAACGTCACCTTCGAGGACCGGCTGACGCTGTGGGTCGACGACCTCGAGCTCCAGCTCATCCACTTCGGCACGCCGGCCCACACCACCAACGACGTCGTCGTGTGGGTCCCGGAGCATTCCATCGCCTTCACCGGCGATCTCGTCTTCAACGGCGGCACCCCCTTCGCCCTCCAGGGCAGCGTCACGGGCTGGATCGAGACGTGTGATCGGCTCGCCGCGCTCGGGGCGGCGGCGCTCGTTCCCGGTCACGGTCCCGTCACCGGCCCCGAGGCCATCCACGACGTGCGCAGGTATCTCGGCTTCGTGATGGACACCGCTCGGGCCGGAATCGCCGCAGGCGTGGCACCGCTCGAGGCCGCGAGGGACCTCGACCTCGGCCCATTCGCCGCGCTCACCGATCCGGAGCGGATCGTCGGCAACCTGCACCGGGCGTACCACGAGCTGAACGGAGCCCCGCGAGGCGCCCCGCTCGACCTGCTGCCGATAGCCGCCGAGATGATGACGTACCACGGCGGGCCGATCGTCTCTCACGCCTGACCGACGCAGCCGGCACGATCCCGAGCGCTCCTATCCTCGCGGGATGCTCCCGTTCGATCCGCAGACGCTGCCCTATGCCGTCCCCGACGCCATCGTCGATACCTTTCGTCGGGACTGGACCCGCCTCTCCGCTCCCGGCAGCCACTCCACCGGTGCCGAGCGGGTCATGATCGCCGCCGAGACGCGGCGAGCCTGGTCTGGTGAAGCCCCCTCCCACGAGCTTCCCGCCGCCACCCTCGAGGCGGTGCGCCGGATCACCACGTCGGCTTCCACGATCCGGCGCGAGTGGGTCGAGCACCTCGTCTCCTCCGGGCTTCCCGAGGCCGGGTACGTCGAGACGATCGGGATCGTTGCCCGCACGGTGGCGGTGGACACCTTCCATCGTGCGCTCGGCGCCGAGGTCGAGACCCTGCCCGCACCGCAGCCGGGCGACCCGACGGGCGCCGTCGACCCCGCCGCCCGCCCTTCCAAGGGGTTCGTCGCCATGGCTCGCGGCACCAGCAGCTGGTGGGCAACGAGCCTCGTCCCCGATGCGTTCGAGGGGATGGAGGAGTTCCACAACAGCCTCTACCTCTCTCCGCAGGAGATGATGATGGAGGAACCGCCGCGGCTGCTGTCCCGCCCGCAGATCGAGCTCGTCGCCGCGCGCACGTCTGCGGTCAACGAGTGCTTCTACTGAGTGGTCTCGCACGCCGAGCTGCTCCGTGAGAGCAGCCTCGCCGCCTCGATCCCGGTAGACGTCGCCGCGATCACCGACCCCGCACTCGATCCGCTCATCCCGGCCGGCTCGGAGTTGCTGGCGTTCACCGATACAACGATCGCCGGCTCCCCCGGCGACATCGCTCGGACCCGCTCTGCGCTGATCGAGATACTCGGCCCCGGCCGGATGGTCGAGGCCGCCGCGGTGGTCGCCTGCCTGGAGATGATGAACCGCATCACGCTCGCCGCCGGTATTCCCCTGTCCCGGGGTCGGATGGTGCGCACGGTGGACGTCCGCGCCGCCGCAGGACTCGACGCCTTCATGCACCACTGAAGGCACCCCTCCCTACCTTCCTGGGCGTGGTCCGACCACCGTCGGGCGCAGCGCCCGGCGCCGGGCGGTCGAAGTAGGCCCGGGGATTTGCGAGACTTCCGGCCGCCGACCTGGAGCACCAGCCCTTGAGCCGCCACACCGTCACGATCACCGCCGCCGCCGTCGTTGCGATCCTCGCCGCCGGCCTCGGGGTGTGGTGGGTGTTCCTCCGCAGCGACGCCCCTCCGCCGGTGAGCCTCGCCGAGGCCGTGGCCGGCGTCACCTCGACCACGGCTCCCCCCGCCGATGCGACGACCACGACCACGGTCGCCGGCGCCGACGCTCCCGCCACCACCACGACGACCGTCGACGCAGCACCGAGCCTCGACGGGGACTGGGTCATCGACACGGCGGCGTCGTTCGCCGGATACCGGGTGCAGGAAGAGCTGGCGAGCATCGGCGCCACCGAGGCGGTCGGCCGTACGTCGATGCTGACCGGCGGCCTCACGCTGGACGGGACCGCCATCACCGCAGTCGACGTCGCAGTGGACATGACCACGCTCCAGTCAGACAGCGGCCGCCGCGACGGCGCCCTGCGCACACGCGGGCTCGAGACCGACAGCTTCCCGACGGCGACCTTTGCGCTCACCGCACCGATCGACCTCGGCGCACCGCCGGCCGTCGGCGACACCCTCACGGCCAGCGCCACCGGCGACCTGACCCTCCACGGCGTTACCCGTTCCGTGGAGATACCCATCCAAGGGCAGCTCCTCGACGGTGGCGCCATCGTCGTCGTCGGGTCGCTCGACGTCGCCCTCGCCGACTACGAGATCGAGCCGCCGACCGGGTTCGCCGTGCTATCGATCGATGACGTCGGCACGATCGAGCTCCAGCTCGCCTTCACCCGGTAGGCGCCCGACCCGGCAGCCAGAGGGTGCCCGGTGTAATGGGTTTAGCATTCGGCCATGAGCTCCTTCTGGCATCCCTTCTCCAACATGGCCGTCGTCGACGGGCATGAGCTGATCATCGAGCGCGGCGCCGGCGTGTACGTCTACGACGTCGACGGCAGGCAGTACCTCGACGGCACGGCGAGCCTGTGGTACTCCAACGTCGGCTACGGCCGGCGCGAGATCGGCGAGGCCATGGCGGCGCAATCGGCGAAGCTCGCCGCCTTCCACACGTTCGGCGACTACGCCAACCCCGCGGCGCTCCACCTCGCCGACCGACTCTCATCGCTCGCCCCGGTGCCGGGAAGCAAGGTGTTCTTCACGTCGGGAGGCTCGGACTCGGTGGATACGGCGGCGAAGCTCGCCCGGCGCTACTTCAGCGAGATCGGTCAGCCGGAGCGCACCGTGTTCATCGTGCGCGAGTGGGCGTATCACGGCATGCATGCGTACGGCACGAGCCTCGCCGGGATGAAGCCCAACATCGAGGGCCACGGGCCCATGGTGGAGGATGTCGTGCGGGTGCCGTACGACTCAGTCGACTACCTCATCGACACGATCGAGCTCATCGGGGCCGAGCGAGTCGCCGGGCTGTACTGCGAGCCGGTGATCGGCGCCGGCGGGGTTCGCCCGGCTCCCGAGGGCTACCTGAAGCAGGCGAGACGGGTGATGGAGGACGCCGGGGGCTTGTTCATCGCCGACGAGGTGATCACCGGATTCGGCCGGGTCGGCGACTGGTTCGCGTCGTCGCGCTTCAGCCTGGAGCCCGACATCGTCACCTTCGCCAAGGGCGTCACGTCGGGCTACGCCCCGCTGGGCGGCGTCCTGGTGAGCCCCCGCGTGGCCGAGCCGTTCTGGACCGGCGAAGGCGCCATGTGGCGGCACGGCTACACGTACTCGGGGCACCCGGTGGCATGCGCCGCCGCCGAGGTCAACCTCGACATCATCCAGGACGAGGATCTCCTGGTGCGGGCCCTCGAGCTGGAGACCGAGCTGATGGATGCGCTCGCCCCGCTCGACGACCATCCGGCCGTGGCCTACATCCGCGGCGGCGTCGGCGTGATGGCCGCCGTGCAGCTCGCCGACTCGGTGCTCAGCGATGATCCCGACGCCGCAGGTCGGGCCGCGATGGCAGCTAGAGACGCCGGGGTCATCACCCGCGCCATCGCCGGCGGTGGACTCCAGGCATCGCCGCCGCTCACCATCACGCGCGAGCAGCTCGACGAGCTGGCCGCCGGCCTCCGCGCCGGGCTCGACGCCGTCTGACGCTCAACGCGAGAAGGGCCGGGTCGTGGCGACCCGGCCCTTCTCGGGTGTGTGACGGTTCGCCGCTCAGTTGAGCGGGCAGCCGTACAGGTTCTGCTCCTCCTCGTTCTGCGCCTCGAGGAGGTTCTTCACGCCCTCGTAGTCGCCATTCCCGTAGGCGCTCTGCACCAGCGAGATGACGTCGGCCGCCGAGTAGTAGTAGTCGACGTCCGGGCTGGCTGCGTTGAGCAGCGCCGCGACGGCGTGCCGTGCCAGCGCGTTCTCGCCGCCACCCTTGGCCTGGAGCGCGGTCAGCAGCGTCCAGCCCTTCGTCGAGGAGACCCCGAAGATCGTGTTGTAGCTGTCACCGGTGGCGTAGCCGCTGGGCACCCACGAGTCGAAGTGCTGCGTCTGCTTCCAGTAGCCGGGCGTGCAGCCCTCACCACCCGGAGGCGGCGTCGTCGGCACGGAGAGACCGGCGCCGATCCAGACCAGCGAGGCGGGGTTGTAGCCGGTACCGAGATTGTCCGCCGACTTCACCTGAACCGTCAGCGAAGAGGCTCCGGCGGGAATCGCCACCGGGGTCACATAGGTGTCCCAGTAGGTGCCGTCGGCGCTCTGCAGAGCGTTGTCGTAGGTCACCGTGACCACGCCGGAGCTGATGTCGATCGCGGTCGGGCGAATCGGCAACGTGTTCGGCGTGTCGTCGGACACGCTCGCCACGAACAGTGTCAGCTCCGCCGTCCGATCGGCCGTCTCCGCCGCGAACGTGAACGTCTGCGGCACGGTCTCACGCCGGAGTACGTCCGGCGCACCGGCCCAGGCGACGTCGTCGCCGTCACGGATGTCGATCTCGGCCGTGCTTGTGCCGTCGTCGTAGATGACGAACACGCCGGCGCCGTTGTTGATACGGTTCGCCGGAGCCACGATCGCCAGCGAGTTGGCGCCTGCGCCCACCATTGACGTGATGTCCGCGCGGTACACCGCGGTGTCGAGACCGCTGAAGAAGTCCGTCGGACCGCCAATGAGGTCGCCCGCGACGGAACCGCCGTTCACTGTGATCGTGTCGGTCGGCGCGGGCAGCGGGTTCTTGGACTGGACCTCCCAGTACAGCAGTGCCTGCTGCGGCGTGCCGGGGACCGTCACGCCGATCGTCCCCGAGCCCGTCGAGAGCCCTACGCCTGCAGCGACGGTGCCCGAACCCTCCTCGATCGGAATGCTCGGCGTCCCCAGCGTCTCCGTGCCGTTGGCGAGGGCGAGGCCCTGCGCCGAGGCGATCATCAAAAAGGCGCCCAGTACCGCTGCGAGGCGGCGGGCGCGGTTGCGACCCCCCATGAACTCCCCCAAGTTCTCCGGGGCGTTGGTGGACCCCCGGGATTCCAGACGCAAGAGTATCCGGGATGGTCATCGTCCGATATGGGGCGAGCGACCCAGGCCCGCAGGTACCCTCCGCCGATGGACGAGATCCGGCTGCCCCCAGCGAGCGTCGTCGTGCTCGTCGGGCCGTCCGGGTCCGGCAAGACGACGTGGGCCGACGCCAACTTCGCACCGACCGAGATCGTGTCGTCTGACCGATTGCGGGCGATGGTGGGAGCGGGCGAGGACGACCAGCGGGCGAGCACGGCGGCGTTCGCCGTGCTCGACCAGATCGTCGCCGCCCGCCTGGAGCGGAGTCTGCTCACCGTGATCGACACGACCGGTCTCGACGACGAGCGCCGGCTCGGGTACGTCGCCGCCGCGGCCGCCGCCGGGATGCCGTGTTTCGCGGTTGGTTTCGACACGCCCGCCGAGGTCTGCAAGGCGCGCAACCGGGCGAAGCCCCGCCCCATCCCGGCGAAGGTGCTCACGTCGCAGCTCAGCCGGTGGCGCAGGGTGCGCACCCAGCTCGACGCCGAGGGCTTCGCCGCCGTCCTGCGGCCGGAACCCGTGACGGTCGTGCCGGCGCCCCACGTGACGGCCCCGCTCTCTCGCACCCGACAGGCGGAGAGCCCGGCGGCATTGCGCTTCGGACTCCAGATCTCGAGCTTCACCTGGGCCGGCGGACCGGCGACGCTCGGCTCCGACCTCGCCGCCATCGCCCGCACCGCCGAGGAGGCAGGCTTCTCCAGCCTGTGGGTGATGGACCACGTCCGCCAGATCCCCCAGGTCGGGCCGGAGTGGCACGACATGCTCGACAGCTACACGACGTTGGGCCTGCTCGCCGGCATCACCGAACGCGTGACGCTCGGTGCGCTCGTCACCGCCATCGGCTACCGCAACCCCGCCCACCTCGGGAAGATCGTGGCCACCCTCGACGTGCTCTCGGGCGGCAGAGCGGTCTGCGGTCTGGGCATCGGATGGTTCGAGAAGGAAGCGCGCGCCTACGGCTGGGACTTCCCTCCCGTCGGCGAGCGGTACGCCGTCCTCGAGGACACCCTCCGCCTGCTTCCGCTGATGTGGGGCCCCGGTTCGCCCGAGTTCCGGGGGCGCGTGCTCCACGTGCCCGAGGCGATGTGCTACCCGCGGCCCATCCAGGACCACATCCCCATCCTCATCGGCGGGGGAGGCGAGCGCAGGACGCTGCGGCTCGTCGCCGAGCACGCCGACATGTGCAACCTGTTCGGGGACCACGCCGCCGTGCGGCGCAAACTCGACGTGCTCGCCGCCCATTGCATCGCGGTCGGCCGCGATCCAGGAGAGATCGAGGTGACTCACCTCGGGGGCGCCCTCGTCCACCGCGATCGCGCCACGCTGCGATCCCGGCTCGAGGCCATGCGCCCTGCCCACGTCACTGCGGACCAGCTCGGCGAGACGCTCAACGCCGGAATCGTGGACGACCACATCGGCCGGTACCGGGAGCTGGCCGAGGCCGGCGTGCAGCATGCCATCGTCGCGCCCCCCGACGCCTCCGACCTCGACGGCATCACCGCCTTCGGCGACGTCATCGCCGCTTTCGCCGGCTGACGGACCTCACAGAGGCGACGTAAACCGAGCGAGCGGGTACGGTCGGGGCAGCGCCATGGGAGGAGAGACATGCGCACACGACTCGCGCTCATAGGAGCGTTGATGCTGGCGTTGACGGTGGTCGCGGTCCCGGCGACCGCAGCCCCGCCACTGCCCGACAAGGATCCCGTCGCGACCGGCACCGGCGGCGCCGTCGCCACCGTCGACCCCCTCGCCACCGATGCCGGCCTCGACATCCTCCGCCGGGGCGGCAACGCCATCGACGCCGCCGTCGCCGCGGCTGCGGTGCTCGGCGTCACCGAGCCGTACTCGGCCGGTATCGGCGGAGGCGGGTTCATGGTGATCTATCTCGCCGACGAGAGCCGTGTCGTCACCATCGACGGCCGGGAGGAAGCACCGTCCGACCCGGACTTCGACGAGGACGTGTTCCTCGAGGACGGCGTGCCGATACCGTTCTTCCCCGAGCGCATCACCAGCGGTCTCGCCGTCGGCGTGCCCGGGACGTTCGCCACCTGGGTGAGAGCGCTGGAGGAGTACGGCACCATCTCGCTCAGCCAGGCGCTCCAGCCCGGCCGGGTGGTGGCCCAGACCGGTTTTGTCGTCGACCAGACCTTCGCCGATCAGACCCTCGGCAACCTCGAGCGGTTCCGCGCCATCACGTCGACGGCAGACACGTTCCTCGTCGATGGCGAGGTGCCGGCCGTCGGCTCCGTGTTCCGCAACCGCGATCTCGCCGACACCTACAAGCTGCTCCAGCGGGAGGGCCTCGCCGGCTTCTACGGCGGGGAGCTCGCCCGAGAGATCATCGACACCGTGCAGAATCCGCCGACCGTGGCATCCCCGCCCTTCGAGGTGCGGGCGGGCCTCATGGTGCTGGACGACCTCGCCCAGTATCAGGTGCTCGAGCCGGACCCGACGATGATCGAGTACCGGGGCTACGAGGTGTACGGCATGGGACCGCCGTCTAGCGGCGGCATCACCGTCGGTGAGGCACTCAACATCGGCGAGAGCTTCCCGCTCGCCACCGTCGACGACGTCGCCTTCCAGCACCACGTCCTGGAGGCGACGGCCCTGGCGTTCGCCGACCGCAACGCCTACATCGGGGACAATCGACCGCAATACTCGTACGTCCCGATCACGGGGCTGCTCTCGCAGGGTTTCGCCGACGTGCGTGCGGCGCTGATCGACCCGGCGACCGCGGCGGCCAAGCCGGTCGCACCGGGCGATCCGTGCGGCTTCGACGGCGATCCGCAATGCGTACCCGACGCAGCTGCGCTCGCCGGCCCCGCCGGCACGTCGACCACCCACCTGGTGACCGCCGACCAGTGGGGCAACGTCGTGTCGTACACGCTCACGATCGAGGCGACCGGCGGCAGCGCGATCACCGTGCCCGGCCGCGGGTTCCTGCTCAACAACGAGCTGACCGACTTCAACGCCACGGGCACGGGTCCGAACCTGCCCGAGCCGGGCAAGCGGCCCCGCAGCTCGATGAGCCCGACGATCGTGCTCGACGACGGCGCCCCATTCCTCGCCGTCGGCAGCCCTGGTGGCTCGACGATCATCACGACGGTCGCCGCGATCCTGTTCAACCGGTTCGACCGGGGAATGGGCCTGCCCGAGGCGATCGCCGCGCCGCGCGCCACCCAGCGCAACACGAGCGCCGTGCTCGCCGAAGCCGACTACCGGGCGCTCTACGGTGCCGCGCTCGAGGCCCTCGGTCACACCGTCGCCGATACCTCTGAGATCGGTGCGGCAACGGGTCTCGAGTTCCTGCCCGATGGGCGGATCCTCGCCGCGGCCGAACCGGTCCGGCGCGGCGGCGGCGACGCAGGCGTGGTGCGGCCCACCAAGAGGTGACCACCGCCATCTCGTGACCCACGGGGCGGCGGGCGGAACGCCGCAGGCGCCCGCCCTCCGCCCCGTGCCGACCCGGTCCATCGCACGAACGCGGTGAGTCGCGGCACTAGCCTCAGGCTTCCGGCGATGGGGCCCGCCGCCGCAGCCCTCGCCGTCGCTGGTCGGGGTGTCGGCTCATGCGCAGGGGCCATCCGCCGAATCAATGGGTGCGACAACGCTATGAGACGAGGCGCCGGATCGATCAGACCGCCGCGAACCCTGCCGATCCTGGCGGTGGCCGCCGGCGGTGTGATCGGCTCGACGGGCCGGGTCCTCGCCGCCGAGGTCGGCCCCCACCCGGCGAGCGGTTGGCCGGTGACGACGCTCGCCGTGAACCTCATCGGTGCGTTCCTGCTCGGGGCGTACCTCGCCCGCAGGCAGCGTGCCGTCACCGGACCGTGGTCGCTCCAGATGTGGGCGATCGGTGCGCTGGGCTCGTTCACCACCTTCTCGGGCTTCAGCCTCGAGGTGGTGCAGCTCCTCGAAGCGGGCAGGTCGGGGATCGCCGCCTGGTACGTCGCCGCATCGATGATCGGCGGCCTCGCCGCTGCCATTGCCGGGGACGCCGCAGGGAGCAGGCGGCTGTGATCCAGGTCGTTGCGATCCTCGCCGGTGCGGTCGGCGCCGTCGCCCGATACACGGCCGGGGGGTGGGTACAACGTCGCACCGGCCCACGCTTCCCGTCGGGCACCGCCGCCGTCAACCTCGCCGGCGCCCTCTGCCTCGGCGTCGCCGCAGGCGCCCTGGACCCTGGCTCCGGCGCGCATGCGCTCGCCGCCGGGTTCCTCGGCGGGTTCACCACCTTCTCCACGTGGATGGTGGAGACCCTGGCGCTCGGCAGGCGGTCCAGCGAGCGGCTCCTCGCACTGGCCAACCTCACCCTTCTCCTGGCGCTCGGCGTCGCCGTCGCCGCAGCCGGCTACCGGGTCGCCTCGTGAACGGGCAGAATCGGGGCATGGATGGTCACGGACCGCACCGCCTGCTACGCATCTTCATCGGCGAATCGGATGTTCACGAGGGACGCCCCTTGTACGAGGCGATCGTGGAGAAGCTGAGGAAGGAGGGGCTCGCCGGCGCCACCGTGCTGCGCGGCATCGAAGGCTTCGGCAAGTCGAGCACCCTCCACGCCGCCCACATCCTCCGGCTCAGCGACGACCTCCCCATCGTCGTGGAGTGCGTCGACGCCGCCGAGCGCGTCGAGGCCGTGCTCCCTGCACTCGACGAGATGATCGGCGACGGTCTCGTCACCCTCGAAACCGTCGACGTGCGGATCTACCGGGCCGGCGAGCCCAGCTGACGCTCACGTGACGTGCGGCAGGGCTTCCTCGGCGAAGCGCTGGATCTGCGCCATGCGGTCCGGGTAGCGAGGCACCATGAACTGGAGGCCGATGTGGCCGACGCCGACGTCGGCGAACCTGCCCAGTGCCTCGACGAGTTGCTCCGGAGTCCCCCGCAGCTTGTCCGCCTCCTGCGGCACCGGCCGGTCGGTGACCTCGACGGGGAGACAGCAGTCCAGCCCGACGTCGGCGGGATCCCGGCCGGCCTCGATGGCGAAGCGGCGAACGTTGGCGTGGCCGGCGGCGAGCGCCTCCGGTGTGACCCTCACGAAGTAGGGGAACCACGCATCGCCGTAGCGTCCGGCGCGGCGCTGCGCCGCCTCCCCCTCGCCGCCGACCCAGATCGGCAGCTTCTCCCCGTGCGCCTTGGGGAGGAAGGCGATGTCGTCGAAGCCGTAGAACTCTCCCCGGTAGGAGCAGTGCTCGTCGTCGAGCAGCGTGCGGATGACGGCGAGCTGCTCGTCGGCGATCCTGCCTCGCTTCGTGCGGTCCACCCCGAGGGCGGCGAACTCCTCCGCCATCCATCCGATACCGACGCCGAGCAGGAGCCGGCCCGCAGAGAGGGCGTCGATCGACGTCGCCTGCCGGAACCAGTGCAGCGGGTGGCGGAAGGGCATCACCACCACGCTCACGCCGAGCCGGATCCGCTCGGTGGCGCCGGCGAGGAACGCAAGGACGGTGAGGCATTCGAGGAATGGGCGGTCCGGGGGAACGATGAAGGCCGAACCCTCGGCGTAGGGGTATTCCGTGTCGATCTGCCACGGGAGCACCACCCGGTCGGCAGCCCACACCGAGGCGAAGCCCCACTCCTCGGCTCGTTGCGCGGTCTCGATGAGGGTGTCGCGTCCCGCGGCGCGACCCGAGACGGGGAGGAAGATCCCGAGGTCCATCAGCGCAAGCTACCCGATCGCCGCGCTCGGGGACGCGCGGCCGCAGCGTGAGAAACCCGAGGAGGGCGACGTCGTGGAGAACACCCCGGCGACACTCGAGTGGGCCGCGGCGTTCAACGGCCACGTCGATGCCACCGATCCGGCCGCGCTCAC
>DKBA01000083.1 GCA_002450985.1 Acidimicrobiia bacterium UBA6912
GGCACCAAGGATGGCTACGACCTCGCCCTCCTCGAGGCAGTGCGGCGCGCCGTCACCATCCCCGTCATCGCCTCGGGAGGCGCCGGAACGATCGAGCACTGCGTCGACGCCCTCTCCCCGCAACGTGCCGATGCGGTGCTCGCCGCCTCGATCTTCCACCGTCGGGAGATCGCCATCGCCGACCTGAAGGCCGGTCTGGCGAAGGCCGGTGTCCCGGTCCGGCTGGAGGCGGCACTGTGAACCGCACGATTCGCTTCGACGACCAGGGGCTCGTCGCCGGCATCGTCCAGGACGCGGCGACGGGGCGGGTGCTCATGCTCGGCTGGCTCAACGAGGAATCCTTGCGGCTCACGGAGGAAACCAAGAAGGTCCACTTCTGGTCACGGTCGCGGGCCACGCTGTGGATGAAGGGCGAGACGAGCGGCAACACCCTCGANNCTCCTGTTTCGACGCCGAGCTCGGTGCGTTCCCGGAGGCGCAAGGTTTTGCCGGGTTGGAGGACCTGTGGGCCGTCATCGCCTCGCGGGCCGCCACCCGTCCAGACGGCAGCTACACGGTGTCGCTCCTCGACGGGGGCGTCGATGCGGCAGGACGCAAAGTCGCCGAGGAGGCCACCGAGGTGCTGCTCGCCGCCAAGGACCATGCCGCCGGAACGGGAGCTGCGGCGCGCCTCGCCGAGGAAGCCGCCGATCTCGTCTACCACCTGCTGGTCCTGCTGGCGGAGCGAGACGTGGCGCCGTCAGCCGTCCTGGACGAGCTCCGCGCCAGGGCGGGATGACGGCTGCGGCCGCGGGCCTCTCTCGTGATCGGCGAGCTCAGCTGCAGTTGTCCGTGAACCAGGCGTCGATGGTGTCGATCGCCTCCTGAAATCCGGACTGGTCGAACTGGTCGGAGAGCTGGGCGAGCTGTTCGAGCTGGGCAGGCGTCGGCGTCTGGCCCCCGGTCGGGTCGATGCCGATGTCGGCGAGCGCCTGGTAGAACTGGGCGAGGGCCCCGGCGATCGTATCGAGGTCGTCCTTCAGCTCGTCGGGAGCGGCCTCTGCCATCTGGCGCAGCTCGTCTGCGGACTGCTGGAGCTGCTCCTCGTCGACCTGACCGGTGAACACGCCGGCCAGGTTGGTCGAGTAGGCGCTCATCGCCGCCGCAACCCCGGCCGCGGCCTCCTGACACTGCCCGGCGAAGATCCCACCCAGGTCGACGCCGTCGTCACCGCCATCCGATGGGGCCGCGGTGGTTTCCGTCGTTGCCGTGGTTGCGGTCGTTGCGGTCGTCCCCGCCGTCGACGAGGTCTCCCCCGCAGAGTCGTCATCTCCGCCGCAGGCGGCGACCGCCACCACGAAGACGACCACGATCACCGAGAGACGTCGCAGGACCCCATGCATGTTCGGACCCCCTTCCCGTCGGGCGGAGATGCCCACAGTGACGGAACGCGCGAATCATACGACGCTTCGGCGCGGTTGCTCGTGGGGATCGCCGTCAATCGGCGAGNNTCGGGCGGCGAGCGTCGTCTTGACCCCCTCGGCCACCATCTTCATCTCCCCAAGAATGTCCTCGAGCGGCTTGCCCCTCCCCAACTCCACGCCGACGGTTCGGTTGCGGGAGAGCGCCCCGGTGCAGGTGAGCACGAGATCGCCCATCCCGGAGAGGCCGGCGAACGTGAGCGGGTTGCCCCCTCTGGCGACGCCGAGACGGGTGATCTCGGCCAGCCCGCGGGTGATGAGGGCCGCCATCGTGTTGCTGCCGTACCGCAGCCCCTCGACGATGCCGGCGGCGATGGCGACCACGTTCTTCAGCGCCCCACCGAGCTCGACGCTCAGCACGTCGTCTGACGAGTAGACGCGGAAACTCGGCGTCGAGAAGAGCTCCCGCACCCTGTGGGCGTGCGAAGCAGCCCGGCTGGCGGCGACGACTGCGGTCGGGTGCTGGGCGGCGACCTCCCTGGCGAAGGATGGTCCAGACAGTGCCGTGATGCCGGGCGCCACGACCCCGCCGATCACGTCGGCGAAGATCTCGCTCGGCGTCATCAGCGTGCTGACCTCGATGCCCTTGGAGACGGTGACGAGGACGTGGTCGTCGCGGAACCGGGCGGTGAGGGGCTCGTAGACGGCGCGGATGAACTGCGTCGGTACCGCGTTCACGACGACATGGGCGGCGTCGAGGCCGGCCACCAGGTCATCGGTGGCCCGCAACGCCTCAGCGAGACGCACGCCCGGAAGAAAGACGGCGTTCTCCCGTTCTGCGGCGATGCCCTGCACGACCTCCGGCTCCCGAGCCCAGATGGTGGTCGGTACGCCCTTCCCGGCGAGCAGGTCGGCGAGCGCCGTCCCCCACGAGCCTCCGCCGATGACCAGAGTCTGCGAGTCGTGTGTCATGTGCCCTCCTCACGCCGCAACGCCGGCCGCACCGGACCTCCAGTGTCTACGATCGGCCAGGCCGCCTCATCCCAGCAGGGTAACGCCGCAGCCGAGCCGGTCTTCTGCGGACGGCCTACTTCTGGAGCTCGGCGAGATGAGCCTGGTACCGCCCGCCGCCGCCGGCGGCGAGCACGTCGTAGGAAGGGATCGTGTACACGGATGCTCGATTGTCGAGGAAGTCCGAGAAGGCCAGCATGGTCCCGTCGGCGGAGACATCGAGCCCGGTGGTCTGGTTGCCCCCGACGATTGCGTCGAGGTAGGCGCCGGAGGCCGTGTCGATGACGACCACGGTCCCCCACTCCGGCCCCGGCTTGTAGTAGGTCTCAGGGTTGTTGCGGCCCCGGTTCGACACGTAGAGCACTCTCCCGTCCGGGCTGAGATCGATCGTATTGGGCACCCGGTCGGTGGCGGCCAACTCCCGAACCTCGTTCGTGGAGGTGTCGACGACGTACACCATCGCCCGCGCCATGTCCGACGCATACAGGAGACCCGTGGCCGGATCGCCGACCAGGTGCCGCATCGCGCCTCCGGTGGTGAAGATGACGTCGCCCTGTCCGGTCGCGAGATCGAACACCTCGATGTCGCCGTCCTCGTACCCGGCGACGTACAGTCGTCCTCCGTCGGGGGTCACGTACAGGCCACGCGGCGTGGTGACGGTGCGTAGCTTGCGCCGCACCTCGCCCGTCGTCAGGTCGATCTCACTCACGTCGTTGCTCACCCAGTTCGCGGCGTAGAGGGTCTGCTCGTCCGGGGAGAGCGCCACGACCTTCGTCCACACGCCGGTCGTGTCGAGCCGGCGCAGGACCTCTCGGGTGGCCACGTCGATCTCGTACACCGAGGCCGTCTCCATCTGACTGATGTAGGCGAGGGTCCCCGCCGCGTTGAAGATCACCTCCACCGACCCGGCCTCGGGCAGCTCGACCGCGGCGAGCTGCTCCCCCGTCCTCGGGTCGTAGATCTCGAAGCCGTCGCCGGCGAGGAGGGTCACCCACAGCTCGGCGCCGTCGGGAGTGAACGCGACCTGCTTGGGGGCGCCGCCCGTGGCGAACTGGGCGATCTTGTGGAGGAGCTGTCCTTCCGGATCCAGCCACAACGTCACCGACTGGTCGGCGGCGAGGTCGATCGTCGTCTCCATCGGGTTGTGCCCGGCGACGTCGAGGCTCACGGTCACCGGCCCGGCGAGCTCACCGCTGAAGGGCGTCTCGACGTTCATCACGGTGCCGTCCGCGGTCTCGAGCCGCACGGGTGCCGCCTCGGGCTCCACCACCAGATCGAGCTGCTGCGGGGCCAGCGTGGTCGACGTCGTCGTGGTCGACGTGGTGGTCGTGACTGGAGGGAGTGTGGTGAGCGGCGCCGCCACGGGAGCCGGAACGTCCGATGCGACCTCGCCGCCGCACGCGGCGACGACGAGCCCCAGCACGATCACTGCCGCAGCGGTGCGCCGAGCGAGTCGCTCCATGCCCCGCAGAGTACGACGTGCGGCCCAGCGGTCGGCGGAAATCCGCTCGCCGGGGCGGCGATACACTCGCCCGATGCGCACCCGAACCCTCGCCGGAGCGATTGCGGGCGCGCTCGTCCTCGTGGCGTGCTCACCTTCCGTCGACATCGCCGATGTCCCCGAGCTTCCCGTCGCCACGAGTCCCGAGATCGAGGCGGTGCTCGCCGCGTCGGAGGAGCCGGTCGTCCTCAACGTCTGGGCGTCCTGGTGCATCCCCTGCCGCAGCGAGGGGCCGCTGCTGTCGCGTGCCGCACGCGAGTTCGAAGATCAGGTGCGCTTCGTCGGCGTCAACGTCCGCGACACCCAGGACGGCGCCCGACGATTCATCGCCGAGTTCTTCCCCGACACGCCGATCGAGCACTGGTTCGATGGCGCCGGCAACGTCCCGGTCGACCTGGGCGGGTCGCGCGCCGTTCCGCTCACGTTCTTCTACGCCCCAGGTGGCGAGCTGGTCGAGCTGCACACCGGCGTCCTCGACGAGCGCACCCTCGCACTGCAGATCGACGAGCTGCTGGCGAGAGGGCCATGACGCGACGCGACCGACGCCCGGCCGCAGGCGGACGACGCCACAGGCCCGCCGAACGAAGTGAGAGGGCGTAGTGGAGTTCACCCTGCTCGGGTCGGCTGCCATCGCCGTCGCCTGCGTCTACGCCGTGCTGTGGTGGGAGGCGAAGCGGGGCAACGTACTGGAGTGCAGCCGGAGTCTGTGGGACATCGCTCTCACTGCGGCCGTCGTCGGCGTGTTCGCCGGGCGCATCGCCGCGATGATCGGCGACGGCGTGAATCCCATCACCAATCCGGCCGATCTCCTGATCGTGCGCGCCGGGGTGGCGACTGGCTGGGCCTCGCTGGCGGCCCTGGCCACGGCCGCATGGCTGGGCCGAAAGGAGCTGTGGCCGGTCCTCGACGGCCTCGCCGCCGCCTCGCTGGCCGGGCTCGCCGGCTGGCACGCCGGGTGCCTGACACGTGATGCCTGCCTCGGCACGCCGTCCGACCTCCCATGGGCCATGACCCAACCGGGCTCGACCGTCTCCCGCCATCCGGTCGAGCTCTACGCCGCGCTGGCGCTGGCCGTCGCTGCGGTGGCGCTAGCGGCGTGGCGCACGCGGAGTCTTCCTCCACCAGGCGTGCCCGCTGCCGTGGCGCTCGCCGTGGCGGGTGCCATCCGGATGGCCACCGAGCCCCTGCGGCCGTCACTCGGGCCTGGCCCGGTGGGCTGGTACGTGGCAGCGATCGTGGCCGGTGTTGCGATCCTCGTCTGGCGGGTTTGGCGCGTACGCGCGAGCCGTCCGGCGCCCACCCCGACCTGACTGCGGTTGCGATCGACCGGTGAACGCAGCGGTGCCAC
>DKBA01000168.1 GCA_002450985.1 Acidimicrobiia bacterium UBA6912
GAGTTCGAACGCGTCGGTGTGGGCGGGGCGAACGATGGAGAAGTGCCGCCGGTCGAGTGTGGCGATCTTGGTGATTCGGAGTCGTTCGGCCGTCGCCACGACCGAACCGTCGACGGTCCCCAGCGCCAGGTCCCGGTACCGACTGACCAGTTCGGCGATGCGGAGCCAATCACTCGCCATCACTGCCTCGATCGCGAACTCACCTGCGGCGAGATCACCCAGGAAGCGGACCTCGGCGTCGACGCCGAGCCGTGTCCCGATCAGGTAAGCCACCTCGGTGATCACGAGCACGGGAACGATCAACGGACCGGGATGGTGCAGCAGGAGCTCGAGCGATTCGGCGTGGTGGCGGTCGTCGGCATCGACGTAGGCATACAGCGGTCCCGCGTCGACGAGGAGAGCTATCCCGTCACCTCGGCGGCGAGGATCTCTCCGATCCGCTCGGAGATGTCGTCACGTCCGCTGCGGCCCGCGCCGGCGGCGCGAAGACGACGGCCGTGACCGCCGAGGTGATCCTCGATTGCCTCGCGGGTCAGCTCGGAGACGGTGATGCCACGCCGTTCAGCCTCGTGACGCAGCTTGGCGTCGAGCTCATCGGGCAACTTGACCGTGGTTCGCTTCATGGTATGCCAGCATACCTCACGAGGTGAGTTGAAGGAAGGGGTCTCGATCAGACCGAGCGCGCCGTGCCGTTCGGCGCTCTTGGGCGATGTGCTCGTCATGGCACCGTATCTGGTGATCGGTGCGGTTCGCTAGGACCAGAAGTCGTCGACATGCGCTTGGTCTTGTTGGGCGAGCCACATCTCACGAACGCGGCCATCCCGCAGCAAGACGACATACGCCGTACCGGTGTCGAGCTGCCTCCTCTGGCGCTGGGCGTTGGCCTGACCGCACACGACGAGCATCTCGTCGTCGGCGGCGAACGTGTGAGTTGGGACGAACCGGAGGGTTCCGTCCGTGAGGTTGGTCATGTGTTCGAGGAGTTGAAGGATCGCCTCTGGGCCTTGGTACGTCCCGGCCACCCCTGATCTACCCGACACGTGGAGCAGGGCCGCATCATCGAGCGACTGTGTCAGCTGGTGCCCTGTCGCGGCGACCATTTCTCGATCGAGGATCTCGGCCGTCTGCGGAAAGTGGTGCGCCATTCATCACCTTCGTCAACGCTGCGATGCTCGGACACCTTGCTCAACGACTCCTTGCAGCCGGCTCAATTGGCCGACCAATAGACTGTATGCCCGGTCATGGGTATGGAGTTCAGGATCCTTGGGGACCTGGAGATCCTCGTGGACGGGGACCAGGTTGAGCTCGGCTCTCCGCGCCAGCGGGCTCTGGTCGCTCGTCTCCTCGTCAACCCGTCCGAAACCGTGTCCGCCGACCGACTCGTCGAGGACCTGTGGCGGGGCGAGGCGACCGACACAGCCCGGCACACGCTTCACGTGTATGTTTCGCGTGTCCGCAAGGCACTCGGCGCTCGTCGAGACCGCCTCGTGCGGCAACGGCCCGGCTACCGCCTTGTGGTGGAGGCCGACGAGCTCGATGCCTCGCGGTTCGAACACCTTGCGCTCGAGGGTCGGGCCGCCCTGGCGCGGCACGATGCCGTGATGGCGAGCTCCAAGTCGGAGGAGGCACTGAGCATCTGGCGCGGAGCGCCTTTTGCCGAGTTCGCCGACGAGGCATTCGTTCAGGCCGAGATCGTGCGACTCGATGAGCTCAGGCTGGCGACCTTGGAGCAGCGAATATGGGCGGATCTCGAGCTCGGACATCATCGAGAGGTCGTCGACGAGGTGCGGTCACTCACGAGACAGCACCCATTCCGCGAGGGTTTCTGGGAGCAGCTGATGCTCGCTCTCTATCGTTGTCGCCGGCAGACAGAGGCCTTGCGTGTCTATCAGGATGCTCGGCTGATCCTCGCCAGCGAGCTCGGAATCGAACCGGGACCGGCCCTCGTCCGCATGGAAGAGCGCATTGTCGCCCAGGACCCGAGTCTCGGGCACCTACCACCCGCAAGGGCACACGCGGCGCCGAACAGCCGCCTGCCGATGCAGCGAACCAGCTTCGTGGGGCGAAGCCGGGAACTCGCCCAGGGAGCCAGGCTGCTCGGAGAGGCGCGTCTATTGACGCTCACCGGGGCCCCCGGTTCGGGCAAGACCCGTCTCGCGCTTCGGCTGGCGGCTGATCATGCAGGACGCTTCCGCCACGGAACGTTCTTCGTCCCGCTTGCCGCAGTCCGCGACCCGCGCGCGATGGACAACACCATCGCCCGCGCTCTAGATCTCCACGACGTTCCTGGCGAAACAGCCTTGGAAGGTATCAAGTCCTTCTTGCATGACCGCCAGGCCCTCCTCGTGCTCGACAACTTCGAACAGATCCTCCCGGCCGCATCGCAGGTNNAGTGTGCCCGCAGTCGATGATCTCTCGGATTCGGAATCGATCGCCGGCTACGACGCAGTCGCTCTCTTCGTTGCCCGAGCCCGGGCGGTCGACCCCGATTTCGAGCTCGACGACCTCAACGCCGGAGACGTCGCTCGGATCACTGCACGTCTCGAGGGGCTGCCATTGGCGATCGAGCTTGCCGCCGCCCGAGTCAAGATGTTGACCCTCCAGGAAGTGCTGAACCGGCTCGAGCGGCGTCTCACGCTCCTCACCGCTGCGCCCGCAGACACCAATGACCGCCACCGCACCATGCGCGATGCGATCTCCTGGAGCTACGACCTCCTCGCACCCGAGGAACGAGCGCTGTTCCGCCATCTCGGAGTCTTCCTGGGAGGCTTCACTCTGGAAGCCGCGTCCGCAGTAGCCGATCATCAGAACGGGGACGTGTTCACCGGTGTCGAATCACTTCTCACCCGGGGTCTTCTCCACCGACCGGTCGCGACAGGGCAAGCTCGCTATGCGATGCTCGAGATGATCAGGGAGTTCGCCTTGGAGCAGCTGGCTGCCGCCGGCGAGGACCAAGAGGCCGCCAGCCGTCATGCCCGTTACTTCTGCGATCTGGCAGAAACCGTCGAGCCGCAACTCATCCAAGAGCCCGGCGGTAGCGCGTCGCAGCAGCTCAGTGCGGAAGTGGACAATCTCCGCGGTGCCCTTCAGTTCGCATTGGATGCCGGCGAACCAGACCTCGGTTTGAAGCTGGCAAGCTGCGTCTGGCGCTACTGGCAGAGCTCCGAGCAACTGACCGAGGGGAGGGGCTGGTTGGAGAGCCTGCTGGCGCGCCCGGACGCGTCGGCAGGGGCTCGGGCCGACGGACTGACCGCGCTCGCCGCGTTGGCCTACTGGCAGGCCGACTATGACGAGTCCTGGAGCAGATACGAAGAGGCGCTCGGCCTCTACAGCTCCCTCGGCAATCGACTCAACGAAGCAGACACCCTGTGCTCCATGAGCGTGACAGCCAACTGGAGGGGTGATGTGGAAGTCGGGGAACGCCTTGCCGAACAAGCTCGATCGCTGTTCGAGGAGCTGGGATCGCGTGAAGGAGTGGGAAGAACCCTGATGGCGCAGGGCTTCTCGCAGTTCCGACGCAACGAGTTCGCATCCGCCCAGAAACTGTACGAGGAATCCCGCGCCATCGCCAGCGAATCCGGCGACCAGCCACTCGCAACGTCCTTGCTGCTGGGGATCGCCGCTTTGGTGTTCCACCAGGGCGATCGGGACAGAGCGTTGTCGATGCTCCTTCAAGCGGTCGATGAGGCAACCGAGCTGCACAACGACCACCTGACGGTGTGGATACTCGACTTCGTCGCCGCTCTGGCGGCGCCGCTCGCTCCGGAGGAGGCGGTACGCCTCGCCGGTGCGGTGGACTCCCTGCGCGAAGCGGCGGGTGGGGGGATGCGGCCCGAGTTGCTCAACGTCGAAGATGCCAGGTCGCTCGCGGCCCGAGTGCTCGCTCCTGCGACCCTGAATCAGGCTTGGGCGCAGGGTCGCGAGATGAGCCTGGACGAGGCAGTGGACCAAGCCCACCTGCTCAATGACCTGGTCCCCGCTGACCCCATCGAAACAGCAGTGAGTGAGGTGGCCATGTCAGACGGTGATGGAGAAGCCGAACGCAAAACAGTTGTCACGCACCCCCCATCCACGGAGGTCTGAAGATGTCATCTGACTACTCGCGTGAAGAATCGGAGCACGAGATTCTCGAGACCCTGCTGGCACAAGAACGCGCCGCCCTCGATCCCTACTACGGCGAAAGCGACCCGTCGACCTACGTTGCAATGTATGGGGACCACGTCACGGCCTTCGACCCCTGGTCCAACGGCAAGCTGGAGGACGCCGCCGCCAAGGATCACTTGATGGGGTTCGCCGGGTCGATCCCCCCCGTCGCCTACGAGATCGTGAACCCGGGGGTCGACCTCCACGGGGATATCGCGATCTTCTCGTTCAACGTCGAACTGACCAACCCGGCGGGGGGTACCTTCGCCGTGTGGAACACCACTCAGGTACACCATCGCACCGCTGTTCGCTGGGAGCTCGTTCATTCCCATTGGTCGTTCGCCACACCGCCGCCCGAAGAACCCGGCGTCTGACGGGCCCTCATCAGGGTTGTCGCCGGGACTCCGTCGAGGTCGGGCGAGTTCGCCCACCGATCTGGCAACGGCGGCGCAGGCGCGATGTCCACCGTCCGCCGCGACTCCTGCCGCTCGCCTGTGAGCAGTCGTTGAGCGAGCGTTGACTCACGCGAGGCACAGTCGATTCACTCAGCGAGCAAGGAGGCTGGTGGAGAGCGGTGTCGCATGATTCCGACGGGCAGATCGCAAGGACGCCCGTCGAAGACGGGGTCCTGCGAAGCGGCCCTTCCGGCAGAATCTGAGGCGCCGCTCGTCGCCTCAGAAGAGCACCTGGGGAGGTGTGTGGAATGAAGAGATCGACTGTCCTGCTGCTGGTGTTGGCGGTTGCGTTGACGCTGGCGGCCGTACCTGTGTCCGCTGGCCCGCCAGCGCCGGTCTCGGGGACTTGGGACTATGCGCTCACAGGACCCCCAGAGGTCAGAGTTGCTGGACCCAATGTGTTCATCTACGGCCAAGACCGCGGAGAGTGGGGAGGCAGTTTCGACGGGTACACGGAGGAGGAATTCGTGGTCGTCTGCCATCCCAACGCAGGCTTCAGCTTCTACAAGGGAGAGATGACGTTCTACGGAACGGTGGCGGACGAGTCAGGCGTTGAGTACGAGGGCACCATGGTCCTCAAGGCCAATGGCACGCAATACTCAGATACCTGCGATCCAAGTCCTGCGGAGTGGGAAGGCCAGTGGGTGATCATCGGTGGCACCGAGGATCTCTCGAACGTGCACGGACAGGGGACCTTCCACGGTCCCAGCTTCCATCTGCTCTACGAAGGGCAGATCCACTTCAGCTAGGCAGCGAGGCGTGCGACATCGGTGCAGTCGGCGGGGTTTCAGGGGTACCCCGCCGACGTGCCGATCGAAGCAGCAGCCGCACGGCCGAAGGCGACTCGTTCGAGGCATACCGGCGGAGGTGGGTCCACAACGGAACCATCTGGTTCGACGAGACTCAAGAACCCGACGACTGGAGCCTGAACCGCCAACTTGCAGCAGCACACATCGACTCGTTGTGTCCCGACCTCCCGCGGTTGGGGAAGATGTCGGGTGCCGACTTCGGTCGTGCCCCCGCCGACGAATGCCCCGAGGCGCGGCCGCTCATCGATGAGCATCGACAGGACCATGATGCTGTGCTCCTCCACCTGTTCGTCGCTGAGCTTCGCCATAGCTGCCTTTGAGCGGTCAGAAACGGAGGTCGTCGAGTGTTGCCTCGAGGTGGTGACCAGCGCGCTCACCGAAGGCAACGACTACCTGCCGAACGCCATCGCTGTCTCGTTCATTGAAGACACCGGACTCTGGGGCCCGGCCATGGCAGGGTTCATCGGATCTTGGCCGGCATCGATGCGAATGGAGGCGGTGCATCAGCGGCAGTGGGATTCGACTCCGGGCTCAGCCAAGGAACGTTGGCACGGTGGCGGCAGAGATGCCCGAGGCGAGCTACAGCAACCGTAGTACTACTGCATTACACCCCATTTCTGAGGCATATTGAAGTACCAGTTCCTGATTGATACTTCATTGCCTATCAATAATGGGGTATTATGCAGCCATGGTACGGCCGAGCACCCTCAATCGACTGTCTGAACTCGCGGAGGACCAGTGGGGTCTCGTCACCCGCCAACAGGCTGAACGGGCTGGCGTGCCGCAGTCCACGTTCGACCGGCTAGCTGCGGACGGGTCGATCCTCGAGAGGGTCGCCCATGGGGTGTACCACCTCGCCGGAGCGCCGCTCTCGGACCATCTCGAGCTACGTGCTGCTTGGCTCCAGCTCGCCCCCGACACGCCGTCGTGGGAGCGGACGCTGGATCAGGGTGTCGTCTCGCACCGGTCTGCTGCCGCGCTGTACGGCCTTGGGCATCTGCCTGCCGACACTCATGAGTTCACACTGCCGACCAGGCGCCAGACACGTCGTCTCGACGTCCGCATCCACCGACGGCAACTGGACAGCGACGAGTGCATCCAGCTCAGGGGCCTTCCGGTTACGAGACCGTCCCGCATTGCGTCCGATCTTCTGGCAGACCATGAGGATCCTGAGGCCGTGGCCAACGTCGTGGCCGACGCCGTCCGCGATGTCTACGACTACCCGGCCAGGTTCGCCGAGACGCTCGCTCCTCAGGCTGCTCGGTTCGGTCTGCAGCGGGGCGGCGGGCTCGCAATGCTCCGCTGGCTGCTCGAACTGGTCGGGGATCCAGACGCGAGCGATTGGATCGAGGAGGCTCGTCAGTCACTCGGCGAGGGCAGCCGAGGCGCAAGGCCACCCGGACGGATGAACGCGTGACGGCGACGGATCGGCACTACGGCAGTCCGGTGGCATTTCGACGTGCGCTCACGGACAAGCTCCGCGACCTTGCCGAGGACAGTCGCTGGTCGCTCCCCCAGCTGCAGCGCCAGATCGCCTACGACCGGCTGCTCGAACGGCTCTACCTCGTGGACGATGGGTGGATCGTCAAGGGCGCAGCGGCACTGGTGGCGAGAGATCTCGCGGTACGGGAGACGGTCGATGTCGACGTCTACCGATCTGCGACGCTTCAACAAGCGGAAACCGACCTACGAGCGGCCGCAAGTCGGGACATCCGAGACTGGTTTCGCTTCGAGATCGGTCGCAGCCGTCCCGTATCCGCCGGTGGTGCTGGACTCCGACTGCCTGTGACGGTGTTCATCGGCGCGACCGAATGGTGCACGTTCCGCGTCGATCTGGTCGGGTCAGAGATGCGGATCTCTGGACAGCCGGACCAGGTACCACCAATGGCCCGCATTGCGATTCCCGACATCGAGCAGCACGGATACAGGGCCTATCCGCTCGTCGACCACATCGCCGACAAGGTGGCTGCCACCCTGCAGAGCTACGGAACAGGTCGGGTACCGTCCACCCGATTCAAGGACCTCGTCGATCTCGTCGCCATCGTGTCGCAAGCTACGGTCGAGGCCGAGGCCCAGCGAGCCGCACTTGACTCTGAGGCCGATCGACGTGGAATCACGCTCCCAGGTACCTTCTCAGTACCCGACCGTGAGCTCTGGCAGAAGGGCTACGCAGCTGAGGCAAGACGATCACTTCTCGACACCACGCTGACGCTCAACGACGCGCTAGCGGTCGTGACGCCCTTCCTGAACCCGCTTCTCGACGGCTCGGCAGCCGGCACTTGGGACCCTGAGTCCCTGCTCTGGACGCCGTAGTCGCGTCTATGCGTTGCCGAACTCGGTCCTGGCCTCGCGGCTACTCCTAGACCCCCGTCGAACCACACCTCCTCCTGCCCATCGGCGAGCAGGAAGCGACAGCCCGGAGGCAATGCGAGGTAGGGGATCGCTTCAGGACACCAATCGCTCAAATGGCTCGCATGAACCGGTTTGAAGAAGTCCGGGTCTTCGCTCAGATCTCCCCACGCCACAAATTCCAGCCGCTGGTGCCGCCATCAGGAATGTGTCGCAGGCCGTTCAACGGTTCTATGTCATCGCAGACGTTGTCGGCGACGCCGAGTGTCGCGTCGATGCCGATCAGCATCGGTTCGGCGTTGAGGCGGGTGCACACCTCCAGCTGGTAGCCGATCCCGCCTGGCCCTGGAGCTGTCAGGCTCGATCTGAGCTCGCTTTCCTCAACGAGCACCCTGATCACAAGCAACACTGGCGGCAGCCGACCCGGCAGACAAGGCCAAGGTCTGCACCGAGATGGGGATCGACATCACCTTCCACCAAGACGGCCGGGTCGTCGTCGAGTCCCGGCCGCGTGAAGTTGAGGCGCCTCGTCGGAGCCGAGGCGATGGTGTCGGAGAAGCGTCCCGATGGCGGACTACACAGACGGCGCCGCTGGTGTTGTCGTTCCGTATCAGATGAGCCCGACAGGGCGCTCGATGAGAACGTGACCGGAGTAACTGCCGGCGATGCGGGTCGTCGTGCCCTTGTGCGCGGGTCAGGTAGCGGTCTTCCTCTCCGAGCAGACCGACACACTACATCCACGCTGTGGTCAACCAGATGCCGGCGAGGACGGCTCCTCCACGGGCCCCGACAAGCGTCGGTTCCGGTTCGCCGTCAGCTTCCCCCGTTCGAACATGTTGGCAGCTTCCCGGTCCTCGAGCGGACGATTCTGTCACGACGGGGCAGCAGATGGGGATCTCAGTCGGGTCGCTCGCCGCCGTGTTCGTCCTGGCTGAGTCTGTTGGCGATGATGTCGGTCTTGCGAATCAAGAGAGCGATGCTCAGGATGCCTACCCAGATGGGAAAGGCGAGGCCGGTTGGTTCGCTCACCACCGGCATGACGAAGATGACCAGCGCGACGCCGTACCCGAGATACGAGAGCCACCGGCTGAATGCAGTGGTGCGCAGGGCCAGCGTCGACGTGCTGGCCACGAACACGGCCTGCACCCTGAGCAGCACGACGAGCAGCAGCGTCGTTCCTAATCCGTTGAGTCCGGACAGCACGGCTGCATCGAGTATGCGGCCGTCGCCGAGATCGATCGTGAGCGCCGGGCTTGCGAGTACGGCGACCCCAGCAAGCATCACGGCAGTGAGCAGTATTCCGCTTCCCAGGAACACGGTGGCGAAGAATCGGTCCTCGCGTTCTCCTACTCGGCGACGGATGACTGCCACGAACCAGAGGAAGGAGATGGCGGCCATGATCGACAGCGAGAGACCGACCGTGATTGAGCTGCGGTGCGCCGGGTCTCCGTACCACGACACCAACTCCGCGTCAGGTGCGGAGGGGTCGGGCGACGAAGTGAGCAGTGTCAGCCCAACGACCGACAGTATCGCGAAGCCAAGCCCGGCCCCAGCTGCCGCCTCGATGCTTCGAAACCACCTTGCAGATGACGTCATGGCCGAATCGCTTCTGCTCGCTGGTCATGAGGCGCACCACGCCGGCCTCGTTCGTTTCTGATCGGCATCATCCACCGCGCTGTTTGA
>DKBA01000305.1 GCA_002450985.1 Acidimicrobiia bacterium UBA6912
CCCCCTCATGTAAGGGGTATCGGCACCCTGGATGGCCCACGGGGCTGGGGTTTCGGGGTTGCATGGTGTTCCTGGTTCGTCTGGGGGTGGCGTCGTGTTCCCCTCTGGGGGAGTCCCGTGAGGGATTGGCCCCGTCCGTCTGATTGCCATACCCGGCCGGCCACGGATGCCCCGGATGAGGAGAGTGGCTCGACCCATCGAGGTTGATGCCGGTTGCAGCACATGAGTGGGAGCCGCGGTTGGCGCGTGTCTCCTTGGGACCGTGGCCTGAGGCGTGCGTCGCTCCTGGGTGGCGAGCCGGTGGAGCCGACACGACCGAAGGAGACGAGATGAATCACCGACGCCTGGTCGGTATCGATCTGGGCATTGCTAGTGCGCACACGGTGCGGGTGCTGGACGGGGAGGGATCCACGGTTGCCAAGCGCAAGGCATGGCCAACAGCGGAAAGCCTCAGCGAGATCGAGGCCGCAGCGCTGGCTGGCTGTCCGGAAGGGACACGGCTGGAGGTGGTGGTAGAACCGACCGGGCCGGCGTGGCTGCCGATCGCGGTGTTCTTCACCACCCGTGGGCATATTGTGCATCGGGTGAGCTCGGCCAAGGCGGCGGATCTGCGCCGGTTCTTGTCGCGGCACACCAAAACCAACGGCATCGACGCCGACACCCTTGCTCGCTTGCCGCTGTTCGACCCGGCCGGGCTGCAGCCGCTGGTGCTGCCCGGCGCCGCCCAGGCTGGGCTGGACCGGCGGGTGCGGGCCACGGACCGGTTGACCAGGGCCGGTGCCGAGCACAAGCGCCGCATCAAGGACCTGACTCGCCAGGTGCTCCCGATGTCGCCGCTGGTGGGGGACCTCGGCGTGGCCGACCTTGCCGTCCTGGAGCGCTACGCCGACCCGAACGCATTGCTCACCCTCGGCGTCAAGCGCCTCACCACCCTGATCGAGAAGGCATCCAAGGGCCACCAGGGCATCGACCGGGCCCGCCAGTGGATCGGCGCTGCTGAGGCGTCGACCGCGCTCTACAACGGCCACCCGGCGATCGCGTTCTGTGATCTGGCCGCCGAGATCGCCACCGAGGTGCGGCTACTGCGCGCCGTCCAGGCCGAACTCGCCGCCCACGCCACCGAACGCGAGAGCGCCTACCGGTGCGTCGACCCCGCAGGCTTGGCCCGCAGCCTGCCCGGCGTCGCCGACGTCGGCGGACCCGCCCTCGTCGCCGCCATCGGCGACCCGGCCCGCTTCGCCAAAGGCAAACAGTTCCGGTCCTTCACCGGCCTCGTCCCCAAAGCCTCCGAAACCGGCGACACCAACCGCAAAGGCCAACCCATGTCCAAGGCCGGGTCGTCGCTGCTACGCACCACCTTGATACGTGCCGCCGACAACGCCCGCAAGACCGATCCCCAACTCGCCCGCATCTACTACACACAGATGGTCGAACGCGGCAAGGACCACCTCGGTGCCCTGTGCGTCGTAGCCGCCAACCTGGCCGAACGGTTCTGGGCGGTCTACACCCGCGGCATGCCCTACGTCATCTGCGACACCAACGGCACACCCGTCACCCCCGACGAAGCCAAAGCCGTCATCGCCCAACACTGGACCGTCCCCCCCGACGTCCGCGCCCGCCGCCGCAACAAGAAGACGGGGAAGGCCCCCCACACCACCCAAGCAGGGCAGCACACACGGGGCGACCTTCCCCGACACGGCATCGTCGACCACCACCACCCCCACCGTCAACACCAACCCCAACAACACACCACTTGACAACACCATCCCCCATAGGAGATCAGACGGGCCCTGCGGGCCCGCCAGCTCCCCCGTCGCGGGAGCCATTCACACCGTAGCCTCCACCAGCAAGTGAACGGCACGGTACGCCGGCCCGGAGCGCGCAGCGGGGCCATCAGACCGGGACCCAGCAGGTCGGGGACGGGGCACCGGCCCCGACCTGCGAAGTCGTTCACCTCACCTTGATGTCGCCATCCGTCGGCTGGGTCGTCGGCAGCGCGGCGAAGTCCTCGCCCGGTTGGGTGTCGACGACGATGCCGTCGTCGTTCCAGAGGATCACCCGGAAGGCGTCGCTGCCACCTTTCTCGCTCTGGTCGAGCGCCGAGACGAGGAACTGATACTCGCCCTCACCGTCGATGGTGCCGGCGCCTGTGACGATGCCCCAGTCCCCGAAGATCAGCAGGTACCCGATCTCGGTTGCATCGAACCCGTCGGCGAACCCGGTCCCGTCGGCGTTGAACCGGACGTGCCCCTTCGGCACGCCGGTCTTCTTGTCCGGCGACACATTCACGCCGAGGTGCACGGTCGTCGTGTCGTCGATCACCTGCACCGCCGCCAGGATCTTCTTCCCGGCCGGGTCGTACATGACGGCGTACTCGTAGGTCGCCGTAGTGCTCGCCCCGGCCGAATCCGTCACGGTGAGGTTGAGCGTGAAGATCCCCGGCTCCATGTAGAAGTGCGAGTCCGTGATCTGCCCGATGCCGTCTGCGAACACCGCTACCGGCTGCGTCACCGTGCCGTCGCCCCAGTCGAGCGTCACCGTGAGCTCCTCGTCGCCGTCCGGGTCGACGACGCTCGCCGAGGCGAACGCCTCGAGCTTGTAGGACAGCGGCAGCTCGGGGCCGCTGAAGTCCAGGATCTCAGGCGGCTGGTTCTCCCCTCCCTCGACGTACCATCCGGCGTGGGTTCCGTCGCCGTCGTCGTCGGA
>DKBA01000130.1 GCA_002450985.1 Acidimicrobiia bacterium UBA6912
GTCGACATCGTGCGGGGGACGAGCACGGTGGGCGCCGAGACGGCACACGTCGTCGAGATCGCCGGTCTCGCCGTGCTCTGGGTGCTAGGGCTCGCCGCCGGACCCGGGCGCCGTCCGAGGCGTGGCAGGGCGGGCCTCACGACGCGGTGATCAGCCCACCAGACCGAAGATCTCCCGGGCCCGGTGGAGGCCGGTGACGAGCAGATCGATGTCGTCCTCCGTCGTGTAGACGTAGAACGACGCCCGGGCCGTGGATGGGACGTGCATCTCGCGCATGAGCGGCTTGGCGCAGTGATGGCCGGCGCGGATCGCCACCCCGGCCTCCTCGTCGAGGATCGTGGCCAGGTCGTGGGCGTGGATGTCGCCGAGGGTGAAGCTCACCGCGCCGCCGCGTGCGGCGAGGTCGCTCGGCCCGTAGACGCGCAGGTCGGGTATCTCGGCCAGGCGTCCCAGGGCGTAGCGGGTGATGGCGATCTCGTGGTCGCGGACCGCAGGCATCCCGATCTTGGCGAGGTAGTCGACGGCGGCGCCGAAACCGACGGCCTGGGCGATCGGGGGCGTCCCCGCTTCGAACTTGTGGGGAACCGGCGCCCAACGCGACTCGTACAGGCCGACGTCGGAGATCATCTCGCCGCCGCCCTCCGCCGGCTCCATCTCCTCGAGCAGCTCCCGCCGTCCCCACAGCGCTCCGATCCCCGTGGGGCCCAGCATCTTGTGGGCGCTGAAGGCGAGGAAGTCGGCGTCCATCGTGGCGACGTCGACGGGGGAGTGCGGGACGGCCTGGGCGCCGTCGACGACGACGATCGCCCCCACCCGGCGGGCGGCGGCGGCGATGGGCGGCAGCGGCGGGATCGCTCCGGTGACGTTCGACATGCCGGTGACGGCGACGACTTTGGTGCGGCCGTCGATCACCTCGTCGAGGTCGCCGAGGTCGACCTGGTAGTCCTCGGTCAGCCGCAGGTAGGCGAGCTCGGCGCCGGTGTGACGGGCCACGAGTTGCCACGGCACGATGTTCGAGTGGTGCTCCATCACGGTGAGCACGATGCGATCGCCCTGTCGGAGCCGGTTCAGGCCCCAGCCGTAGGCGACGTGGTTGATGCCCGCCGTGGTACCCCGGGTGAAGACCACCTCCGAAGGGCTGGACGCCCCGATGAACGTTGCCACCTTGGCCCGGGCCGCCTCGTAGGCGTTCGTTGCCTCCTCCGAGAGCCGGTAGGCACCGCGGTGGACGTTGGCGTTGATGGTGCGGTAGTAGTCGGCGATCGCCTCGATCACCTGCTCCGGCTTCTGACTCGTCGCCGCCGAGTCGAGGTAGACGAGGGGCCGACCACCGACGGTTCGCTGCAGCAGCGGGAAGTCGGCACGCAGCGAGCTGAGGTCGTTCATCTCACCCTGGGGTTCCGATGGGACGGAACGACTCGTAGCCGGTCTCCTCCACCCGTGCCGCCAACTCGGCCCCTCCGCTCTCGACGATGCGGCCGTCGACGAAGACGTGTACGTGGGTGGGGTCGATGTAGTCGAGCATGCGCTGATAGTGAGTGATGATGAGGAAGCCGCGGTCCTTGTCGGCGAGGCGCTTCACGCCTTCGGCGACGGTGCGCAGGGCGTCGATGTCGAGACCCGAGTCCGTCTCGTCGAGCACGGCCAGCTCGGGGCGGAGTACCGCCATCTGGAGNNAGCTCGAGCACCGTGTAGTCGGTTCCGGTGCGGTTGGAGAGCGCGGTGCGCAGGAAGTTCACCACCGACACGCCGGGGATCTCCTCGGGGTACTGGAAGCCGAGGAACATGCCGGCGCGCCCCCGCTCATCGGCGGTCCACTCGGCGATGTCGTCTCCCTTGTAGAGGACGCGGCCGGCGGTGACCTCGTAGCTGGGGTGCCCCATGAGGACAGAGGCGAGGGTGCTCTTGCCCGAGCCGTTGGGACCCATCAACGCATGGATCTCACCGCGATCGACGGTGAGGTCGAGGCCCTTGATGATCTCGGTGTCGCCTGCGCGCGCATGCAGGCCTTCGATGGTCAGAAGAGGGGTGGATGCCATGGTCCGAGTGTAGTGAGGGCCGTTTCCTTGGCCCCCCGGCCGGCAATCGGCACCGTCACACGCTCCGGATCAGCCGTGCCGTGCGCCCGACCAGCTCCGTGTCGATCTCGTCCAGCGCCGAGAACTGTTGGAGGTACACACGGCCGACGCCCCAGGAGGCGATCTCGGCGAACTGCGAGGCGACCCTGTCATCCGTGCCGTGGGGGATGTGGCGCTCGTCGAGGATGGCGACGTACTGATCGACGTCGAGATCACGCCCCGCCGCCCGCTCGGCGAGGATGGCCCGGTGCTCCGACTCGTCGGCGGCGACGATCGGGTTCACCGCCATCGAGACCTTGATGGTGTCCGGGTCGCGCCCGGCCCTTCGGGCTGCCTCGCGGAGGACGGCGAGCCGGGCATCGAGGGGCCGCTTGGCCATGGTGAAGACGTTGTACTCGTCGGCGTACCGGCCGGCCAGTGTCGGTGTCCGCTTCTCGCCGGAGCCGCCGATCACGATCGGGGTGTCCTGGCCGACGCGGGGCCGCACGTCGATGTCGGCGAGCGTGTAGTGCTCACCGTCGAATCCGCCATCCGTGCGCCCGAACGCAGCCCAGAGGTAGCGGAGCGCCTCCTCGAACCGGGCGTAACGCTGACCCATCGGCGGGAGGGCCATGCCGAACGCGTCGTGCTCGAGCTCCATCCAGCCGGTGCCGACGCCCAGCTCGAATCGGCCGGCCGACATCTCGAACAGGGTGCCCGCGCTCTTGGCGATCACCGCAGGGTGGCGGAAGGTGATCGGTGTCACCAGGACGGTCAGCCGGATGCGGGACGTCTCCCGCGCCAAGCCGCCGAAGCTGGTGAGCGCATCGGTGACGTGGGGTGGCGGCCCGGACGACAGGTAGTGGTCGGAGCGGGCAAAGGCGTCGAATCCCTCGGCCTCGGCCCATTGGGCCAGCTCCAGCAATCGTGCGTAGGTGCCCCCGATCTGGGGCTCGACCATCAACCCGATCTCCATGTCGCTCCTGTCGCTCTCGTGTCGGACGTGCCGAGGGCAGCCGCAGGCGGTGCCTGCCGTCGCACATCTGCACGGTGGGGCGTCACCAACCCCGGCGCACCCACTCCTCGAGGGATGGCCTCTCGGCCCCGATCGTGGTGTCGAGGCCGTGGCCGGGCATCACCAGCAGCGCAGGATCCAGCGTGAACAGCCGGTGCTCGATGCTGTCGATGATCTCGGTGAACTTGGCGCCGACGCCGTGAGTCGCCCCCGGTCCGCCCGGGAACAGCGTGTCGCCCGTCAGCACGACGCCCCCGGCGTGGATGGACATCGACCCGGGCGTGTGGCCCGGCGTGTGGATGACCCGCAGCGTGAGGCCGCCCACCGTCATCTCGCCCTCTTCGAGAGGTCGATCCGGGGCGATGCCGGCGATCCCGGCATCGGCCTCGTGGAGGTAGAAGGGGACACCGAGGCGGGTGCTCACCTCGGTTGCGGCGCCGACGTGATCGAAGTGGCCGTGAGTCGTGAGCAGGGCGATGGGGGCCACGTCGGCAGTGGCGGCGAGGATGCGGTCGGCCTCGGCGGCGGCATCGACCACGACGGCCGCATCGCTTCCGGCGTCGGCCACGATGTAGACGTTGTTCTCGTAGCTCCCGACGCAGAGCTTGCGGATCCGGACCTCGTCGTCCTCGTAGTGCCAGATCATGGACATGGACGTGAGCGTAGACGGTGGGGGCCGTGCGCGAAGGTCGGGCGCGTCGTTGCGCCAGCCGCAGTGGGTGGTGAGCCTGCCAAAATGCCCTCTAGACGACGATCAGCAGAGGGGCCGATGAACTTCGCCTTCACTCCCGAGCAGGACATGTTGCGTGACTCCGTGCGCAGCTTCCTCGAAGCCAAGGTGCCGACCACCCGGGTCCGCGCCCTCATGGAGACCTCCACGGGCTACGACGCCGAGTTGTGGGCCGAGATGGCCGCACTCGGCTGGCCGGCGATGCACATCCCCGAGGAGTACGGTGGGGCGGGGTTCTCCTACCTCGAGCTCGGCATCGTGCTCGAGGAGATGGGGAGGTCGCTGGCCCCGTCGCCCATGCTGTCGTCGGTCGTGCTCGGCGCCAACCTCCTGCTGCTGGCCGGCTCCGAGGAGCAGAAGAAGGAGCACCTCGCCGGAATCGCCGCCGGGGAGCGCACGATGGCCGTCGCCATCGTCGAGCCCTCCGGCAGGTGGGATGCCTCCGGTGTCGCCGCCACCGCCCGCAGGGACGGCGACGATATGGTCCTCCACGGCGAGAAGTCGTATGTCGTCGATGGCCACACGGCGCACACGGTTGCCGTGGCCGCCCGCAATGAGGCGGGGGAGGTGGGGTTCTACCTGGTCGATGGCCATGCCGTAGGGGTGCATCGCGCCAAGCTCGAGACGATGGACATGACGCGCAAGCAGGCGTCGATCTCCCTCGACGGGGTGCGGGTGCCGGCGACGGCGGCGCTGCCCGGCGTCGCCGCCGACACCATCGACAGGCTCCACGACCTCGCCGTGGTGGCGATGGCGTTCGAGCAGGTCGGCGGGGCGCAGCGCTGCATGGAGATGGCCGTCGCCTACGCCAAGGACCGGATGCAATTCGGCCGGCCGATCGGCTCGTTCCAGGCGATCAAGCACAAGTGCGCCGACATGCTCGTGTCCGTCGAGTCGGCCAAGTCCTCGGCCTACTACGCCGGGTGGGCGGCGTCGGCCGACGATCCGGAGCTGCGCATCGTCGCTCCGCTCGCCAAGGCATATTGCTCGGACGCCTACTTCTCCGTCGCCGCCGAGAACATCCAGGTCCACGGCGGCATCGGCTTCAC
>DKBA01000226.1 GCA_002450985.1 Acidimicrobiia bacterium UBA6912
AAACCGGCGCCGGGACCCGTGACATAGCGCACGCCGAGGTGCCTGATCTGCGTGCTTCGAGGAAGCGCTCGTCATGGCGCATACCGGGTGATCGGCGCTGCTCAGTTGAGTCCGAGGACGGTGAGCAGAGCTGTGTCGACTCCCCACTGTTCTTCCGGTGTGAGATGGCCGGCGAGGTCACCGAGTCGCTGAAGGTCCACAGCACCGACCTGTTCGACGAGGACGCGGGTGGCGACGCCGGCGATGTCGATCTCGGGTCTGAATGACGCTGGTTTGGCGCTGGTGGATGTGGGTGCCACCAGGACGACCGATCGTGGGAGGAAGGCGTCGGATTGCACGACGACGCCGAAGCGACGCCCGCGTTGTTCGTGGCCGACACCTTTGGGAAGTCGCAGGGCGAAGATGTCACCCCGGCGCACGAAGGCTCTCCATGAGTTCGGCGACCGCCACCATCTCCGCCCGGTCGTCTTCGTCGGTTTCGAGCGCGGCGACCTCGGCGGCGAGCGCCTGCTTGTCGTGAAGGCGGGAAGCTGCCTCCACGAGCGCGGCACGGATGGCTTCCGACCGAGACATGCCGGTTGCCTCGAGCTCGCTCAGCGCCCGGAGCGCTGCGTCGTCGAGTCGAACAGAGATCGCTTGTGCCATGCGGTCAACGTATCACGATCTGTGATACGGAGCAAGAGTCCTGATTGGAGAGCGCACTCGTAGGTGCCGCTATGCGTGGTTCTGGCTCCGGCGTGTTGTCGACCGGGATCCGGTGATCTGCGTTGCCGGCGTTCTGCCCGTGGGGCGTGCCGGCGGCTACTGCGATTCAGCCAACAGAGTCGAACAAAGCGAGCTCCGCAGCATCGGGAGCCTGGAAAGCGCCGTGCCACTGATCGAGGTGGGCCCGTGTGATCGGTTCGCTGTCCCACGGTGGCGCCGAGTTTCGTACCTCGATGCGCTGCCAGAGTTCATCAACAGGGACTTCGAGGTAGTGCAGTTCGACGCCAACACCAAGACCACGAGCAGCTGCACGCAGCTCGTCACGCTCGACTCGCGCCCAAAGCCCGAAGTCGAGCACCACGCTCACGCCAAGACGCAGGATGTCCAGAGCCAAGCGCCAGAGCTCCTGTTCGATCTTCTCGCCGACGTCCCTGTCCCAAGGGCTCGAGCCGAGGGCCCGTTGCCACTCATCCTTCGGTGAGACGCACCGCGCCACGTTCGGCAGCAAGCTCCTTCGCGAGTGTGGTCTTTCCGGCCGCGGGCAACCCACAGGTGAGAATCAGCCGGGCTTGCTCCATGGGGTGCCATTCCAGCAGCTCTGGGGTTCTTCTAGGTGAGACCGATGAGCCGCCCGAGCAAGGAAGGAACTCGGCCTAAGCGGTTACAGGTTGACCATAACGACGGCCAGACCCGCACGCCGGCTCACGGGAAGCCCACGCGTCCCGGTCGACGGTTGGCCGAGCACCGGCACCCACCGGCCCGCCGCTCCACCACCGTCACCGTCACCGCCGCCCCCGACCCGCTGATACTGTTGCGGCCATGTCGTTTCCGGCGCCGGACCCCGAACTGGCGGTCGAGCTGATCACCGGGCGGCGCGACCCGGCGCCGCTCTTGGCCGAGGCCGCCCGCCTGCGCGACGAGGGCAAGGGCCGGACCGTCACCTACAGCCGCAAGGTCTTCATCCCGCTCACCACGCTGTGCCGGGACACGTGCACGTACTGCACGTTCGCCAAGCCGCCCGGCGCAGGCGGCGAGTACCTCACACCCGACGAAGTGATGGCCATCGCCCGCGCCGGAGCGGCGCATCGCTGCACCGAGGCGCTGTTCACCCTCGGCGATCGGCCAGAGGACCGCTGGCCGCAGGCTCGGACCTTCCTCGAGCGCCAGGGCTGCGCGACGACGCTCGACTACGTGCGGGAGATGAGCGAGCGGGTGGTCGCCGAGACGAGCCTGTTCCCGCACGCCAACCCCGGGGTGATGGACGACGCCGCCGTTGCCGCCCTGCGTCGCTCCAACGTGAGCATGGGGCTGATGCTCGAGAACATCTCGCCTCGGCTCATGGAGCCGGGAATGCCCCACCACGACTGCCCGGACAAGGAACCCGCCGTGCGGGTGGCGACCATCGAGGCGGCCGGTCGGCACCGGGTGCCGTTCACCTCCGGCATCCTCGTCGGTATCGGTGAAACGCCGACCGAGGTCATCGACTCGCTGTTCGCCCTCGCCGACCTCCACGCTCGCCACGGGCACCTCCAGGAGGTCATCGTCCAGAACTTCCGGGCCAAAGCGGACACGAGGAAGCGGCGCGACGCCGAGCCCACGGTGCAGTACTTCGCCAGGGTGGTCGCCGCCGCCCGCTGGACCTTCGGTCCCGAGATGAACGTGCAAGTGCCGCCCAACCTCACCGAGGACTTCGGCGTCTACCTCGACGCCGGGATCAACGATTGGGGCGGCGTCTCACCCCTCACCATCGACTGGGTGAACCCCGAGGCGCCGTGGCCCCACCTCGACAAGCTGCGCGCCGTCACCGAGTCGGCCGGGTTCACGCTCCAGCCCCGCCTGCCGGTGTACCCGGAGTTCCTCACCCCAGACTGGATCGATGCACCGCTGCTCGCCAAGGCGGGGGCGTCCACCGATGCCGCCGGCTTCGCCCTCGCCCCCCGACTGCAGGAGGCCGCCCCATGACCGAGATCTCCTTCCTGCGGGTACGGCCCGCCGACACCGTCAACGAGCTGTGGGCGGCGACTCGTCGCCGGGAGGGCGCCACCACGGTCGAGGTCGAGTCCCTCTCGGCGGCCGATCGCCGCGCGGCCGAGGCCGGCGGTCTGCTTCCGGTGGCGAAGTCCGAAGGCAGCGATGCGGCAGCGTGGGTGCTCGAGCCGGGTGCGTCCCGGGAGGCTGCCGAGCGGGGCACGCCGGGCTGGCGGCTCACCGTTGTCGACACCGGCGATCGCGCCGACGTGCTGGACGCCATCGCCCGCACCGGCGCCGCCTTCCTCCGCACCGGCCGCAGCCGCGTGGCCGATGCCGTCCAGTTCACCGGCCTGCCGGCGATCGAAGCACGAGTGTCGGTGTTCGTCGACTCTGTCGACGACGCGGTCTCCGCAGTCGAGGCCGGCGCAACCGACCTGCTGCTCCGCGACTGGGACACCGAACGCATCGGGGCGCTGCGCGAAGCGCTGGCTCCCCGATCTCTGGTCGAACGCACCGCACTCCCCGTCGGCCTCTCCGTCGATGTCGTCCGCGAGACCCTCGATCCCGAGCTGTTCACCGTCTACCTCAACCAGATCGACGCCGGCGGCGCCGCCCGGCCCCGCTACGAGTGGGCCCCCGGCAAGGACATGCCCGCACCCGTGCCGGCCCGCCGGTTCTCGGCGGCGTGGGTGGATGCGGCGTGGACCGAGGGGACCCCCACGGCACGTACCGGTCTCGCCCCCGACCTCGCCGACATCCTCGACCGTTCCCTCGCCGGGACACCGCCGACCCGGGACGAGATCGAGCGGCTGTTCCATGCCCGCGGCGACGAGGTGGACGCCATCGCCTCCGTCGCCGACGAGCTGCGCCGGCGGGCCAACGGCGACGCCGTCAGCTACGTGGTCAACCGCAACATCAACTACACGAACCAGTGCTACTTCCGTTGCGGGTTCTGCGCCTTCTCCAAGGGGCCGCGGTCGCTCAACCTGCGCGAGGATCCCTACCTGATGACGATTCCCCAGGTCGTCGAGCGCAGCGTCGAGGCGTGGGAGCGAGGGGCGACGGAGGTCTGCCTGCAGGGCGGCATCCACCCCGAGTTCACCGGCGACTTCTATGTCACCGTCGTCGAAGCGATCAAGGCCCAGCTCCCCGAGATGCACATCCACGGCTTCACCCCGCTCGAGGTGTGGCAGGGGGCGGAGACGCTCGGGGTTCCGGTGCGTGACTTCCTCACCAGGCTGCGCGGCGCCGGTCTGGGCACGCTCCCCGGCACGGCCGCCGAGATCCTCGACGATCGGGTCCGGCGGCACCTGTGCCCCGACAAGATCCGCACCGCCCAGTGGGCGGAGGTGATGATCACTGCCCACGAGCTCGGGCTGAAGTCGACGAGCACGATCATGTTCGGGCACATCGACGACGCTGCCTCGTGGGCCAACCACTACGAGGTGCTGCGCACGATCCAGCGCCGCACCGGCGGCATCACCGAGTTCGTCCCGCTGCCCTTCGTGCACATGGGTGCTCCGATCTACGTGCGGGGCAAGAGCCGCCCGGGTCCGACCTGGGACGAGGTCGTGCTGATCCACGCCGTCGCCCGCATCGCATTCGACGGGCTCATCCCCAACATCCAGGCTTCGTGGGTGAAGCTGGGCATCGAGGCAGGCGTGCGGCTGCTCGAAGCCGGGTGCAACGACCTCGGTGGCACCCTGATGGACGAGATCATCTCGCGTTCGGCCGGGGCCGCGCATGGCACGTTCCTCGACGCCGCCGACTTCGAGCGCGCCATCGCCGCCGCCGGCCGCATCCCCTTCCGGCGCACGACGCTCTATGCGCCGGCGAGGTCACACACCCAGGCCTGAGCCGAGGGCCGCGGGGCATCAACGAGTCGGGCGACCCACTGCGCCTGGGAATCTCTGCTGCTAGGTTCGCCTCACGGCGACCCTGCTGGGGAGGGCGAGGGCACCGCATGCAGGACCAGGATCAGCAAGGCTCCGCGGAGACCACACCACAGCAGCCGGCGACGCGCATCGTGCTGTTCTCTTCGGCAGACGTCGCGAGCACGATCGGTCGCCCCGGTCTGCTCGAAGGGCGTGCGCCCGACGCCGCGGTCGTCCGCCTCCCAGCCCTCCGCTACGACGTCCTGCTTCAGCAGCTCAACGGTGCACACCCCCCGCGCGGTGCGCCGGAGGCGCTCACGGCCGGGCTGACCGCAGCGGCGAACCAGCTCGATGATGCGGCGACCCGCCTCGTCGTCCTCTCCCTCGGCACCGCGTTCGCCGCCCCCGGCGTGCTCCGGCACGTCTCGTCCGGCTGGCTGTTCCCGGTGCCCGACGGCGACCTGCCCGTCACGGACGCGGAGCGGGAATGGCTCGCCACCGAGTGCGAGCCGGCGTCTGCGCTCCCGCTGTCCACGGCCCTGGACCATCTCGCGACCATCCTGGGCCTGCTCGCGGTGGCGGACCGTGCGGTCGTCGTCTTCAACGTCTCGACCTACGACCCGGCGGACCGCACCCACCGCCACACACACGATTCCGGGGATCCCTACGCGGTAGAGGCGAATCGGGCGATCGCCCGGCTCGAGCGCATCGCCGACCAGATCGGGGTCCGCATCGTGGACGTCGATGGGGCACTGGCCGAGCTCGGTGCGGCACGTCACGTTCCGGCGGCCGGGTCGTTCGACGCGAGCGCCGCCGAGTTCATCACCGAGGATGCGATCCTGCTCGTCGACCGCTCCGGGGCGCTGCAGTCCAGCATCCAGCCGGCCTTCATGGTCGTGGCCGTTCCCGAGTACGACCGGCGTACGCTCGAGGGTTCCATCGCCAGGTGGCACGCGGAAGCGGGAGAGCCCGTCGCCGAGGGCGATCCCTTGTTCGATCTGCGCTTCGAAGGCCTCGCTTACGTCGCCGGGATGACGGGTCGCGGCGGAACGCCCCGCCAACCACGACGGGTTTCGAAGACCGGTGGCGATCCTGCCCCCATCTTGACGGTTCGTGTGGTCGCCGGGAGCGACGGGCACCTCCACTCGATCGTTGCCGGCGAGGGAGCGAAGGTGCGCGTCGGCGATGCGGCGGCCGTCGTGACGGCGTCGCCACGCACCGATCCGCCTCCACGCTTGTCGAGTGCGCCGCAGTTCCGCACCGGCATCCGACTGGTGGAACGCTGATGGGGAGGAGCAACGCCGTGCCGCGAGTGAGGGGAGTGACGGTACGCACGATCCGCAGGGTCATGGGCCCCGACAGTGCTGCGGAGCGGGGCCTCCGCAGGCTGCGCCATCGACGCGACCTTGCGACCAAGGGCATCGTGCGGACCAGCATCATGTGCGCCTTCCGGGGGGACGCCACGAAGCGGTTCGGTGTCTACGGCTACGGCGGTTGTGACCTGTGGGCCCTCGCCGACGGGGGCCCGCGGCTGCGGGACGAGATCGAGGCGACCGGAGCGGTCTACGCCAGGGGCAGGGCCAGCTTCACCCGCAGCGACCTCATCTTGCAGGGCTACGACGGCGTCGACCCGGCGCTGGTGACTGAGGTGACGGAGCGGCTCGGCCTGGTCCCGGCCGCCTTCCAACCGGATCTCTTCGAGCGCGATTTCACGATCGAGGGACACGAGGAGCTGGGGCGCTACCCCAAGGACGTCGTCGTGTTGTCGATCTCTTCCGACCTCGTGCGCACGCTGTACCGGCATCGCGAGCACGGATTCCTCGTCGACCCCGGCGGATTCTGGCTCGCCTCCGATGTGCGCGACGCCCTCGCCGAACCCGAGACGGTGAAGTGGTTCGCCGGCGAGTTTCGCAAGGTCGGCCGCATCACCCTCGAAGAGTGGATCCCGTGCTTTGGCAGGCTCGTCACGCTGGTGCGGCAGACCACAGGCGCCCACGTCGTCGTGTTCAACTCCTTGACCGTGGATCCCGGGCGCCGAGTCCTCGACTACAAGCTGAGCCACAGCCCGCACCGCACTCGACGCCGGGAGTTCGCGGCGGCGCTCGTCGAGCTCGCCAAGGAGCTCGACTTCTCGATCGTCGACGTCGACCGCATCGTGAAGGGTGTCGGGGTCGAAGGGCTCGGCGATTTCGTGAAGCTCGCCGCCCCGCACCGGCGGGCCGTCGGCGAGGAGTTCGTGCGGGTGCTCCGTGATCGCGAGATCATCTGACCCGGCCGGCGAATCGCACCAGCCGGCGGCGGGAATCGGTATCCCCTGCGGTACGCTGCGGCGCATGGATCCGCACGACTCTCCCGAGGAGGCGGCGTTCCGCGCCGAGGCACGCTCCTTCCTCACAGCCCACGCCAAACCGCTGCCGTCCACCGCGCTCGCCATGTCCGCGATCGTCGCGGAGTGGTCGGCCGACGAGGAGGCGCAGCGGCTCGCCGAGGCGAAGACGTGGCAGCGCACGAAGTTCGACGCCGGCTGGGCGGGCATCGCCTGGCCCACCGTCTACGGCGGCCGCGCTGGCTCGGTCGTCGAAGAGCTGATCTTCAAGATGGAGGAGTCCGAGTTCGACGTGCCGCACGACGCCCTCGTGGTCGGGCTCGGCTGGTGCGGGCCTGCCGTCATGCAGCACGGCACGGCCGAGCAGCGGGACCGCTTCCTTCGTCCCCTGCTCAGCGGCGACGAGGTGTGGTGCCAGCTCTTCTCCGAGCCCGGCGCCGGATCGGACCTCGCCGGCCTGAACACCAAGGCGCTGCGGGACGGCGACGAGTGGGTGCTCACCGGGCAGAAGGTGTGGACGACGTTCGCCCACCACGCCGATTGGGGCCTCTGCATCGCCCGCCACGACCCCTCCGCGGCGAAGCACCGCGGGCTCACGGCCTTCATGGTGGACATGCAGACGGACGGTGTGGAGGCGCGACCGCTGCGGCAGATGACCGACTCGGCGAACTTCAACGAGGTGTTCCTCAACGACGTGCGGGTGCCCGATCACCTACGGATCGGCGAGGTCGGTGACGGCTGGCGGGTCGTGATCTCGACCTTCATGTGGGAGCGCTTCAACGCCGTCGGCGGGAGCCTGCGGGTGATCGACGCCCTCGCCGACCTCATTCGTGAGCGCGGCGCCGCCGCCGACGCCAAGGTCCGCCAGCGCTACGCCGACATCTACAGCCGTGCGGGGGCGCTCAAGTACACCTTCCTGCGGCTGATGACGGCCCTGTCCCAAGGACGCATGCCGGGTCCGGAGGGCTCGGTCATGAAGCTGGCGGCGACGGATCTCCTCACCGACGTGTTCGACCTCGCCCTGGCGGTGATGGGCGGCGACGCCCAGGGCTACGGCGGGGACGCACCGTGGGAGGGGGAGTGGCACTCCGGCTTCCTCGGCACGCCGGGGATGCGCATCGGCGGCGGCACCGACGCCGTGCAGCGCAACATCATCGGCGAGCGGGTGCTCGGGCTCCCGAAGGACCTTCGCGTCGACACCGATCGGCCCTTCTCGGAGATCCCCACCGGGGCATAGCGTCGGGGGACTGCGTCGTTGCGTCCTGCCGGAGGCCGCCCGTGAACTCCCACGTCCGTCCCTACGACCACGCCGTCGACTACGACCGCATCGACCGCTTCCTCGTCGACGTGTACGAACCCGGCGGTGTGCTCGACAACTGGCTGGAGCCTCGGTGGGAGTACATGCACTCCCACCCCCTCATCGTGGGTACGCCGATCGGTGACTTCGGCGTGGCCGAGGAGAACGGCGAAGTGCTCGGCATCGTCCACTTCGAGGCCGCGCCGGCGTTCGTCTTCCTCCAGGTGCGGCCCGGGTTCGACGACCTCGAGGAGCCGCTCGTCGACTGGGCGGAGGCGCGCTTCGGCGGCATGTCACGGTCGCTCGGTCGCAGGGTGCTTGGCATCTTCGCCCCGGAGATGAACACCACGCGGCGGGAGATCCTGGCGGGTAGGGGGTTCGTCAGGCATCCCGACCTCGACGAGCCTCACTCGTGGTACCCACTGGACCGGCCGATCCCGCAGCTCCCGCTCCCCGATGGGTTCCACCTCCAGAGCCTCGCCGACGAGAACGACCTGGCCAAGGTGGGCCAGGTGTTGTGGCGAGGGTTCAACCACGAGGGTCCCGTTCCTGCGGACGACGCCGACGATCGCAAGATGATGCAGCGCGCCCCGCACTTCAGGAGGGATCTCAACGTGGTCGCCGTGGCCCCGAGCGGCGACTACGCCGCCTATGCCGGGATCTGGGTGGTGCCGGAGAACCGGGTCGCCTACGTGGAGCCGGTGGCGACCGACCCGACGTACCGGCGGATGGGGCTCGGCACGGCGGCCGTGCTGGAGACGCTGCGGCGGGCGGCGGCCGAAGGCGCCGAGGTGGCCTGGGTCGGCTCGGGCATACCCTTCTACCGCAGCATGGGATTCACGCATCGTTTCACGAACGAGCTGTGGCTCCGCGAGCTCGACATGTGATCGAGGCCGTGGGGCTCCCGCAGCGGGGAGCCCCACGGTTGGTCGTCCTCAGTGGAGCGGGGTGCGGACGACTTCGTACTCGAGCGTGGGATCCACCGTCGGGTCGAACGGCGGCGCCACGTCGAAGCGGGCGTTGATGGCGAACAGCGAGCCCTTGTAGGCGCCGACCGTGGTCGGAATCCGGTAGAAGGGGCTCGTGATGACGCCGGTGATGTGCCCGGCGGCGAGGTCGGGGGTGAGCCGGATCTCGGCGATCTGATTGAGGAAGTTCTGCACCACGTACAGCGTGTCCCCCTTCAGCAGGACGCCGTCTGCGTTCGGTACGGAGGCGCCGCCGAGGTCGATCGCCGTCGCATCCCCGGTCGCCGGGTCTACTCGGTAGAGGGTGCCGTTGCTCGAGTTGGCGAGGATCAGCATGCCGGTGGTGCCGGACGCCTCTATGCCATTGCCGTTGAAGGTCGTCGGATCGAACACGTAGTCGCCGCCGAGCGGGATCGTCTCCACCGGGTTGCCGGCGGGCAGCGAGCGATGCGGTCCGAGCGGCAGCTTGTAGATCACCGGGGCGAAGGAGTCGGTGAAGTAGGCTGCCTCCGGCGTGACGACGACGTCGTTCACGAACGCTCCGCCGAGGGCGTAGGTGGCGAGCTCGATGCCGGTGGCCCCGTCGTAGACGTGGGCGGCGCCGAACGGGCCGCCGGCGACGAAGAGGTGGCCGGTGGGCTCGTCGTACCAGAGCCCGACGGCGGTGCGGACGTCGCCCGGGCTGAAGATGACGTCGCCTTGCCCGGTGCGGACGTCACCGCGATAGATCGAGCCGTCCTTCAGCGACCCGGCGTAGAAGGTGCCGTCGTCGGTCACGGCGATCCCTTCGGGCTGGAAGCCGTTGGGTAGCGGGATGGTGTCGGATGTGCGTGCGGCGGCGGGTGCGGCGGCGAGCACGGTGAGCAAGACCGTGAGCGCGCCGACAAGTGTCGCGATACGTCGCATGAAGTTCCCTCTCTCTCGTCCCCGGGGCGCGGAACCCTTTCCCAAAGTAGGGCTCTCTCCACCGTATACGACGAGCCCGTACTCTGTGGATCATGGAAATTCGTGTCGTCACCATCTTTCCGGAGTTCTTCGCCGGTCCGCTCGACGTGAGCCTGGTCGGCAAGGCGCGCAGCGACGGGCTCCTCGATGTGCGGCTCATCGACCTCAGGAGATGGGGCCGCGGCGTACACCGCCAGGTCGACGACGCCCCCTTCGGCGGCGGCGCCGGCATGGTGATGATGGTCGAGCCGCTCGCCGAGGCGCTCGAGCCGCTCGCCGGAACCCACCGGGTGCTGCTCACCCCGGCCGGGTCCCCGCTGACGCAGGCGACGCTCGACCGCTGGGCGGCATTGCCTGCGCTGACCCTCGTGTGCGGCCGCTACGAGGGGGTCGACGAGCGGGTCGCCGAGCACTTCATCGACGAGGAGGTGTCGCTGGGCGACTACGTGCTGCTCGGCGGCGAGGTGGCCGCGCTCGCCATCATCGAAGGTGTCACCCGGCTCCTCCCCGGCGTCGTCGGCAACCCGCAGTCGGTGGTGACCGAGAGCTTCAGGGACGGCCTGCTCGAGGAGCCGCAGTACACCCGACCCGCCGACTTCCGCGGCTGGACGGTGCCCGAGGTCTTGCTGTCCGGCGATCACGGCCGCATCGCCGCATGGCGGCTGGAGCAGCGACGTCGCCGCACCGCGGCGCGCCGTCCCGACCTGCTCGACCCCGACCGCTGAGGATTTCGCGCACGGCGCAACCCTCGTCTACACTCTCGGCTTCTTCACCTCGCTTCCTCGTGGAGGACCCCGTGAACACGCTCGATCACATCGAGGCTGCGTACTTGCGCGACGACGTACCGGACTTCGGTCCCGGCGACACCGTGCGCGTGCACGTGCGGGTCGTCGAGGGGGGCCGGGAGCGGGTGCAGGTGTTCGAGGGCGTGGTGATCGGCCGTAGCGGCGGAGGACTCCGCGAGACATTCACCGTCCGCAAGATCAGCTTTGGAGTCGGGGTCGAGCGCATCTTCCCGGTGCACGCTCCCATCATCCAGACGATCGAGGTCACCCGCCGCGGTGACGTACGCCGCGCCAAGCTCTACTTCCTCCGCGATCGGGTCGGCAAGGCCACCCGCATCAAGGAGAAGCGCACCTGACGCCCGGGCGCCCCTCCATGCAGGAGCGCCTCGACACCGCCTCTCTCGCCGCAGGCTGCCGCGCCCTCGCCTCGAGGGAGCCGGCGCTGGCGACGCTGTTCGCCCGCAACGGCGTGCCGCCGCTGTGGCGACGCAAGCCGGGGTTCCCCACGCTCGTGCGGCTCGTGCTCGAGCAGCAGGTGTCGCTCGCCTCCGGTGCGGCCGCCTACCGAAGACTCGAAGCGCGGCTCGGCGACGTGACCCCGGCCGGCTTTCTCACGTTGGACGACGGTGAGCTGCTGCGCATCGGCTTCAGCCGACAGAAGACACGCTATGTCCGGCTGCTGGCAGAGGCGCTGGTTTCCGGCGAGTTCGATCTCGCGTCCGCCCACGGTCTCGACGATGCCGCCGCGCTGGCGCACCTCCAGCAGCTCGTGGGTGTCGGCCCGTGGACCGCGGGCAATTACCTGCTGTTCGCCCTCGGGCGTGCCGATGTGTGGCCGTCGGGTGACCGTGCCCTCGTCGTCTCGCTCGGTCGGGCGCTCGGGAGGGATGCGCCGCCGAGCTACGCGGAGGCCGATGCGATGGCGGAGGACTGGCGTCCGTGGCGGGCCGTGGCCGCCCGGCTGCTGTGGCACGACTACCTCGGGGGGACGGCGTACGACCCTGCGGGCTTTTGAGCCCGTGTGGAGTAACGTGCGGACGTGACCGATCCCCATCTCCACGAGCCCGTACCGGACGCGTCCGTGCCGCGCCTGGACCTCGGCGCTGCGCTCGACGATGAGGTGGGGGAGGCGTCCTCGACCGACGAGGAGCCGGATGCGGCGTCGCCGCCGGACGAGGCTCCGGTAGCCCCCGGTGACACACCGGCCGGCGAGGAGCCGGAGGAGGCCGAGGGCCGGCATCGCTCGTTCTGGAGAGAGCTGCCGTTCCTCATCCTCATCGCCCTCGTCATCGCCGTCATCATCAAGACGTTCGTGATCCAGGCCTTCTGGATTCCATCGAGCTCGATGGAGAACACCCTCGAGATCAACGACCGGGTGCTCGTGAACAAGCTGGCCTACGACTTCGGCGATATCGCGAGGGGCGATGTGATCGTCTTCGACGACCCGCGGGGCGTGCAGGAGCGGGAGTCGGTGGTCGAGTCGATCGTCCGCAACCTGGCCGAGTCGGTGGGTCTGTCGACTCCCAAGTCCGAGTTCATCAAACGGGTGATCGGGCTGCCGGGCGACACGATCGAGATCCGCGACAGCACGGTGCACGTCAACGGGCAGCCGCTGTCGGAGGACTACCTGCACCCCCGGACGAACATGCCGGACTTCGGGCCGGAGACCGTGCCTGCCGGTCAGTACTTCGTGATGGGCGACAACCGCAACTCGAGCCAGGACAGCAGGTTCTTCGGGCCGATCGATGGTGACGCCATCGTCGGGAAGGCGTTCGTGGTGCTGTGGCCGCCGAGCCGGTGGACGGGCTTGTAGGGCGCGAGCCGAGAGATCGAGTAATCGGTGGAATGCGTGTCGCAGCCGCCGACTAGAACGGAGAAGCCGTCGTCCGGGCCGTCCCGGCGTAACATGTGTCGCCGCACCGGTGCGGATGCCTCGCCGGACGGTGGCACTGCGGAGGAGATGACCGATGGGTGAAGAAGACCTCGAGCGGTTCGAAACCGACGTCGAGCTCCAGATCTACAAGGAGTACCGGGACGTTCTCCCGCTGTTCCGCTACGTGATCGAGACAGAGCGTCGGTTCTACCTCGCCAATGGCGTCGAGGTCCACACCCGCCAGGCCGACGGCTCCCTGTACTTCGAGCTGGAGCTGGACGACGCATGGGTCTGGGACATGTACCGCCCCGCCCGCTTCGTGAAGCGGGTGAAGGTGATGACCTTCCGCGACGTGAACATCGAGGAGTTGGAGCCCACCACCGCGATCTGAGCGGGCGGGCGACGCTGGCTCGATTCGGTGAGACGGTCGCCGCCACCTATCTGACCGGTCGGGGTGCGTCCGTGGTCGCGCGCAACCTCCCGGTGGGCCGCGGCGAGATCGATCTCCTGGTGCGCTTCGGCGACCGGCATGTCGTGGTCGAGGTGAAGACGGTCGGATCGGGGGCCGTGGCCGGCGACCCCGTCGAGCGCCTCACACCCGCCAAGCTCCGTCAGGTCCGAGCCCTCGCCGCCGAGCTCGCACGTCGCTACGGGCCGGTGCGGGTCGACTTCATCGGGGTGCGGGTCGAAGCGACCGGCGTCACGGTGAACTGGCGGCAGAGCGTCGCATGACCCCGTGGCGGCGCCGCTGCTCCTTGTGCCAGCAGCCGCGGTGCCAGTGACGGCGCAGGTCGGGAGCGAGCTCGGGAACGACCACCACGTGCCCGGTCCCCGCCTCGATGGGCGCGGTGCACCCGGGACACACGTAGGCCTTGGTCGCCTGGTACGGCTGGACCGGGGTCACGATCTCGTCGCCGAAGGACACGAGCGCCCTCAGCCGAAGAAGCCCCAGGCGACGAACGCCAGGGTGAGCGCGATGAAGCCGACCACGAGACCGACGTCCAGGGCGGAGGGGCGACGCTTGCGAAACGGGTTGAAGCCCATGCGCAGCATCGTAGGGCACGGCGGACGGCAGACCCGAGAAGGCAGTCGGCGGGCTACGGGCTACGGGCTACGGGCTACGGGCTACGGCTCTAGGCTGCGGCCGTCATGTCGAGCTTTCTCTCAATCGAAGACCGCGGGCCGGTGCGCTGGCTCACCCTCGACCGCCCGCAGACCCGCAACGCCGTGCCGCCCGGCGGCTGGGACGAGCTGACCGACGCCTTCGCCGACTTTGCGGCGGCAGCGTCTCGGGTGCTCGTGATACGTGGGGCGGGGGAGGACTTCTGCTCGGGCGCAGACGTCGCCACGCTCTCCGGTCTCGAGGGGGGTATCACCGCTGCGGCCCGCGCCATGGCGCACACCGGGGCCGCAGCCCTCGCCCTCCACCGCCTCCCGAAGCCCACCATCGCCGCGGTCGACGGCGTCGCGGTCGGGGCCGGCATGAACCTCGCGCTCGGTTGCGATCTGGTCATCGCCACCGACCGGGCACGATTCTCGGAGATCTTCGTGCGGCGGGGTCTTGCGCTCGACTTCGGCGGCTCGTGGTTGCTCCCACGGTTGGTCGGGCTGGCAAGGGCCCGGGAGATGGCGCTGACCGGCCGCATCGTCTCGTCGGCCGAAGCGCTGGCGATGGGGCTGATCGCCCGGGTCGTGCCGGTGGGTGTGCTGGAAGCCGCCGTCACCGAAGCGGCCGAGGCGCTCGCCGCAGGCGCCCCCCTCGCTCAGCGTCTCATCAAGGTCGCGCTCGACCGGTCCCTCGACCTCACCTTCGAGCAGGCCCTGGAGATGGAGAGCCAGGCTCAGGCGATCCTGGGCGGCTCACGGGACCTCAGCGAGGCCGTCGCCGCGTTCGCGGAGAAGCGGGAGCCTCGATTCGAGGGACGGTGACCTCGGCGGGAGACGCCCGGATCGGCCCTCGTGCGGAGAAATGGGTCGCTAGGGCTACGTCCGGGGGTTGTCATACGTAGCCCTCGACCTTAGGTTGGGCGTGCTGGGATCAGGACCCCGGGGGGTGGGGCTCAGGTCTCGATCGGCTTGGACGCGTTTTGCGCGGTCTGGGCACCGGCATACAGGGACCAAGGGGGAATTCATGACCACTGCGATCATCATCGGTGGCGGGCCTGCGGGTTCCGTTGCCGGCTGCTACTTGTCGAAGGCGGGCGTCCGCAACATCATCCTCGAGAAGACGATGCACCCCCGCCCCCACGTCGGGGAGTCGCTCGTGTCGTCGACGGTGCGCATCTTCGACGAGCTCGACTTCCTGCCCACCATGGAGAAGCAGGGTTTCATCCGCAAGTACGGTGCGGCGTGGCACCCCACCCAGGGCAAGGGTGAGTTCGCCATCGAGTTCGCCGAGTTTCCTCAGGAGGGCGTGAACCAGGACTACACCTATCACGTCGACCGTGCCACCTTCGATCACCTCTTGCTCCAGCACGCCCGCGATCTCGGCTCGAAGGTCATCCAGGGCGTCGGCGTCAAGGAGGTGCTGTTCGACGAGAACGACTTCGCCAAGGGCGTGGTGGTCGACATCGAGGGCGCCACCACCGAGCTCTACGCCGACTTCGTGCTCGACTGCAGCGGCCGCAACGCGATTCTCGGCAATCAGCGCCGGCTTCGCGAGAACGACCCCCTCTTCAACCAGTTCGCCGTCACCGCCCACTTCGAGAACGTGGTGCGCTCCCACGACCCGAAGACAGCCGACTACATCCACATCTACTTCCTCCCCGTCGAGCGGGGCTGGGCGTGGCAGATCCCGATCGACGACGAGACCACCTCGATCGGCGTCGTCACCGAGAAGTCCGTCTTCCAGGAGTCACGCCGCCGCAAGGAGGAGTGGTTCTACGAGCAGGTCGCCAGCGCTCCGGATCTGGCCCGGGCGATGGAGAACGCCAAGCAGGTCGACGACTTCACCACCGAGGCCGACTACAGCTACTCGATGCGGCGTTTCGTCGGCAACGGCTGGATGCTGGTCGGCGACGCCGCACGCTTCGTCGACCCGATCTTCTCGTCTGGTATCTCCATCGCGGCGGAGTCGGCCAAGTACGCCGCGCAGGCGGTGGTGCAGGCGATCGAGACCGGGGATCGCAGCGAGGCGGCCCTCCAGCCGTACGAGGACCGGATCAAGGCCGGTGTCAGCATCTGGTACGAGTTCATCCGGCTCTACTACAAGCTGATGCACCTCTTCACGTACTTCATCCAGTCGAAGGAGCACCGGCTCCAGATCCTCCAGCTGCTCCAGGGCGAGGTGTACGACAGGGAGAAGGCGCCCGTGCTCGATGCGATGCGCGACGTGATCCACACCGTCGAGTCGACCCCCGGCCACCTGTGGGCCGGGCACCTCACCGACATCCCGATCGACTGACGGCTGATGTCGCGTCGCTACTGGACGCAGAACTCGTTGCCCTCGGGGTCGTGCATGACCACCCAATAGTCGCCGCGCTCGGGCACGTCGAACGCCTCGCCCTTGGTGGCGCCGGCTGCCTCGAGCGCGGCCACCTTGGCGGCGACGCTGGCCCTGCGCTCCTCCGCAGGGGCGTCGTGCGGTCCACCGACGTTGACGTCGACGTGCACCCGGTTCTTCACGGTCTTGCCCTCCGGCACCTTCTGGAAGAGGACCCGCGGGCCTGCGCCGTTCGGGTCGACGATCGCGGCGAGGTCGCCCCACTCCTCCTCGGGGATCCCCGCGGCGCGGCCGAAATCCTCCCAGGTGTCGTGACCCGGGGGCGGCGGCTGCTCGATGTAGTCGAGCGCCTGCGCCCAGAAGCGGGCCAGCGTGGCCGGGTCGTTGGCGTCGAAGGTGACCTGGAATCCCATGAACATGCCCGACAGCCTACGCCCGCGATCGCTGACCCGCTGATGAACGGGGCCGACTGGTGCCTGCAACACACAGTGGCGGAAGGATCGACCGATGCAGATCGCAGGCACACCACCGATCGACCGGGGCGGGCACGCCGTTCGCAGCGCCGAGCGCCGGAACCAGAAGGACGCGGGGGGCGTCCGTGATCGCACCGAGCGACCAGCCGCCGCGGCCGTCCCCCAGATACCTCCCGTCGCCCAGGAATCCGCCGCGAGGCCCGAGAAGGCGACCGCTCAGCAGCAGATCGACAAGATGCAGCCCCGGATCGATCACTTCGTCAACCGCCTCGGGCAACGGCTCGGCCTCGACGCCGCGTCGCTCGACGCGCTGAAGTCCGAGATCGCGTCCCTCCAACTGCAGTACATCGGCGAGGGAGTGGCGGCCGAGCCGGGTGCGCAGGGCTCGTACCGGGCGGCAGTGGTTCACCTGGTCCACACGTGGCGCCAAGGGGCTGCGGAGGTCGTCCCGACCGAGGGTGAGGACGGCTCGGGTGAGGTGGACCCGGTGGCGGCTGACGTCGATCCGGTCACCGGCGACACCGGGGCCGTCGATGAGGCCGGAACCGGCGAGTCCGTCGTCGTCGACGCGCCGGACGTCACCGTGCCGGTGGTGCCGCCGGAGGCGACCGATCCGGTGGAGCTCCTCGACGTCATGCTCACGGGCGTGCCGGCGGACGAGTGATTCTCTCGGCAGCGGGGGACCGTCACCGCTGACATGAGCTGAGGCCTCCGCGACCGCCGCAGCGACGTAGCCCTCGTCGGGGATCTGTCGCACCCGGGTCATACGGTGCGGCCATGTTCGCTTCAGTCACCTCGGTTGCCCTCGTCGGCGTCGAGCCTCGCCCGGTACGGGTCGAGGTGCACATCGGCAACGGCGGGGCCCGGTTCATCATCGTCGGCCTCCCGGATGCCTCCATCAGGGAGGCGAAGGAACGGGTGCGCGCCGCCATCGTGGCGTCCGGCTACACGTTTCCCAGTCGCAGCATCATCGTCAACCTGTCACCGGCCGACATCCCGAAGATGGGGTCGGCCTACGACCTGCCCATCGCCC
>DKBA01000064.1 GCA_002450985.1 Acidimicrobiia bacterium UBA6912
ATCCTCGACGAGCCGTCGATCGGACTCCACCAGCGCGACAACCGCCGCCTCATCGAGACCTTGCTGCGGCTGCGCGACCTCGGCAACACGCTGATCGTCGTCGAGCACGACGAGGACACCATCCGCGTCGCCGACCACATCGTCGACATCGGCCCCGGCGCCGGGGAGCACGGCGGGCGTATCGTGGCCGAGGGGACGCTCGCCGACATCGAGTCTGAGCCGGCCTCGCTCACGGGCGACTACCTGGCGGGGCGCAGGGCGATCCCGGTCCCGGAGGATCGGCGAGACGGCAGCGGCGTCGCCCTCACCGTCATCGGCGCCTCCGAGAACAACCTGCGCGATCTCGACGTCGCCTTCCCGCTTGGCAGGCTCGTTGCCGTGACGGGGGTCTCCGGGTCCGGGAAGTCCTCGCTCGTCCAGGAGATCCTCTCGAAGGCGCTGCACGGCTCCCTCCACGGGGCGAGGAGTGCGGCCGGCGCCCACCGCCGCATCGATGGTCTCGAGCACATCGACAAGGTGATCAACATCGATCAGTCGCCCATCGGCCGTACCCCCCGCTCCAACCCGGCGACCTACACCAAAGCCTTCGATCGTATCCGGCAGCTGTTCGCCTCGACGCCCGATGCCAGGATGCGTGGCTACCAGCCGGGGCGCTTCTCTTTCAACGTCGCCGGCGGTCGCTGCGAGACCTGTCACGGCGACGGGACGCTGCGCATCGAGATGCACTTCCTCCCGGACGTCTACATCCCCTGCGAGACGTGCAAGGGCCGCCGCTACAACCGCGACACCCTTCAGGTGCAGTTCAAGGGCCATTCGATCGCCGACGTGCTCGACATGTCCATCGAGGAGGCGCTGCACTTCTTCGAGAACCAGCCGCCGATCGCCCGGGTGCTCCAGACGCTCTACGACGTCGGGCTCGGCTACATCCGCCTCGGCCAGCCGGCGCCCACCCTCTCGGGCGGCGAGGCGCAGCGGGTNNNNAGGGAGATGCTCGACCACACATGAGCGACGAGTGGTCGGAAGCGGCAGGGTGGTGGTTCGCCGAGGTCGCCGACGACTCGCTCTTCGCCACCGACGTCCTGCCCCTGCTCGACAGCGTGATGCCGCGCGGCCATGGGGGCCCGTGGCTCGATCTCGGCTGCGGCGAAGGCCGGGTGATGCGGGCGCTCGCAGGCGACGTCGTCGGCTGCGACGTGTCGCTCGAGCTGCTCGGCGCGGCGGCTCGCTTCGGGCCGGTCGTGCAATGCCGGCTCCCCGATCTCGGCTGGCTCCGTCCCGGTTCGCTTGCCGGCGCCTTCGCCGTCCTCGTGTTCGAACATCTCGCCGACCTCGCCGCGATCCTCGCCGCGGTCCGGCGTGCCGTGCGTCCCGGTGGGCATCTCGTCGTCGTCGCCAACCATCCCGCCTTCACCGCCGAGGGATCCGGGCCGATCGTCGACGTCGACGACGGCGAGGTGTCGTGGCGGTGGGGCCCGTACCTCGAGGTCGGCGCAACGCCGACCGACGTCGGTGGCCGAATCGTCACGTTCCATCACCGACCGATGGGGGTGTGGCTCACCGAGGCGGCTCGCGCAGGATGGTCGCTCGAGGTGATGAGCGAGCGGTCACTGAGCGAGGCCGCCGTCGCCGCGCATCCGGGCTACGCCGGTCAGCAGCAGCTCCCGCGCCTCGTCGCGTGGCGATGGAGCCGCTGATCGTGGGCTATTTGGTTCGTCCGACCCATGTACGGATCGGGGGCCGAGGGGCACAGTTGGTCCAGTGGTAGGCAACCACGTCGGGGGGCGTGGTGAGTTCTATCCATGGGGGGCGATGCGGTAGTCCCTACCTACTTCGGTAGGTAGGGACCTACCTTGTTCTGAGGGGGTACCTCGGTGCACGGGACGCGCGATCGATGGTCGTAGATCAAGCGGAGTTCGCGCCGCTCGCGCACTCTCGTCCTCGCGGACGAGAGATGGCGCGGCTCGCCTGCGGCCACACGCCACGATCGCAAGGGTCACAGTCCTCGATCGACTGCACACGACCCTGCACGGCCGGGTAGCGAGTGTGACTCTCTCCAGGTGGTCGGGCCTTCGTGGCCCGGCCACCTGCCGCTCCCAGGCAGCAGCGTTCGGACGGGCCGCGCCCTGATTCGGTGGAGGCGCGACCTATCATCGGGGGCCATGGTCAAGCGCCCGCCGAGCGCCTCCATCCCCGACTCGCCAGGCGTCTACCTCTTCCGCGACGCGAGGAATGCCGTTCTCTACGTCGGCAAGGCCAAGTCGCTGCGGAAGCGCGTCGCCCAGTACTTCAGCCGCGACCTGGCGGCACGTACCGAGGCGATGGTGGAGGCGGCAGAGTCCGTCGAGTGGATCGTCACCGAGAGTGAGGTGGCGGCGCTGATGCTCGAGTATTCGCTCATCAAGGAGCACCGTCCCCGCTTCAACATCCGGCTCCGCGACGACAAGAGCTTCCCNNTACCTTGCGATCACCCGGTCCCAGGACTGGCCGCGCGCCTCGGTCATGCGCGGGAAGCGGCGCAAAGGGGTCGAGTACTTCGGACCCTATGCCCATGCCTACGCCATCCGCCAGACGCTCGACCTCCTGCTCCGCACCTATCCGATTCGCACCTGTACGGACAGCAAGTTCCGCACCCACGAGGTGCTCGGGCGGCCATGCCTCCTCTTCCACATCGAGCGCTGCGCCGGGCCGTGCGTCGGTGAGGTCGGCGAAGAGGAGTACGCCGCCCTCGTCGACGGGCTCGCCCAGTTCCTGAGCGGCGACGGCGACGAGGCCCTGACGAAGCTGCGGGCCGACATGCGCGCCGCGGCCGACCGCCGGGAGTACGAGCTCGCCGCCCGGTTCCGCGACCAGGCGATCGCCGTCGAGAAGGCTCTTGCTCGTCAGGAGCTCGTGACCCAGCGCAAGGAGAGCTTCGACCTGACCGCCCTCGAGGAAGACGACCTCGAGGCGGTGTTGGTGGTGCTGAGCGTGGTGAAGGGCCGCGTCACCGGCCGCAAGACGACGATCATCGACAAGGTCGAGGATGTGAGCGGCGCCGAGCTGATCGGCATCTTGCTCGGTCAGCTCTATGGCGCCGACCGCCCACCCCGCGAGGTGCTGGTGCAGACGCTCCCAGACGACGCCGAACTGTGGGAGGAGTGGTTGCGCCTGCGCCGCGGCGCCGCCGTGTCCCTTCGCGTGCCGCAGCGAGGGGCGAAGCGCCGGCTCATGGAGACGGCGGCCGCCAACGCGACCGAGGAGTTCGCCCGCCACCGGCTGCGCCGCAGCAGCGACCACAACGCCAGGGCGCGGGCGCTGCGCAGCCTCCAGGAGCATCTCGGTATGGCGTCGCCGCCGCTGCGCATCGAGTGCTACGACATCTCGACGATTCAGGGCAGGGACACGGTCGGATCGATGGTGGTCTTCGAGGACGCCCTTCCCAAGAAGTCCGACTACCGGCGGTTCAAGGTCAGGACGCTCGACGGCCAGGACGACTTCGCCGCGATGGAGGAGGTGCTGCGGCGGCGGTTCACCGCCTACCTGGCGGAGCGGCACCTCCCGACGGCGGAGCGGGGCAAGTTCTCCTACCCGCCTTCGCTCGTCGTCATCGACGGCGGCGCCGGCCAGCTGGGCCGGGCGGTGAAGGTTCTCGACGACCTCGGGCTCGAGGTTCCCGTGGTCGGCCTGGCCAAACGACTGGAGGAGGTCTACTTCCCCGATCGCGCCGAGCCGCTCGCCATTCCTCGCGGCGAGGAGGCCCTCTACCTGCTCCAGCGGGTGCGTGACGAGGCGCACCGTTTCGCCGTCACCTACCACCGCACGCTGCGGGGACGGCGGATGGTCGACTCCGTGCTCGACGACGTCCCCGGCGTCGGGCCGACGCGCAAGCGCGCCCTGCTGCGGCGCTTCGGATCGTTGAAACGTCTCCGTGAGGCAGAGGAGGCGGAGCTGGCCGAGGTCGTGCCGGCGGCGGTGGCCTCCGATGTCTATAGAGTGCTGCACGGAGAGTCGGTAGGAGAGCGATGACCGAGCCACAGAAGGCCGAACCGCGCGTCATCGTGGTGACGGGCATGTCGGGCGCCGGCAGGTCGCAAGCAGCCGCCGTGCTGGAGGACCTCGGCTACTTCGTGGTCGACAACCTGCCGCCGACGTTGATCGGCGACGTCGTCGATCGCGTCGGTGTCGTCGAGGGGGATCATCCGAAGATGGCCGCCGTGGTCGACACCCGGGGGGGCGTGACCCCCCACGACCTGGACGAGGCGATGCGAGGCCTGCTCGGCCGCGGCATCCGTACCACCGTGCTCTTCCTCGATGCCGACGACAGCACGCTGGCGAAGCGCTTCGAAGAGACACGGCGGTCGCACCCGATCACCGCCGGATCGCTGGCAGAGTCGATCGCTCTCGAGCGCAGGGCCTTCGTCGAGATCCGGGGAATGGCGGACGTCATCATCGACACGAGCGATCTGAGCGTCCACGATCTGCGCCGGCGCATCGAAGCGGCATTTGCCTCGGATCGGGACGAGCGCAGGATGCGTGTCGACATCACGTCGTTCGGCTTCAAGCACGGCGTGCCCCGCGTCGTCGATCTCCTCTTCGACGTGCGGTTCCTCCCCAACCCGCACTGGGTGCCGGAGCTGCGTCCGTTGACGGGTCTGGACCCCGAGGTTCGTGAGTACGTGTTCTCGTCCGAAGACGCCACCCAGTTCACCGAGCAGACCGTCGCACTGCTCGACTTCCTCCTGCCTCGCTACGAGGCCGAGGGGAAGAAGTTCCTCACCATCGCCATCGGCTGCACCGGCGGCCATCACCGCTCGGTGGCGATCGCCGAGGAGGTGGCGGCCCGGCTCGCCGGCGAGGAGGCAGACATCACGGTGCGTCACCGCGACCTTGCGGAAGCCGGGACCCAGGGGTGAGCGCGGCACACGTCGGCACCCTCCGCACCGGACCGCGCGTGGTGGCCGTGGGCGGTGGACACGGCATGGCGCAGGTGTTGGATGCCGTGCTCGGCTACGCCGGATCGATCACAGCCGTGGTGACGGTCGCCGACGACGGAGGGTCGTCCGGGCGGCTCGTGCCCGAGCTCGACATTCCGCCGCCGGGTGACATCAGGCGGTGCCTGCTCGCCCTCACTCCCGCCGACTCGCCGTGGCGGCACCTGTTCGAATACCGCTTCGCCGGGGCGGACGTGAGCGGCCACTCGCTCGGCAACCTCATCATCGCCTCGCTCGCCGACATCGAGGCGGACTTCGAGAGCGGGCTCGCCCGGGCAAAGGAGTTGCTCGGATCGGTGGGATCCGTGATCCCGGCAGCGCCTGCCCACCTGCGGCTGACCGCCGTCGTCGACGGCCGCACGGTGGAGGGTCAGGAAGCCATCTCGCGGTCTCGCGGCCGGATCAGCGCGTTGGGAGTGAGCCCTTCGGGGATCACCGCATCGCCACATGCGATCGAGGCGCTGCTCTCCGCAGACCAGATCGTGCTCGGCCCCGGCAGCCTCTACACCTCCCTCATCGCCACGCTCATCGTTCCCGGTATCGCCGGTGCGATCAACCAGTCGTCGGCCGACCTGGTATACGTCGCCAATCTCATCACCCAAGACGGCGAGACCCTCGGGATGGACGCCGCCGACCATGTGGCGGCACTGCTCGACCTGGCGGGGCTACGTCCGCCCGCTGCTATCGTCGCCGCATCCGGGACGGTCGACGTTGCGCCGCCGCTCGAACCGGTTCACGTGGATCCGAAGGCGATGGCGTTTCACGGCATCGAGACCGTGTGCGCCGAGCTCGCCGACCCGGAGGCACCTTGGCCGCAGCACGATCCGGCGAGGCTGGGCCGAGTGCTCGCCGAGCTCGCCGGCCGGAGATCTCAGCAACCCAACCAAGCCACGGGAGGCACAGCCTGATGAAGGTAGCCATCAACGGATTCGGTCGCATCGGCCGGAACTTCTTCCGCGCNNGTCGACGGCGATCTCATCGTGGACGGGGATCGCTTCAAGGTCTTCGCCGAGCGCGATCCCGGCGCCCTCCCGTGGGGAGACCTCGGCGTCGACGTCGTCATCGAGTCGACCGGCATCTTCCGCACCCACGAGGCCGCATCGAAGCACCGTGAAGCCGGTGCGGAGTGGGTGCTCATCAGCGCCCCCTCGAAGGACCCCGACATCTCCCTCGTGCTGGGCGTCAACGACGAGAGCTTCGATCCGTCCGCCCACAAGATCATCTC
>DKBA01000308.1 GCA_002450985.1 Acidimicrobiia bacterium UBA6912
CCGCACCGACCGCCGGCGCCCCGCTCACCCAGGCCCAGTCCCTGATCTGGGCCGGGCAGCGGCTGCACCCCGACGTTCCGCTCTACAACATGGTGCTGGCGTTTCGCCTGTCCGGGAACGTCGACGTCGCCGCGTTCAGCGCGGCCTTCGACGCACTGGTCACCTCGACGGATGCGTTCCGCACCGTGTTCACCGACGACGAGGGGATTCCGCGGCGCCGTGTGCTCGACGGCGCGCCAGCCGCCCTCGAGGTCGTTGACCTCTCCGGCGCCGTGGATCCCGCTGCCGCCGTGCGCACCCTCGTCGACGAGGCGGCCACCGCACCCTTCGATCTCAGCCGAGCGCTCTACCGCTCCGGCCTCGCCAAGCTCGCCGAGTCCGAGTTCGTGTGGTGGCTGTCGCAGCACCACCTCACCACCGACGGCTGGTCGGTGGCCATCGTGTACCGGCGGATGGCAGACCTCTACGCCGCCGCCGTCGCCGGCGAGCTCGACCGGGCACCCGCCGACTACCCCCAGTTCGAGCGCTACGCCGAGTTCGAGCAGAGGTCGCGGGATTCGGCGGCGTTCGCCGAGGCGGCGACGTTCTGGGCGGAGAAGGCAGCCCGCCAAGTCGAGCCGCCGAGCTTCTACGGGGTTGCGCCGCCCCCGGGCGGGAGCACCCGCACCGATCGGGTCACCTCCACGCTCGGCGCCGAGCGCGCCGCCCGGCTCGACGAGCTCGTCTCCGGCGATGGTGGCGGCAGCCTGATGGCAGGCATGTCCCAATTCAGCGTGTTCGCCACCGTGCTGTGTGCGGTGCTGGCACGCATCACCGGCCGGCGCGACCTCGCCGTGCTCGCCCCCGCCCACAACCGCCCCTCCGCCCGCTTCAAGGCCACCGCCGGACTCTTCATCGAGGTGCTGCCGCTGCACGTGACCATCGGTGCGGGGGAGACCTTCCGCACGCTGCTCGAGAAGGTCAGCGCCGAGGCCCAAGACCTGATGCTGCACGCCAGGCCCGGGACGAGCAGCGCCACCCACAACCGCGCCGACTCGGTGCTTCTCAACTTCATCAACGCCTCGTTCGGCGACTTCGCCGGCATGCCGATGCGGTCGGAGTGGGTGCACGCCGGCCACGGGGACGCCGACCACATGCTCCGCCTCCAGGTGCACGACTTCGACGCAACGGGCGACTGGACCCTGCACTTCGACGTCAACCGCGACGTGTTCGACGGCGAGCGGGAGCAGGCGCTGATCCGCCACTTCATGCAGATGTTCGACGCCATGCTCGCCGACCTCGACACGCCCATTGCCTCAGTCGACCTCCTCACCGCGCAGGAGCGGACCGCGCTCGACGCCGTCAACGACACCGCCGCGGAGGTGCCATTCGCCACGGTGGTTGCCGCGTTCGACCGCCAGGTGGCACGAACGCCCGATGCGGTGGCGGTGCGCCTCGGGGAAGCGACGGTCAGCTACGCCGAGCTCGACGGGAGGAGCGACCGGCTGGCGGCGGCGATCGACGCCGTGGTCACCGGCGCACCGACCCCGCGGGTGGCCATCTACTTGCCGCGCTCCATCGAGATGGTGACGGCGGTGGTGGGCGTCCTGAAGGCGGGCGCCGCCTACGTGCCGATCGACCGCCAGTACCCGCCGGAGCGGATCGGCTTCCTCCTCGCCGACAGCGAGGCGGCTGCCGTCGTGACGACGGCCGAGCTGGCGAGCCTGCTGCCCGACCACGATGCGCGGGTGATCACCGTGCCCCTCGGTCCGGGGGGCGACCTTCCCCGCCGCCGTGACCCGGGTCCGGACGACGTCGCCTACGTCATGTACACGTCCGGCTCCACCGGGGAGCCGAAGGGTGTGCTGGTGTCCCACGGCAGCCTCGCCAACTACGTGGCGTGGGCGGCCGGCGAGCACGGCCGGGGCGGCCCGGTCAGCTATCCGCTCTACTCGTCGTTCGGGTTCGATCTCACCGTCACCTCGCTCTACGTCCCGCTGGTGACGGGAGGCGAGGTCGTGGTGTATCCCGAGCCGGAGGGGACCGACCTGTCTGTGCTCGACGTCTTCGGCGACGACCTCGTCGACGTCGTGAAGCTCACGCCGTCGCACCTCGCCCTGCTCGACCCGGCGCTGCTCGACACGAAGCGGATCCGCACGCTGATGGTCGGCGGCGAGGACCTCAAGACCGCTGTCGCCCGCGCCGCCTTCGACGCCTCGTTCGGCCGCCTCGAGATCGTCAACGAGTACGGCCCCACCGAGGCGACCGTCGGCTGCATGATCCACCGCTACGACCCCACCACAGACACGGCGATGTCCGTGCCGCTGGGACGACCCGCCGCCAACACGCGTATCACCATCCGGGACGACGATCTCGCCCTCGTGCCCCTCGGCGTCATCGGCGAGATCTGTGTGGGTGGGGCCGGGGTCGCCCTCGGCTACCTGGGCCGGCCGGAGCTGACCGCAGAGCGGTTCGTCGCCGACCCCGACCATCCCGGCGAGATCCTGTACCGCACGGGCGACCTCGCCCGCTGGCGCTCGCCGGGGGCGATGGAGTTCCTCGGTAGGGCCGACACCCAGGTCAAGGTACGCGGTTTCCGCATCGAGCTCGGCGAGATCGAGACGGCGCTCGCCGCCCAGCCTGACATCGCCGAGAGCTTCGTCGCCGTCGTCGAGTCGGAGACGGAGCGGGCGGCATCGGCGAGCATCCGCTACTGCGTACGATGCGGGCTCGCCTCCAACCACCCGGATGCGCAGCTCGATGACGCCGGCGTGTGCCGGCCGTGCCTCTTCTACGACGCCTACCGGCACCGGGCCGAGGACTACTTCGGCACGATGGACGAGTTCCGTGCCCTGCTCGCCGACGCCACGCCGAATGCGGCGGGGCAGGACTGCGTGATGCTGCTGAGCGGCGGCAAGGACAGCACCTATGCGCTGTACCAGCTGGTCGCCAACGGGCTCACCCCACTCGTCTTCTCGCTGGAGAACGGCTTCATCTCCGAAGGGGCGAAGACCAACATCCGGCGGGTCGTCGACGATCTCGGGCTCGAGCTGGTGATGGACGGTCCTGCGGCCATGAACGACATCTTCGCCGACAGCCTGCGCCGCTTCTCCAACGTGTGCCAGGGCTGCTTCAAGACCGTGTACACGCTCGGCATGAACCTCGCCCACCAGCGCGGCCTTCGCCACGTCATCACCGGGCTGTCGCGGGGTCAGATCTTCGAGACCCGGCTCGCCGACCTCTTCCGCATCGGCATCGTCGACCGCGATGAGGTGGACGCGGCCATCGTGGAGGCACGTCGCGCCTACCACCGCGAGGACGATGCGGTGCGCCGGTCGCTCGACACGACGCTGTTCGACGATGACACCCTGTTCGACCAGATCCAGATCGTGGACTTCTACCGGTACCACGACGTCGGGCTCGCCGAGCTGTACGGCTTCCTCGACCGGCATGCCCCGTGGGTGCGTCCCGCCGACACCGGCCGGTCCACGAACTGCCTCATCAACAACACCGGCATCTTCGTGCACAAGACGGAGCGGGGCTATCACAACTACGCGCTGCCCTACAGCTGGGACGTGCGCCTCGGGCACAAGACGCGAGATGCGGCGCTCGCCGAGCTCGACGACGAGATCGACGTCACGCAGGTGCGCGGCATCCTCGCCGAGGTCGGCTACGAGATCGAGACCCCGGTCGGGGGGCCTGCTGCCCTCGGGGGGCTCCAGAAGCGGCTCGTCGCCTACTACGTGGCCTCTGGCGAGGACGTGACCGATTCGCAGGTGCGCAGCCATCTCGACGGCCGGTTGCCCGACTACATGGTGCCGTCCTACTTCGTCCGCCTCGATGCCATGCCACTGACCATCAACGGAAAGGTCGATCGCAAGGCGCTGCCCGACCCGCGGCTCCGCACTCGGGTGGCAGCCGGCGACTACGCCGCTCCTCGCAACCCCGTCGAGGAGCGGCTCGTCGACATCTGGCAGTCGGTGCTCGGTGTCGAGGGGATCGGTACGACCCACCGGTTCATCGAGCTGGGCGGCGACTCGATCCTCACGATCCAGGTCGTGGCGAAAGCGAAGGCGGCGGGGCTGCGCTTCACCCCCCAGCAGCTCTTCCGGCTCGAGACGATCTCCGAGCTGGCGAAGGTCGTCGAGGAGGAGACGGCGCCGGTGGCCGTCCCGGTTCCTGCGCCGGCGCCTGGCGGGTTCGGTCTCGACATCGTGCCCGAGGCCGGGCTGAGTCCCGAAGAGCTCGACGACGTGCTGAGGACGTTCGGCGGGGCGGAGTGAGGTGACGGCTCCCGGCGCCAACATCGAGGCGGTCTATCCGCTGACCCCGGTGCAGGAGGGCATCCTCTTCCACACGCTCTACGCCCCAGGTTCGCCGCTCTACTTCCAGCAGTACACGGCCGTGATCGAAGGCGGCCTGGATGCCGGCGCGTTCCGGGAGGCGTGGCAGCTCGTCATCGACCGTCATGCGGCGCTGCGGGCGCTGCTGACGTGGGAGGGGAGGGAGCGGCCCCTCCAGGTGGTGCGCACCGTCGTGGAACCAGAGTGGCGCATCGAGGACTGGCGGGACACGACGGCGGATCTCCACGACGTACGTCTCGCCGAGTTCCTCGAGTCGGATCGGTCGCGGGGATTCGTGCTCGATGTGGCCCCGCTGATGCGCTTCGCCCTCTTCCGCACCGGCGATGCCGCCCATCGTTTCGTGTGGAGCCATCACCACGTCGTGCTCGACGGCTGGTCGATGGGGATCGTCGTCGACGAGGTGTTCGCCGCCTACGAGGCGCTGGTGGGAAGCGCCGAACCGGAGCTCGCACCGCCAGCTCCCTATCGCGAGTACGTGCGGTGGCTCCACTCGCACGACGACGCCGGTGCCGAGGCGCACTGGCGCCGCCTCCTCTCCGGCGTCACGGCGGCGACGAGCCTGCGGGTCGAGCAGCCCACGGCCTCGCCGTGGGCGGAGCGTCACGCCGAGGAGATCGTGCGGCTCCCCGCCGAGGCGACCGAGCGGCTCGTCCGGATCGCCAGGGGCAACGGGCTCACCCTCAACACGGTGCTGCGGGGGGCGTGGGCGCTCGTGCTCGGCCGCTACAGCGGCCAGGATGACGTCGTCTTCGGCGCGACGTTCGCCGGCCGTCCCGCGGAGCTCGATCGCTCGACCGAGATGGTGGGGCTCTTCATCAACACCCTCCCGGTGCGGGTGCGTATCGAGCACGACGCTGCGGTGGGGGAGTGGCTGGGCGGTCTGCAGCGGGAGCAGATCGACACCGCGGCGCACGAGGCGACGCCGCTCGCCGACGTGCAAGCGTGGAGCGACGTCCCGAAGGGCGAGCCGCTGTTCCAGACGCTGCTCGTCTTCGAGAACGTGCCGCACCCGGCCGGCCGGTCCGGCACGCTGGCGACGTCCGATGTCCGCTACCTGCAACGCAGCAACTACCCGCTGGCCGTGCTCGTGATGCCGGGAGACGAGCTCGAGCTGATCCTCCTCTACGACGCCGACCGCTACGACGCAGCCGTGGTGCGGCGCATGGCACGGCAGCTGGCTCGCCTCCTCGAGGCGATGAGCGAGGACCTCGCCCAGCCGGTCGCCGACCTCGCCTTCTTCCCCGACGGGGAGCTGCGCGAGGTCCTGGTGACGTGGAACGACACCGCCGCCGACTACCCGGACGACCACACCATCCACTCGCTGATCCTCGCCGCCGCGGCGCGGGCCCCCTCGGCCCCGGCCGTCGTTGGCGAGGGGGCGACGCTCACGTATGCGGACCTCGTCGCCCGCGCCTCGGCCGTGGCGAGCCGGCTCGGCGAGCGGGGCGTCGGCCCCGACGTGCGCGTCGGTGTTGCGGTGGAGCGTTCGCCGGGCACGGTCGTGGCCATCCTGGGCGTGCTGCTCGCCGGCGGCGCCTACGTGCCGCTCGATCCCCGCCAGCCCTCCGCCCGGCTCGGCTACCTGCTCGCCGACGTGTCGGCGGCGGCGGTGATCGCCGGCCCCGAACTGGACCCCGGCGCCGTCCCGGCCGGCGTCTCCATGCTCGAGATCGACGAGGAGGGCCGTCTTGCCGGCGATGGGCCCGAGCCGTCCTACGGCGCCCCGGCGCCGTCAGGCGCGGGACCAGACGATCTCGCCTACGTCGTCTCCACGTCCGGCTCGACCGGGCGCCCCAAGGGGGTGGCCGTCACCCATCGCAGCCTCGTCAACTCGACGCACGCCCGCCTCCACGCCTACGGCGAAGGGGTGGGCTCGTTCCTGCTGCTGTCCCCGTTCATCTTCGACAGCTCGATCGCCGGACTCTTCTCGAGCCTCACCCAGGGCGGGACGCTCGTGCTCCCGGCACCCGACATGGAGAAGGACGTACGCCACCTCGCCGGGCTCATCGCCACCCACGGGGTGACCCACACCCTCGCCCTGCCGGCGTTGTACGACCTGTTGCTGGATCACGCCGACCCGTCCGCCCTCCGGTCGCTGCGCCTCGTCATGGTGGCCGGGGAGGCGTGTCCCCCGTCTCTGGTGCGTCGGCATCACGAGCGAGTGCCGGGAGCGAAGCTCGTGAACGAGTACGGACCCACCGAAGCCACCGTGTGGTGCACCGTGCACCACACCGAGCCGCCGGCCACGGGTGCTGAGGAACCGGCCCTGCGGGTCCCGATCGGTCGTCCCATCGCCAACACCCAGGTCTTCGTGCTCGACGATCTCGGCCGGCCGGTGCCGGTCGGCGTTCCCGGCGAGCTGCACGTCGGCGGGCTCGGTCTGGCCCGGGGATACCTCGACCACGCCGAGCTGACCGCGGAGCGGTTCGTCGACCACGACCTCCCCGGCTGTGGCACGGTGCGGCTCTACCGGACGGGAGACGTGGCCCGGTTCCTGCCGGAAGGCTCGCTCGACCTCATCGGGCGCCGCGACCACCAGGTCAAGATCAGGGGCCAGCGCATCGAGCTCGGCGAGATCGAGATGGTGCTGCGGGAGCATCCCGACGTGCGGGACGCCGTCGTCGTGGTGCTGGGTGACGACGATCCCGTGTCGGGGCTCGTCGCCTATGCCGCAACCGCCGCCGACGGATCGGCGCTGCGGGCCTACCTCGCCGAGCGGCTCCCCGACGCGATGGTGCCGGCGGTCGTGGTGGCGCTCCCCGAGCTGCCGCACGGCGCGACCGGCAAGATCGACCGGGCTCGGCTCCCCGTACCGGCGAAGACCGCCGCGGAGGCGAGCGGCGGCCTCGTGGCGCCGCAGGGCGACGTGGAGCGTACGCTCGCCGAGATCTGGCAGGGGGTGCTCGGCATCGAGCAGGTGGGAGCCACCGACAACTTCTTCGACCTCGGCGGCGACTCGATCCTCTCCATCCGCATCATCGCCCGCGCCCACGAGGCGGGCCTCGTCATCACCCCCCGCCAGTTCTTCGAGTTCCCGACGATCGCCGAGCTGGCACACGTCGTCACCCCGGCCGGCGAGGGCGGTGCTACCGCCTGAGGCGCTTGCGCGCCCTCCGGAGCAGCTCCTTCGACGTCGCCGCGACGAACTCGGCGGCACCCTTCACGTCGTTCGCCGTCGACTCCTCGGGGATGGTCACCTCGACGTTGGTGGACCCAGCCGTGACCGGGATGCGCTGCTCCGTCTCGGTGCGCAGCTTCCCGACGCCTGCCGCGGTCTTGATGATCACCAGAGCCTCGTGGTGGTGGTCGTTCTCGAGGATGCCGTCGTAGGCGACGGTGAAGCGGCGGGGCACGGAACCGCCCGGCCGTGCCGCGTACTCGAGGATGGCGTACGAACCCGCCTTGCGCTCCAGCACACGATGCCCGGTGAAGTCGAGGGGCCACGACCGACCGTCGGCCGAGAGCGTGAGGTGGTCGGTGGCGTACGCCTGGATGGTGGTGACGTCGGCGGCAATGGCCGCCATGGCGCCGGCCTCGTCTTGGGGGATGGTCAGCCCGGTGACCTCGTTGAGGTCCCCGATGGGGAACTGGACGTTGCCCTTGACGCGGTCGTCGTCGACGCTCACGTACACGTAGCTGTGCGTGCCGGAGTGGCCGTGTGCCCGCCGTTGCGGCGTGATCGCTCGCAGCGGCAGGCGGATGATCGTCCTGGTCATGGGTATCCCCCTCGTCGGACCCGTTCCCCTCGGGTGTAGCGACGGCAGGCTACACGGCGCCGTTCGCCTACGAAGGCCGCAGAAAGGCCTCGACGGTCCTGACGGCGCGATCGTCCGCGTCGTACGTGCGCATGCGGTCCCGCATCTGCTCCACTCGCGTGCGGCATCCCTCGTTGCGCAGGATGCGTTCGATACGGAGCCTGATCATGGCGACCGAGTCTCCCCGGCGGTCGCCGACCTCGCCGAGGCGGTGGTACGCGACCCGGGCGCCGTTGCCGGGCTGATCGAGGAAGTCGAAGGGGTACACCGCCATCGGCACGCCCGCGGCGATGCACTCGTTGACGCTGCTGATCCCCCCGTGGTGGATGGCGAGATCGGCGTGTGCGAGCACGTCCATCTGGGGTGTCCAGCGGAACACGTGCACGTTGGCGGGCACGTCGCCAAGCGCCGACGGGTCGAGCCGCCCGCCGAGACCGATGACGAGGTCCCACTGGGGCCGGGCGGCGACGGCGGCGATCACTCGCGTGATGAACGCGCGGTCGTCACCTTTGTGCCACGCACCGAAGCTGCAGGAGATGAGCCGTCGTCCGGGGTCGCTGAGCCGATGCGCGTAGAGCGCGTCGAGGCGTCGCCGCGTGTCGGCGTCGGCGTCGGCNNCGCGCGGCGACGCCGCGCATGATCGAGACCTGATCGGTCCCCATCCGGGTGACGCGCAGCCGCTGCTCTCGCTGCCACTTCCACGCCCGGAAGACCAGCCAGGCGCCTTCGATGCCGAGCGGACTGCCCCGCCACCCGGAGCCGGGCACGATCGATGAGCCGAGGGGAGGCAGGCCGGGCCGCTTCCACACCGACATCATCGTGGTCCACACCACGACGGGCGCACCGGTCGACCACGCCGCCATGAGGTGGACGGGGAGCTCCATGTCGACGAGCACGAGATCGGGTGCGAGGCGACCGATGGTGTCGGCGATCCCCTGTGGATCGAGCTCCGCAACCTTCGCCTCCCGGCGCGCCGCCAGCGACCGCAGCCCACCGAGGCGGCGGAGGAGGGCGAGCACCCGCCCGGTGGGTCCCTGGCGGCCGGGAGGCTCGCCGGGGGGGTCGGTGCGCTCGGCGGCGGCGCCCACTGCGACGTACGCCATACCGTGTGCGGCGACGCGGGGCCCGGCGGCGGCCGGTCCGGCGATGGTGGCCTCGTGTCCGGCCCGGCGCAGGCGGCGGGCCAGCTCGCAGGTGGCGTTGACCCGCCCGGCCATCTCGCTCGTGAGGAGAACGATGTGCGCCACGACACTCGCCCCGGCTCAGCGTCGGTCGCAGATGATGACCGGGCTCATGCGGACACCGGCCTCTCGAGCCAGCCGGTCACTCGCTCGATGAACGCCGTCTGCGACACGAGCGACGAGTACCCGGTGAGGTCGCCGGGGACGACCTCGACGGTGATGTTGGCGGCGCCCCGCTCGAGCAACTCGCCGAGTGGCCCGTCCTGGGCGGCGAGGAACTGCTCGTAGGAGGCGTCCTGGTCCCCGAAGAGGAAGAGCACGTCGATGCCGCGGTCCACCAGCTCGGCGATCTGGGCGACCAGCGTCTCCAGGTCGTGCGCCGAGGCGGTCGCCCGCCGCCTGGCCTCCTCGTTCGGGGCCGCCGCCCCCGTTGGCTTCAGCCTGCGGGTCAGCGCCTGCCACTTGAGCCGGAGGAACTTCACGTAGACCCGGCGCGTTGCCGGCTGGAACCATCCCCGTATCGCCGACGGGCGGATCCCCTCGCGCAGCGCCGTTGCGGCGCCGATGCGCTCCGCTCGTTTCGTCTTCGCCCGAGCCGTCGGCAGCGGGAAGGAGACGAGGGCGATGCGATCGAGCGTCGGCAGCGACGGGGCGGCGGCCAGCGCGGCCCGCGTCCCGATGCAGATCCCGACGAGCGCCGTGGGCAGGCCGGCGTCGGGAAGCAGCTTCGCCGCACCGAGCACGTCGCCGCTCCCCGGGTCGTCGAGGCGGAAGAATCGGATGTGTCCGGGGCTCTCCCCGGCGCCGTGCCAGTCGAACCGCACCACGGTGCGCCCTGCTGCGGCGACGCGCCGGGCGAACTGGACCACCATACGGTTGGCGTTGACGCTGCCGCCGTGCCAGCCGCCGGCGCACATCACGACATTGGCGACAGGGTTCTCGGCCGGGGTCAGGATGGCGAGCAGCGGACCGTCACCGCCTTCCACGTATTCGGGTACGTCGGCGGCGGCCGTCAGTGCCTCCGTCATGGCGTCTCCCCGGCGAGGATGGCGACGGTTGCCGGGATGGCCTCGAGGGCTCCGGACTCGACCTCGACGAACGTGTAACCCGACGCACCGAACCACCACGCTTCGTCGTAATGCACCGACGTGGCCTCGACGGGTATCCCAGCCTTGGCGCAACGTTCGATCAAGGTCGTCAGGCCGGGTCGGATGTCCGGCTTGACGGACATCTGGATCGCGTGCATCGGTCGTGGGCCGGCGGCGACGAGGAGGTCGCCGACGTCGAGGCCGATGGTCGTCTCGTACAGCGAGTAGGGAAGAGGGTTGCCGATCACGTCGATCACGCCGTCGCGTGCGAACGCCTCCATCAGGTCCTTGCCACCTGCGCTGCGCTCGCCGCGCTTGAGCAACCCGATCATGCGTGCCCGGAAGACCTCGTTGTAGTAGCGGCCGAGATCGGTGGGGGGCTCCCACAGCACCAGCGAGCCGCCGGGGAAGTGGGCGGCGGCAGCCGCGGCGACCAGGGCGCCGAGCCGCGTACCCACGAAGTCGACGGTGGGCAGCCCGGTCTCCTCCTGCACGGCGTGCGCCACGGCGGTGGCGTCGGCGACCAGCCCGTCGAACGTCATCGCCTCGGGGGTGCCGTCGCTGTTCCCGGCTCCCAGGTAGTGGAACCGGGCGACCGTCGCCCCTGCGGCGGAGAGCTCCCATCCGAGCACCAGCTCACGGCGCTGACTACGGATTGCCTCGGCCAGGATCGGAGAGCAGACGACGACCGCCCGTTTCGGCTCGCCCGCCGGCCGGTGCCGCACCGTGAACAGCCGCCCCCGCTTCGTGTCCAGGAACCCCGCAACGGAGGAGATGCCGGACTCGTGGGTGAGCATCGTCCCACCGTGAGCTCCATTGCCGGAGGTGGACCAACCGGACGCAAGCCGGCGATCGATGGTCTCCACGATCCCCCCTGGAAGTCGAGGTGGGGGAGGGTACCAGCCCGGCTCGGATTGGCTCACGGGTCCGCCCTGGCCCACTCGGGGAAGCGCCGCCCGACGAGTTCCTCGAAGGCTGCGATCTTCGGCGCGAGGGCCTCCCTGAGGTAGTCGTGCGCTTTGGGGTCGCGCAGCTCGTCGCTGCGGACGGGTCTGGTGAGGACGTGCCTGACCCCATCGCGCACCCGGGCCGGCACCAGCGTGCGCGCCGCCCGCTGGTATCCGGCCTTCCTGCCGATGCGGTGCAGGAGCTTGGGCCCCCTGGCGATGGCGACGGTGCCGGCGATCGCGTTGAGTCTCGAGAATGCCACGGCATCGTCCCGTCCGGGTTCGAGCCCCAGCCAGCGGTGGAGGGCGCGGAGCTCACCGGCCGGGTCGCCGGTCATGGCCTCGAGCGTCCCGACCCAGATCCGGTCGCGGCCGAACGTGTCGACGTAGGGCCGGAGCTGCCGGGCGTAGTCACTCACCGCGCAGTAGAAGGGCTCCGCCTGGACTGCATCGAGGAGTGGCCTGCGCTCCTCCTTCTGGCGCACGGCGTAGCGATAGTGGCTCACGGTGCGCAGCACCGGGTCGCGAACGAAGTAGAGGATCCGCGCCTCGGGTGATGCCGCCACGATACGCTCGGCGACCCCGGTGATCCTGGGCGCCTTCGTGTAGTGGGTGCTCGACTCGCCGCGGTAGCGGTGGTCGGCGCCGCCGCTGAAGAGGGACGCGTACTTCTCTCGATTGCCGGCGAAGCCGGCTGCGGCCGCCACTCGGCTGTCTGTCGCCAGCTGGGCGGGGTCGGTGAAGTGGGCGGGCTCCTTGAACTCGCTCATGAATATGTCCGGATGGCGTCCGAGCGCGTCATGGAGCGCGGTCGTGCCGGACCTCATGGCCCCGACCAAGAAGAGATTCGGAGTGTGGTCCCCCATCCGCCCTGCAACCTAGCCATCCCTGATCGCCAACCGAGCGGATCACTCCAGGAGCGCAGGCGCACAGGCGTCTAGCAGCTCGGGGGTCGGTACCATCGCCCACCATGACAGTGCCCCGGACCGCCACGTTCGTCATCTCCATCGACGTCGAGATGTCGTGGGGCGCCGTGCACCACGGCCGGCCTCACGACGCCTCGCCGTACCGCTTGGAGCGGGAGGTGGTTGCGCGCACCCTCGCGCTGATGGAGCGCCACGGGATCTCGGCGACGTGGGCCGTCGTCGGGCATCTCTTCCTCGCCGAGTGCACGGCGGCCGCCGGCTCGCACCCGCACCCCGAGATCGTCCGCCCCGAGTACCCGTGGCTGCCGGACGACTGGTACGACCTCGATCCGGTGTCGAACGCCGCCGCGGCCCCGACCTGGTACGGGCCCGACCTCGTCGACGCCATCCGTGCCTGCCCCGTGCCCCAGGAGATCGGCTCGCACTCCTTCGGCCACGTGATCGCCGGAGATCCCGGCTGCGGGCCGGAGGCGTTCCGGACCGATCTGGCCGCGGCGCGAGCGCTCGCCGAGGCCGAGGGCCTCGCGTTGCGCTCCTTCGTCTATCCCCGTAACTCGATCGGACACCTCGACGTCCTCGCCGCCGCCGGTTTCACGTCGTACCGCAGCCCCACGCCCGATCGGTTCCCTGGGATCACGGGGTGGCGGCGGCGGGCGACGACCCTCGTCGACACCGTGCGTCCCCTCGCAACGGCCACCTTCCAACCCGTCGTGCGCGGGACGCTCGTCGACATCCCACAGACGTACCTCTTCGATCCGGATTCGAAGCGGGCGCGGCGTCTCGGCACGATGGCGTGGTCGCTGGCGGTGCGGAGGCGGCTGCGCCATGCGGTGCGCACCTCGTCGCTGTTCCACATGTGGTTCCACTCCCACAACCTCGCCGCAGCACCCGAGCGGGCCTTCCGGGCGATGGACGCCGTGTTCGCCGAGGCACGTCGCCACATGGATGCGGGCAGGCTGGAGAACCTCACCATGGGGGCCGTCGCCGAGCGATGGCAGGAGTCACATGCACCGCGCGGCTGAGGGGGACGGAGCCGATGGGGGCGGGCGATGCGGGTCCTGACGGTCATCGACAGCCTCGCCGTCGGTGGGGCCGAGCAGTCGCTGGCGATGGTGACGCCCCATCTCGTCGACCGTGGTGTCGAGATGCACGTCGCCTATCTCGCCGAGCGGGGGGGTGTGGCCGCCGACCTGGCAACCGGAGGCGCCACGCTGCACTCGCTGGCCGGACCGGGAGGGCGGCTGCGGGCTGTGCTCCGGACCTTGCAGCTCCTCCGGGAGCTGCGCCCCGATGTCGTTCACACCACGTTGTTCAAGGCTGACGTGATCGGGCGTACTGCGTCATGGCTCGTGCGCGTTCCCGTGGTGTCGAGCTTCGTGACCGAGTCGTACGGCCCCGAGCACGTCGCCAACCCCGAGTACCGGCCGTGGAAGGTGCGGGCCGCGCACCTCGTCGATGCGATCACGGCCCGCTTCGTGACCCGCTTCCACGCCGTCTCGGCCTCGAGTGCCGAGGTCATGGCCAGGCGGCTGCGCATCGATGCGAGGAAGGTGGACGTCGTCCCTCGGGGCCGCGATCCCGAGCGGCTCGGGCGACGCGAGTCGGAGCGGCGCCGTCGGACCCGGGAGTCGCTCCGCATCTCCGAGGACGTCCCGGTCGTGCTCGCCGCAGGCCGCCACTACCACATGAAGGGTCTCGACGTGGTCGTCTCGGCGTGGCCGGACGTGGTCGCCGCCTTCCCCGGTGCCCGGCTCCTGGTGGCGGGCCGCGAAGGGCCGGCGACCGTCGAGATCCTGCGACTCGTTGCGGAGGCAGGCGTGGAGGACTCGGTGACCCTCCTCGGCTACCGCTCCGACGTTCCCGATCTGATGGCTGCGGCCGACATCTTCGTCCTGCCGTCGCGCGCCGAGGGATCGCCCGGCGTGCTCATAGAGGCAATGGCGCTCGAGCTGCCGACCGTGGCGAGCAACATCCCCTCCGTTCGGGAGATCGCAGACGCGACCCACCCGGTGGTCGAACTCGTGCCGGTCGACTCGCCGAGCGACATGGCAAAGGGGATCATGCGCCTGCTGGGGGATCGCGCCCTCGCTCCCCGCCTGGCCGCGGCGGCCCGGGAGCGGTACGAGCGCCACTACACGATGGACGCCGTGGCCGACGCGATGGTCGGCTTGTATGAGAGCTGCGTGCGCAGCGTGCGGTGATGGGAAACCCCCTCAGGCGGGCCCGCTGGGCCCGATAGCTCCCCCTGAAGGGGGAGCTATCGAACGTGGCTCCTCCCGCCATTCGGGGATGGGGGTCCCGAGGAGTTCCTCCGTGCGGGCGACGTGGGGTGCGTAGAAGTCGGTGAGGCGGGTGCGGGTGGCCGGGTCGAGGGGCGGTGCGGCGACGTTGCGCCGGGTGTTGAACCTGGCGACGACGCGCCCGAGCGGCGACGGGAGCCTCTGCGCCGCGGTCCGGAGCCGGAGCGAGCGGAAGGTGACGAAGGGGTTGACGGGCTCGCCGAGGTTGGCGGGCACGAAAGCCGGATCGACGCCGAGATGGCTGCAGAGGCGGCGGTACACCGGCTCCGGATCGGCGGCCATCCGCTCGAAGATCGTCACCGCGACCTGCGTGCGATCGAACAGGCGGAAACACCGCTCGAGGTGGACGTCGTAGAGCCCGTGTGACAGGTAGAAGACTCCCGGGGCGTCTGGCCCTCCTGCGGCGAGTGCCGCCGTCTCCTCGTCGAGCGCCTCGGCGAACGTACGGGGCTCGCGCCCTCGGGCCTGAACGAGGCCATAGTGGGACCAGGCCCGGTCGACCGGGTTGCGCAGCGATGCGATCAGTCGCGCTCTCGGCAGCGTCGCCGCGATGCGGGTCATGGCGCTCGCGCGCGCCAGGTAGTCGGCGGTGGCTTCGCCGAGCACGCGGGCCGTCCCTGCCGGAGCGAACTGGGCGCAGTACCAGTCCTGCCCCCGCTCGAAGTGCTCGGTGAAGAACTGGAGCTCCTTCGGGGTGAGGTAGATCTCGGGATGGGCGCCCAGGTAGCGGTAGAGCGACGTGGTGCCCGAGCGCATCGCCCCGATGATGAGGAAGTCGGGGAGCCGTCCCTCAGCCACGGTGCGATCCCACCGGGGCGGACTTCGAGACGAGGTGGTTCACGACCCGGCTCCGTCGTCGGGCACTCCCACGAGGTTGCGGAAGCCGTGGTCCGTGGCCAGCAGCTCGTCGAACGTCCCGACCCCCGTGACCCGGCCATCCTCGAGCATCGCCACCCGGTCGGCGGCGCGGATCGGCGCCGCCCGATGTGACACGATGATCGTGGTCAAGTGGCTCGACAGGGCGCGCAGGCTCTCGATCAGCGCCGCCTCGGTGGCCCCATCGAGGGCAGAGGTGGCCTCGTCGAGGATGAGCAGGTCGGGATCGCGGTAGAGGCTGCGGGCGATGGCGACCCGTTGCCGCTCCCCACCCGATACCAGTTTCCCGGACTCGCCCACCATCGAGTCGAGCCCGTCGGGGAGCTTGGCCAACCACTCGCCGAGCTGCGCCCGTTCCAGCGCGACGCGGACCCGGTCGTCATCGGCTCGCCGCCCCAGGCCGAACGCGACGTTGTCGCGCAACGAGGCATCGAGCAGGACCACGTTCTGCGAGACCACGCCGACGTGGCGGTGCCAGCCGGCCGGGAGGCTGTCGGATCCGTCGAGGAGGATGCGTCCGGAGTCGGGTTCGAGCAGGCCGAGCACGACATCGACGAGCGTGCTCTTCCCCGACCCCGACTCGCCGACGATGGCGAGCATCTCGCCCCTGGCGACGTCGAGGTCGATCCCGTCGAGGGCGACCCGGTCACTGTCGGGATAGGCGAATGTCACCTTGCACAGCTGGAGTGTCTCCCGGAACAGCTCGCCCGCCGATGCGGCGACCTCCGGCTCAGGCGCCGTCTCCGCCGGCACCGCGGACGCGAGATCGTGCTCGACGTTCTTGACGGCCTGATGGCCGAACTTGATGCGGTTCACCGCCGACACGACCTTGGTGAGCGACGGCATGATCCGCAGCGTGGCGTAGGCGAAGGCTCCCAGGATCGGGACGTAGTCGCTGATCGCATCGCCCTGGGAGAGACCCACGAGGACGAGCAGCCCCAACACCACCACGAACTCGAGCCCGCTGCTCGGCACCTCCTCGAGCAGGCTCTTGGTGGTGCGCAGCCGGGCCAGCACGTTGCGGTGGCGGCGGAACTGCAGGTCGAAGTAGGACTCTGCCCGGTACGCCTTGATGTCGCGCACGCTGTCGAACGAATCCCGGACCGTGCCGAGGAGGCCCTTGACGGTGTCCTCGCTCAGCTTGCCCAATCTGCCGAGGCGGGGCTGCACGAACACGAGGATGCCGACGAGGGTCACCCCCAGCACCACCACCGTGACGAGCGACAGCAGCGGGGCGATGGCGAACAGCAGCGCCACCAGGGCGCCCATGATGAGGCCTTGGCTGACGATGGTGACGATCGGGTTCAGCGCGTTGAGGGTTGCGGCGTCGACGCTCCACAGCACGGTGCGCACCGACTCGCTGGAGCTGCGCAGCAGGTGGAAGCGGTACGGCGCCTGGAGGTAGCGGCGGTGCACGAGCGACGAGATCGCGGCGCCTGCGTTCTGCACGACCAGGCTCTGGGCGTAGGCGTTGAAGAGGGCGAGCAGGCCGCGGCCCACGAACGCAGCGCCCGCGATCACGAGCAGCGAGACGAGACCCATCTCGAAACCGAGCGGGAGGCCGATGCGCTCGGTGTCGACGCCGGTCGACGTTGCCACCTCGAGCACCCGGAAGATCAGGTAGGCCGTGACCATCTCGGCGGCGGCGACGGCGAGCGACAGGGCGACGAGTCCCACCCACTTCAGCCGTTGCCCCCGCGGAACGAAGATGCGGAGCGCGATGCGCAGCGTTTCGATCATTCTCGGCCCGTCCGACTCCCGCCCTCTCGGCTTCCGAGGATAGACCGACCCATGTCCCAGTCCATGGGCCGTACGACCGGCTGTCGAGCCGAGACTGTCCGCCCGATCCCCCGGGGCTCAGCCGGTTCGGCGGCGATGCAACGCCACCGCTGCCGCCGCCGTCCCGGCCGCGCCGAGGGCGCCGCTCGCCCACCGTCTGGGGTTGCGGGCGGCCGGCTGCTTGTCGAGGGTCAGCGGCATGAGATCGAGGTAGAGCCGCTGCGGCGCCCCGGCGGCGTCCCGACCGAACACGATGCGCATCGAGGAGAGCCCGGAGCCGAAGAGGTCGATCCGAAACACGTCCGGGTCATGCTCGTCGTCGGGCAGCAGCGGGAAGCCCTTCGCCAGGGCGGGGATCGGGGTGAGGAACCGGAGCATCGGCACGCCGCCGCGCACGAACACCTCGGCGCCGGCGCCCATCATGCCGCGCAGCCGGACGTCGCCGAGCCGGGCGGAGAGCCGGTACCAGCCGCAGAGGTCGTCCCATAGCTCGGGATGGTGCGGCACATCGGTGCGCAGCGTCTCGGCGGGCAGTCCCAGCAGCCGCCTGAGGAGCCCGCTCGTCTCGGCCGGGAGCCAGAAGTCCGCCTGGTGGGCGCCGTTGGTGAAGGCCATCACGGCGATGCCGTCGGCGGGGGCGAGGAGGATCTGCGAGTGGAAGCCGGGCAGGGTGCCCTGGTGTCCGACGGCCAGGTGCCCGTCGAGGTCGAAGCGGAAGAACGCCAGCCCGAGGCCCGGGATGCGCGGATCGGGCTGGTGCTGCGGAGCGAACATCGTGGCCACCGTCTCCGGCTGCAGCACGGCGCCGTGCTCGTTGCGGCCGCCGCCGAGGAGGGCGGCGAGGTAGCGCGCCATGTCCCGCGGCGTCGAGGACACGGAGGCCGCGCCCGCCGTGACCATGTTGCGGGCGACGACCCTCCGCACCCCCTTCGACCGGATCTCGTACCCGGTCGCGAGGCGGGGGCCGATGTGCTCCACCGGCAGGAGATCGGTGTCCGCCATCCCGAGCGGGGTGAAGATGTGGTTGCGGAAGTAGGTGGGCAGCGGTGACCCCGTCACGTCTTCGACGATCTGGCCGAGCGTTGCCGGGCTGTGGTTCCCGTAGACGAACCGGGAGCCGGCCGCCGCACCGACCCGAAGGCGGCCGCCGTAGTACGCGCCGAGCGACGGGACGGCCCGCCCCGCCGGCACGCTCTCTCCGAAATCCGGCAGGAGCGCTCCCCATGGGCGGGCCACCTCGGGGAGGCCCGCGGTGTGGGTGAGCAGGTGGCGGATCGTCGCGGGCGGGAAGCCGGGGTCGTCGGGCACGAGCGAGTAGGCCCGCAGGTAGGCGTCGGCCGGAGCGTCGAGATCGACCAGACCTCGCTCCCAGAGCTGCATCACGGCGATCGCCGTGAAGGTCTTGGTGATGGAGGCGATCCGGAAGATCGTGTCCTCCGTGATCGGCGTGCGGGAACCGATGTCGGCGACCCCGTGGCCGTGGAAGGCGGTGAGGCGACCGTCCCGCACCGCTCCCACGGCGAGGCCGACGGTCGGATGGCGATGCGGCATCTCCCCGACCATGGCCGGCATGCCGGTCTCGGTCGTGGGCTGCGGCGTGGTGGTCGTCATCGGAGTGCCACTTCCCGGGTCGAGGTGTATGAGCTCACCGCCACCGTGCCCGACCGGAGGCACCGGCGCCAGGGGCCGGTCGCCCCTTGGTGCACCGGCGGATGGCCGCCCGCGGTCCCCTGCGGCGCCGGGCGGGTCACGACACGGTCGCGGGCCGATACTCTCGCGGCTCTGATGGCTACACATCCCTACGCCTGATGGCTGCGGCGATCCACGACCTGCGGGCCCGAGTGAACGCGCTGCTGCCCGCCGACCGCGGTCGGTTCCTGCGCCGGCTGGCCGGGGCGCAGAAGATCCACGACGCCGAGAGCCGGCGACAAGTGCTCGCCGTCATCGAGGTCGAGATCGCAGCCGCCGAGGATGCGGCGAAGCGCCGCCGCGGCCTGGCTCCGGCCGAGATCACCTATCCCGAGGAGCTGCCGATCACGGCGCGTCGGGACGAGCTGCTCGCCACGATCCGGGACCACCAGGTGGTAATCGTCGCCGGCGAGACCGGGTCGGGGAAGAGCACCCAGCTCCCCAAGCTGTGCCTGGAGCTGGGACGGGGCGTCGAGGGCATGATCGGCCACACCCAGCCCCGCCGCATTGCCGCCCGGTCGATCGCCGAGCGGGTGGCCGAGGAGCTGCGCTCGAGCATCGGCGGTCTCGTCGGCTACACGGTCCGCTTCTCCGACCAGGTGGGAGAGGGCACGCTGGTCAAGGTGATGACCGACGGCATCCTGCTNNAACATCGACTTCCTGCTCGGCTACCTGAAGGCGCTGCTGCCGCGGCGGCCCGACCTGAAGCTGATCGTCACCTCGGCCACGATCGACACGGCCCGGTTCGCCGTCCACTTCGACGATGCCCCGATCGTCGAAGTCTCGGGCCGCACCTACCCGGTCGAGATCCGGTACCGCCCGCTCGACGACCCGACGGCGCCCGAGCCGCGCGACCAGCCGCAGGGGATCTGCGACGCCGTCGCCGAGCTCGCCGCCGAGGGCACCGGTGACATCCTCGTGTTCTGCTCGGGGGAGCGGGAGATCCGTGACGCCGCCGACGCTCTCGGTGATCTCGGGCTGCGCCACACCGAGATCCTGCCGCTGTACGCCCGGCTGTCGGCCGCCGAGCAGCATCGCGTGTTCGCCCCGCACACCGGGCGACGCATCGTGCTCGCCACCAACGTCGCCGAGACGTCGCTCACCGTCCCCGGGGTCCGCTCCGTCGTCGACCCCGGCACCGCCCGCATCTCCCGCTACAGCAGGCGCACCAAGGTACAGCGGCTGCCGATCGAGCCGGTGTCGCAGGCTTCGGCCGACCAGCGCGCCGGCCGCTGCGGGCGGCTCGGCCCCGGGGTGTGCATCCGGCTCTACGACGAGGTCGACTTCGCGTCCCGACCCGAGTTCACCGAGCCCGAGATCCTGCGTACCAACCTGGCGTCGGTCATCCTGCAGATGGCGGCCCTCGACCTGGGTGACGTCCAGTCGTTCCCGTTCCTCGATCCGCCGGATTCCCGGTCCATTCGCGACGGCATCGCCCTGCTCCACGAGCTGGGGGCCATCGACCCGGCCCACGAGGGCACCCGGCGCTGGCTGACGCCGATCGGGCGCCAGCTCGCCATGCTGCCGCTCGATCCTCGGCTGGCGCGCATGGTGATCGAGGCCGACCGCAACGCCTGCCTGCGCGAGGTGCTGGTGATCGCCTCGGCCCTGTCGATCCAGGACCCGCGGGAGCGGCCCGCCGACCACGAGGAGCACGCCGACCAGCTCCACGCCCGGTTCCGCGAGGAGGGCTCCGATCTGCTCGGTTGGCTTCGGCTGTGGAGCTACCTCCACAGCGAGCGGCGAGCCCGCACGTCGGGCCAGTTCCGCAGGCTGTGCCGCGACGAGTATCTCAACTACCGGCGGGTGCGGGAGTGGCAGGACATCTACTCGCAGCTCCGCGAGGTCACCAAGGAGCTGGGGTTCGTGCCCAACCGGGAGGCGGCCGACCCGGACCTCATCCATCTCAGCGTGCTGGCCGGGTTGCTGTCGCACGTGGGGCGGAAGGACCCGGAGAGCTACGAGTACCGCGGGGCGCGTGGCGCCCGGTTCTCGATCTCACCGGGGTCGGTGCTCTTCAAAGCGGCGCCCGAGTGGTTGATGGCCGCCGAGCTCGTGGAAACGACCCGGCTGTGGGCGCATGGTGTCGCCCGGGTGCAGGTGGAGTGGGTGGAGCGAGTGGGTGCCCACCTCGTGTCGCGCAGCCACAGCGACCCGTGGTGGGATGCGGCCCGCGGCACAGCCGTGGCCAACGAGACCGTGACGCTCTATGGCATTCCGCTCGCCGCCGACCGCACCGTCATGTACGGCCGCATCGACCCGGCTGCAGCACGTGAGCTCTTCATCCGTCATGCCCTCGTGGCGGGGGAGTGGGAGACAGGGCACGAGTTCGTCGCCCGCAACCGCGCTCGCATCGACGAGGTGCTCGACATGGAGGCGCGCGAGCGGCGCACCAACCTGCTCGTCGACGACGACACGCTCGTGGCGTGGTTCGCCGCCCGGATCCCCGAGGACGCCACGTCGGTGCGGGACTTCGACCGCTGGTGGAAGGACGTCCGGGGCGACGATCCGAACCTGCTCGACCTCACCGTCGCCGACCTGATCGATCCCGCGGCCGAGCCCCCAGACGAGACGGCCTTTCCCCGGATGTGGGCCTACGGCGACGTGGAGTTGCCGCTCGAGTACGAGTTCGACCCGGCCAGCCCGAGCGACGGGGTGACCATCGACGTGCCTCTCGCCGCCCTCGACCGGCTCGATCCCGTGGTGTTCGAGTGGAACGTCCCGGGGCGGCGGGAGGAGCTCATCGAGGCGCTCATCCGGTCGCTGCCCAAGCAGCTCCGGCGCCGTTTCGTGCCCATCGCCGACACCGTGCACGACGTCGTGGCGGCGCTCGACCCGAGCAGCGGGACACCGGTCGAGGTGGTGCGGCGCGAGCTCGCCCGCATCGGTGGCGTCGCCATCCCTCCGGACGCCTTCGACCCCGAGCGGCTGCCTGCCCATCTCGTCCCGCGATTCAGGGTGATCGGTGACGGCGGCGTCGTGCTCGCCGAAGGGGGCGACCTGCGAGCCCTCAAGTCGGATCTGGTGGCCGAGGCGCGGGCGACGATCTCCGAGGGTGAGCACGACCTGGAGCAGACCGGGGCGACCTCGTGGAGCTTCGGCGAGCTGCCCCGGGTCGTCGAGATCGGGGAGCCGGGACGGCGTACCCCGGTGTATCCGGCGCTCGTCGACGAAGGCGAGTCGGTGGGGGTGCGGCTGCTGGCGACTCCCGAGGAACAGGCCGATGCGATGTGGGCGGGCACCCGCCGACTCCTGCTGCTCAGCCTGCCGTCGCCGGCCCGTCTCCTGCGCCCGTTGCTCACCGATTCTGCCCGCCGACTGATCCGGCGAGGGCCGTATGGCGCCGCCCCCGAGTGGGTGGACGACTGCCTGGCCTGCGCAGTCGGCGGGCTTCTCGCCGGCGCCGGTGGACCGGCGTGGGATGCGGTGGGCTTCGACCGGCTGCTCGACCGGGTGCGGGACGATCTCTCCGATGCGGCGACGGAGGTGGGGAGGCGGTCGCTCGACCTGCTGGCTGCGTACGAAGCGGCCGAGGATGCGCTGGCGGTCGTGGACACAGAGCGTTTCGGCGACGTCGTCGCCGACATCGAGGCGCAGCTCGACCGTCTCGTGTACCCGGGATTCCTCAGCTCGATCGGAGCGGATCGAGTGCCCGACGTCGACCGCTACCTGCGAGCGGCCGGGTACCGGCTCGAGCGGCTGCCCGAGAACCCAGAACGGGATCGAGCGCACATGGCGAGCATCCACCACCTCGAGGACGAGCTCGACCGGCTGAGCGAGGCGCTACCGCCGATGGTCGAGCTCGTCGACGTTGCCTGGATGCTCGAGGAGCTGCGGGTGGGACTGTTCGCCCAATCGCTCGGTACGCGGGGGAAGGTGAGCGAGAAGCGCATCGCCGAAGCGCTGGCTGAGATCGTCGCCTGATCGGCGGAAGACGCCGCACGTCAGGACCTCGTCCCCTAGGGACATGGGGCAGGTCCGACGATGATCGGGAGGTGAGCCGCACGGAGAGGAGACGTATGAGCGACTACGACGAGCGCCATGAGGCTGCCTACAAGCGGGTGAAGGACAAGCGTGACTTCCGGAACCACGTGGCGATCTACGTCATCGTCAACGCCTTGCTGGTCGTCATCTGGGCCTTGTCGGGGGCAGGCTACTTCTGGCCCATCTGGCCCATCGCAGGCTGGGGTGTCGGGCTCGCCTTCAATGCGTGGGCCGTGTATTTCGAACGCCCGATCAGCGAGGACGAGGTCCGGCGCGAGATGGAGCGCGGCGAGAGCGTCTGACGCGGCTCGGTCCCGGCCGTGACGGTGTGAGGGGCCGTCACCATGTCTCGAGGGCGCCCACGAGCAGATCGACCAGCCGTTCGAAGCTGTCTGCCGGGTCCAGATCGATGCCGAAGCCGGAGCCGGCTTCGAGCGAGACGAACCCGTGGAGGGCGCTGCGCAACGTGCGTGCCGCATGGACCGCATCGTCGCCTTCGATGCCGAAGCCGAGGAGGGCGGCGAGGACCGGTGCAATCGCTCGCCGGCTGGGCTCGTCGTACGCCGGGTCCTCCGGATGGGCTTCCTGGGTGAGCGGGTAGAGACCGGGGTGCTCACGGGCGAACTGGCGGTAGGCCGCGGCGAGGTGGCGGACCGCGTCGCCGCGGCTGCGCCCCATCGTCGCGGTGCGCAGCGATTCGGCGAGCAGCTCGATGCCGTGGAGGGCGAGCAGCGTGCGCAGCCCGCCGAGTCCGGCAACGTGGTTGTAGAGGGACGGCGTCTTCACACCGAGCCGGTCGGCCAGCGTGCTGAGCGACAGCGCACCGAGCCCGTCGGCATCGACGAGCTCGGCGGCCGCAGCAACGACGGCATCGGTCGTGAGGCCAGGACGGGTTTTCGGCATCAGCGTTGGGCGACGAGGAAACGGGCGATCATGTCGGCGACGACCTGCGGCTGCTCGACGTGGGGATAGTGGCCGGCGCCGTCGACCAACTCGAAGCGACCCTTCGTGGCTGTGGCCACCTCGTGCGCCTCGGCCTCGGGATCGGGGAAGTGGTCGTCGGCGGAGCCGAAGACGGCGAGCACNNGAGCTTTCCGATCTCCTGGTCGAGGTCGTCGGGGACGTGACCCTTGTACCAGGAGCGGTAGAAGCGAGCCCACAGCGGCGCCGCCCACGGGCCGCGCATAGCGGTCTCGAGCGCCAGCTTCTGGAACGCAGAGCCGCCGGCGGCGATGTGGGGGCTGATGGCGACGATGCCGCGGATCGCCTCGGGTGCCTCGGCCGCCGCCCACAGCGCCGCCGCCGGGGCGAAGGAGTTCGCCACGATGGTCGCCGGGCCGGCGTCGAGGTGACGGATGAGGGCGAGGATGTCCCGGGAGGTCGCCGCCATCCCGAACTCTGCCCACGACGGTGAGGTCTCGCCGTGGCCGCGGAGGTCTGCCGTCACCACCCGGTACCCCTGGGCGGCGAGCAGGGGAGCGAGAAAGCGATGCTCGCTGCGGACGTCGCCCGCCCCGGGGAGCAGCAGGAGCAGCGCCCCGTCCCCGCCGGTGTCGTCGTAGGCGAGGGTGCCTTCGTCCGTGGTGAGAGTG
>DKBA01000019.1 GCA_002450985.1 Acidimicrobiia bacterium UBA6912
TCGCGATCGGCGCCGTGGCCGCGGCGATCGTCGCCGGTGTCGGCCTCGGGGCGCTCCTCGTCGCCAGCCTGGAGAACGCCATCGTCGAGGCTCTTCGCAACCTCCCCTTCGATGGCGGCGGCCCATCGCTCGATACGATCTTGAGCTGGTGGATCGGGCTCATCGTCCTGACACTGTTGTTCGCCCTCGTCCCCATCGGCACTCGACTCCTGAATCGCACGAGGTCCGCCCCGGGACGCCAGCGTCCATCGCGGATGCCGGGGTAACGCGGCACACAGCAGCTCCTGCCACGACGATGCCGCCTGGTGGCTGACGGACCCGCCCAACGTCCTGTCCTCGTACGTGCTGGTGAGGAGATCGGCGACGTCTCGTCGATGGTGCCGATGACGCCGGGCGGTGACCGGTGCGCCAACGGCTGAACGGCGCGACTGATCGGTGCCAGGGACACCCCCTGATCCGGGACGCCCTGCTCAGGACCCGATGTCGGTGCTGCCGGCCTCCACCAGCCCGCTCTCGTAGGCGAAGACCACGATCTGGGCCCGGTCGCGCAGGCCGAGCTTGGTGAGGATGTTCGAGACGTGCGACTTCACGGTTGCGTGCCCGATGAAGAGGGCCTCTCCGATCTCGGCGTTGCTGGCGCCGTGGGCGATGGCCACCACCACCTCCCGCTCCCGGTCGGTGAGCCGCTCCGATCTCCCTGCAAGGGCGGTGCCGACGGCCAACCGCTCGGCGAACTTGCCGATCAGCCGCCGGGTGATCGAGGGCGCGAGGAGGGCGCCGCCGTCGGCCACGGTGCGCACGGCCGCAACCAGCTCGGCGGGTGGGATGTCCTTCAGCACGAAGCCGCTGGCACCCGCCCGCAGCGCCCGGTACACGTAGTCGTCCGGGTCGAACGTCGTGAGGATCACGACCCGCACCGGCCAGTCCGCCTCTGCGAGGATCCGGGACGTCGCCTCCAGGCCATCCATCTCGGGCATGCGGATGTCCATGAGGATGACGTCGGGACGGTGCTGCCGTGCCGCCTCGATGGCTGCGCGACCGGTGCCGGCCTCGGCGACGACCTCGATGTCGTCCTGGTGGTTCAGCACCATGGCGAACCCGCCGCGCACGAGCGCCTGGTCGTCGACCACGGCGACCCGGATCGTCACGGTGTCACTCCGTCGACCGGAAGCCGGGCGAGAACGTGGAAACCGCCGCCGGGGTGCGGCCCGGCCTCGAGCGTTCCCCCGAGCAGACGAGCGCGCTCGCGCATGCCGATGATCCCGTGGCCCGACCCGGGCAGAATCGTGGCACCGCGGCCGCTGTCCTGCACATCGACGACGAGGCTGCCCGCATCGACGCCGAGGCGTACCTCCGCCTGCGCATCGGGGCCGGCGTGCTTCAGCACGTTCGTCAGCGCCTCCTGCACGATGCGGTAGCCGAACAGGTCGACCCGTGCCGGGAGGTCGGTAGGTGTTCCGTCCACGGCGAGCCTCACCTCGAGACCGGCGTCGGCGAACTGGCGCACCAACTCCGGTATGTCGCCGAGCCCCGGCTGCGGACCGAGCGTGTCGGCGTCGGCGTCGGGCCGCAGCACGGCGAGGAGATGGCGCAACTCGTCGAGAGCTTCGCGACCGGCCCGCTCCACCGCCTCCATCGCCTGCACGGCGCTGTCGAGATCGGAGGCGGCCACCGTCTTTGCGGCGCCGGCCTGCACCGTCATCAGGCTCACCCGGTGGGCGACCACGTCGTGAAGCTCGCGAGCGATCCGGGTACGTTCCTCGGCGACCATACGACGGGCTTCGGCGCGCCGCTCCCGTTCCAGCTGAGCGGCTCGCTCACCGCGGAATCGCATCCGCCGACCCGCGTACCAGGTGCCGCTCATGACGATCAGCCCGAACCCGACGGCGGCGAGGCTGGGCTCGTCGAGGAACCATGTGCTCAGCGCAAAGAGCAGCGCCACACCGAGGGCGGCGTAGCTCCACCGATCGTCGGTGACGTAGCGGCCCGCCCCGTACACGGAGATGATGAAGGAGAAGCCGACGAGATCGGAATAGCCGAGTATTCCGGACAGCGAGGCGGTCACCAGCGTGACGGCGAAGACCGGGAGCGGTCGAGATCTCCTCCACAGCAGAGCCCCGCACGCGACGGTGAAGAGCACGAACGCGGCAATCGGGACCTCGTCGAGCGGCCGGATGGCGAGGTCGTCCGGGTTCGCTCCCTCCACCACGAACACCGCCAACCCGAACACGACTGCGGCCAGCACGGCATCGGCGACACGCGGCCAGCGGACGAACGGGCCTTCGAAAGCAAGGGTCGTGCTTCCCACCGATGCCTGCGCCGAGCCGGAACCGGTCACCATCGTCGGATGATGGCACACGAGGCGCCGCAGGGGATGCTGCTGGTGGTCATCACGCCACGGTACGGCACGGCGGAGGCGGGTTCACCCATCGCGGGAAGGGTCGCCGGCTCCTCCTGGAGATGGAGATGCGCCGCCTGAGGACGCATCCCGACCCATCTCGCGGCGGGTGCGGTGATGGTTCTGGAGAGCGGTGACCCGACGGACCCAGGCCCATACCTTCGCTTCGTTGCGAGCTGCGGAATCGCCGCAGCCTCCACGAAGGAGACAGACCCGTGCAGCTCACCACCGAATCCCTGGCCCGAGCGGCGAGCCGCCGTCCCTGGCGGACGCTCGCCGTATGGATCGTGGCCCTCATCGCCGCGGCCGTGCTGTCGTCGGCGCTCCTGGGCGACGCCCTCACCACGGGCGACGAGTTCCTCAACAACCCCGAGTCGAAACAGGCCGACGCCCTGGTGGAAGCGCACCGGGGCAGCGCCGATTCCGCCACCGAGTTCATCGTGGTGACCGGTCCCACCGACGTGTCCGACCCCGCCTACGAGGCGTTCGTGGCCGAGCTGCAGAGATCGGTCGGCGCACTCGGTCGGGGCGTCGTGCATCACGTCGGGAGCTACCTCACCGGCGACGGCGCCGTCTCCGCATCCGGGCACGCCACCCTCCTCCCGGTGACGATGGCAGGCGAGGATCACACTGCGCTGACCCACAGCGCCGAAGAGCTGGTCGCCGCCGTCGCCACCGTCACCGTCCCCGAAGGGTACGAGGCGGTGGTCGCCGGTCCGCTGTCGTTGGAGAACGACTTCATCCGACTCGCCGAGGAAGGTCTCCAGCAAGGCGAGACGATCGGCATCGCGGTCGCTCTCGTCGTGCTGGTGCTGGTGTTCGGCGCAGTGGTCGCCGGCCTGGTCCCCATCGTGCTCGCCATCATGGCCATCGCCATCTCGTTGGGCGGCGCCGCCCTCATCGGCTCGGGATTCGAGCTCTCGTTCTTCATCGTCAATCTGATCACCATGATCGGCCTGGCCGTCGGTATCGACTACTCGCTCTTCATCGTGTCCCGCTACCGGGAGGAACGGTCCCACGGCCTCGACAAGCGGGAGGCGATCGCCCGAGCAGGCGCCACTGCCGGCAAGGCCGTGTTCTTCTCCGGCATGACGGTCGTGCTCGCCCTCGCCGGGATGCTGTTGCTGCCCAACACCGTGGGGCGGGGCATCGGCCTCGGGGCGATCCTCGTCGTGTCGGTGGCAGTGGCTGCGTCGTTGACCCTGCTCCCGGCGGTGCTGCACCTGCTCGGAGATCGTATCGACGCCCTCCACATCGGGCGGCGTCGCTCCCGCCGCAGCCGGGGACGAGCGTGGGACCGGGTGAGCACCACGGTGATGCGCCGCCCCGCCGTCAGCGTTGCGCTCGCCGGCGGCGTCCTGCTGCTCGCCGCCGTGCCGTTCCTCGGGCTGGAGCAGGGCTTCTCCGGCGTGAGCACGCTGCCCGACGAGGTGGGCTCGAAGCAGGCGTTCCTCGTGCTCGAGGACGAGTTCTCCGGCGGCATGGGCTCTCCCGTCGAGATCGTCGTCAGCGGGCGGATCACGCCAGAGGTCGAAGCGTCCGTCGCCACGCTGCAGGTGTCACTCGCCGGCGATCCTGCGTTCGGGCCGTCAACGGTCGAGCTCAGCCCGGACGGCGAGCTGGCGATCGTGTCTGTGACCCTCGCCGGGGACGTCGCCCGCACCGACGCCATGGACACGGTGCGCCGGCTGCGGACGGACGTCATCCCCGCTGCGTTCGAAGGCCAACGCGTCGACGTGCTCGTCGGCGGCGACACCGCCTACAACGTCGACTACCTCGACCAGACACAGCGCTTCACCCCGATCGTGCTGCTGTTCGTGCTCGGCTCGTCGTTCCTGTTGCTGACGGTGGCCTTCCGCTCGCTCGTCATCCCGGCAAAGGCGATCGCGATGAACCTCCTCTCGGTCGCCGCCGCCTACGGGATGCTCGTCCTCTTCTTCCAACAGGGAACCGGTCCCGAGATCTTCAAGGACATCGCCGGCTGGCTGGGCTTCGGCCAGGTCGAGGCCATCGAAGCCGGGCTGCCGCTGTTCCTCTTCAGCATCCTGTTCGGCCTCTCCATGGACTACCACGTGTTCATGCTGAGCCGCATCCGGGAGCGCTTCGACCAGACGGGCGACAACGCAGAGTCCGTAGCCTATGGGCTGCGCACGACGGGCAAGCTGATCACCGGCGCGGCGGCGATCATGGTGGCGGTCTTCGCCGGCTTCGCCGGTGGTCCGTTGGTCGGTCTCCAGCAGATGGGCTTCGGGCTCGCCGTCGCGGTCGCCCTCGACGCCACGATCGTGCGCACCGCGCTGGTCCCGGCGACCATGAAACTCCTCGGAGCCCGCAACTGGTACCTGCCCCGGTGGCTGCACTGGCTGCCCGAGATCCACATCGAAGGCCCACCCGCGGTCGTCCCCGTGCCTGAGCCCGAGCTCGTCGGCGTCGGCTGAACGCCGCGTCGACCGCCGCCGGGCGGGGCCGCTCCTTCGGGGGCGGCCCCGCCCGGGCGCGTGGTCAGGACTTCGCCGACAAGGCCGTGCCGGTCTCCAGCAGCGTCTTCATGCCGGACACGATGTAGGGCAGACCGTTGGTGAAGTCCTCGTAGGTGCGGCCGCCGACCTCGATGTCCCACAGCTCGATGGTGAGCTCGGCCATGCCATTGACCTCGCGGATCTCCCAGACCTCCCGCACCGGGCCCTCCTTGACCAGCGCCTCGTCCCACAGCGCCTGGAACGTGCACTCGAGCCGCTTCGGCGGGTCGATGGCGATGATCTCGCCCTCGCTCACCAGGCCGCCGTTGACGTCGTAGTAGTGCATCGAGCTGCCGACGTGCCAGTCCGACTGAACTCGTGTGCTGTAGAAGTACTGCACGGTGAGATCGGGGTCGGTGATCGCGTGCCACACCTCCTCCACCGAGGCTCGGATGTAGGCCTTGTAGATGTGCGCCGGTTTCTCCACGATGCGTCCTCTCTCGAGATGAGCCTTGAGGCCGGCGATCGCTCCGACGGTGGGCTCGGCGTACTTGCTGATCCAGCGATCGTGGATCAGCCTGATCGGGACGGGGTTCAGGTAGTGGTACTTGGAGCGTCCCTGCTTGCGGGTCGTCACCAAGCCGGCCTCCTCGAGGATCCGGAGATGGTTCATGACGCCGAACCGCGTCATCTCGGGGAGGTGGTCGCACAGCTCACCCAGCGTTTGCCCGTCCGCTTCGAACAGGGCGTCGAGCAGCAGGCGCCGGCTGGGGTCGTTGACGGCCTTGAAAACCTCGTCCATGCCGGGATGATATGTGAGTATTTACTCACATGTCAAGGCAACGTACCCCGGGTACCTCTGGTGGATCAAGTGGCCTCCGGGCCGTGAATCCCCAGACCGTCACGGTGGTATACTCACCGTTCCACGACGCGGGGTGGAGCAGTCTGGTAGCTCG
>DKBA01000124.1 GCA_002450985.1 Acidimicrobiia bacterium UBA6912
GCAGCGGCGGTTCGCCTCGGTGATGACGGACGTCCTCGTCTACACGATCGTGCTCAACCTCTTCGTCGAGCACGCCGAGTCGGTGGTCATCGATTCCTTCACCATCTCGATCTTCACCGCCGTCCTACTCAAGTTGCTCCTCGACGTCATCGTGGCATTCGAGCATCGGATCTCTGCGTTCTTCGGCAGGATCGAGGCCACGTGGGCGAAGGTGATGAACTTCCTGGCCGTGTGGGCCGTCCTCTTCGGCAGCAAGTTCGTCATCCTGGAGGTCGTCGATCTCGTTTTCGGCGAGCACGTGGAGCTCGGCGGCTTCCTCATGGTCATCGCCATCGTGGTGACGATGATGGTGGCGCGGGCGCTGGTGAGCCGCCTCTATCTCGCCCTCGGCGAGAAGCCGACCGCCGGGTCGGCATAGGGGCCACCTTGCCGCCAGAGCCAGGTACCCGGCGCCGGCGGGCGCCACCCATCGGGTCCGTTCACCGCGCATACATTGGCAGCCGGTCGCGGTTCCCGTACGCCCCTCCCGAGTAGCTGGCGACGTCGGCGACGATGGCGATGCCGAGGAAGAACCAGTCGATGCCGACGAGCGACCCGGTCGGGGCGACCGCGACGTACATCAGCGTCGTCCACGGGGCGATCAAGAAACCGAGAAACGGCAGCCAGAACGAATCGAACGCCGCTTCCCAGCGACCCATTGCCAGCGGCCACCAGATGAGAATCGTGAGCCGCGGCCCAACGAGCACGAGGGCCGTCAGTAGACAACACATGTCGGAGGTCCTTCCCGTCTGGTCGGTCGACGACATCGTAGAGGGAGTGCGCCTCCCGCTCGACGACCGCCTCTGCCGTGCGCTTCGATCACAGCCGCCATCGCCCCGAGAAGCGACCCGTCGTTGGTCCCGGCCGGGGCATGCGAGTCCGGTAGCGCCCGAGGTTGCCGGCACGCAAGAATGGCGTTCGTATGGTCACCGGTGAAGGAGGAGCGATGAGCAGACCGAACCCGTGGGCGATGGGATGGGCCATGTTCGCCGCAACCATGATGGTGCTCATGGGGATCTGGTGGGTCATCGTCGGGCTCGTCGCCGTCTTGGATGACGCCTTCTATGTCATCACCCAGGAATGGGTCTTCGAGTTCGACACGACTGTATGGGGGTGGACGCACATGATCCTCGGCATCGTCGTCTCGCTCGCCGGCTTCGGCATCTTCCGGGGTGTTGTGTGGGCGCGTACCGTCGGCGTCATCATCGCCGTCGCGTCGGCCCTGATCGCTTTTGCCTGGCTGCCCTACTATCCCATCTGGGCGATCCTCTTCATCGCGGTCTCGGTGGCGATCATCTGGTCGCTCACCGCACACGGCGATGATCTCGCGGCGGGCGCGTGATCTTCGGAACGGATAGAGTCGCGTCTTCCGGAGTGGCCTTGGTGGTGTGAGAGAGGATGGCGATGAGCGTACAGACGGAGTTGTCGACCGCCGACGAGGTGGAGGAGTCCGCAAGGGCGCGGCGCAAGGAGGTGCCGCGGTCGAGTCACGGTGAGTGGGTTCCCGCGCCCGACCGTCCCGACCCCGTCGAGCTCATCGAGGGTCAGAATGTCGATCGTCTTCCGTGGCTGGTCCCCGTCCGCAGGGGCCGAATGGCGGAGTCGCCGTTTGCCTTCTTTCGCGGCGCTGCTCGCATCTTGGCGACCGACCTTTCCGCCACGCCCAGCGCCGGCTTCGACGTACAGCTCTGCGGCGACGCCCACCTCGCCAACTTCGGTGCGTACGCGTCGCCGGAGCGTACGCTCGTCTTCGACCTGAACGACTTCGACGAGACGCTCCCCGGTCCTTTCGAGTGGGACGTCAAGCGCTTGGTCGCCAGCTTCGCCATCGCCGGCCAGCATCGCGGTTTCGACCCGCAGGTCTGTCGGGGACTGGCGGAGAAGGCGTCGCAGGCGTATCGGACGGCGATGGCGGAGCTCGCCGGCCGCGGGTGGCTCGAGAACTGGTATTCCCGCATCCCGGTGGCAGACCTGACGCGGCTCGTGGAAGAGCGCGCGGCCGCCGGCGAAATGCGGAAGAAGGACGCCAAGAAGATGACCAAGCGCATCGACGAGTTCACCGCCAAGGCCAAGTCGAAGAACCACCTCCAGGCGGCTCGGAAACTCGTCGAGGAGAGCAGCGGATCGTATCGCTTCAAGAGCGCTCCGCCGCTGCTGGTGCCGCTTCGCGAACTGCCGAGAGCGGCGGTGGATCCCGCCAGCCTCCAAGACCTCGTACAGACTGCTTACGATCAATACGCTTCGAGCCTGTCCGACCGGACGCGGGAGTTGCTGGCCCGTTACCGCCTGCTCGACGTTGCGGTCAAGGTCGTTGGTGTGGGCAGCGTCGGCACGCGGTGCCTCGTGGCGCTGTTCATGGGGCGTCACCCGGACGATGTGTTGCTGTTGCAGGTCAAGGAAGCCACGACGTCGGTTCTCGCAGAGCACCTNNTACTGGCGGCAGCTCAAGGACTGGAAGGGCTCGGTGGACCTGGACACCACTCGGGAGCAGGGCTTCGTCCGCTACGGAGAGCTGTGCGGACTCACACTGGCGCGGGCCCATGCCGTATCAGGCGATCCGGCGGCGATCTCCGGCTACGTCGGGAGCGGTGACGTGTTCGACAAGGCGATGGGGGAGTTCGCGATGCGCTACGCAGCGCAGAACCACGCGGACTACGAGGCGTTCCGCACGGCCATCGAGGACGGCGGGCTCGAAGTGGAGATCGCCGGGTGATGCGCCCCCGACGTGATGCAGTTCGGGGCCGTCGAGCTCGCGGCACCCGGGTGAGGGGTTGGCTGGGAGAAGCCGCATGAGCCGATGGAAGCGCCTCGTGCCGGCGCTCGAATGGCTGCCGGCGTACGACCGGTCGAACCTCCGGTACGACGCGATCGCCGGTATCACGGTTGCCGCCCTGGTGATCCCGAAGGCGCTCGGCTATGCCGGCATCGCGCGGGTCCCGCTGGAAGCCGGGCTGTATGCGGCGGCCGCGGGCGCCATCGTCTATGCGCTCTTTGGCACCTCGCGGCAGATCTCGACCGGGCCGAGTTCGGCGCTCGCCGCAGTGGCGGCCAGTGCCGTGGTCACTGCGGGCTTTGCCACCGGGGACGAGTCGGCGCAGCTCGTCGCTGCCATCACGATTGCGGCCGGTGTGGCCTTCCTCGCCCTGGCGCTGTTCCGCATGGGATGGATCTCGCAGTTCCTCTCCAAGGCGGTGATCACGGGGTTCCTGTTCGGAGCGGCCATCGAGGTGGTGGTCGGGGAGCTCCCCAAGATGTCCGGCACCGAGGCCGGCGGCGAGAACAGCTGGCAGAAGCTGTACCAGTGGCTCGAGACCATCGGCGAGTTCCACGCGGCGACGTTCATTGTCGCCGTGGTGGCGCTGGCTGTGATCCTCGGGCTCAGGTTCGTCGCACCGCGAGTGCCCGGAGCGCTCGTGCTCGTCGTCGGCGGCTTGATCGTCTCTCGCCTCTTCGACCTTGCCGACCGGGGCATCGCCACGGTCGGCGAGGTACCGAGAGGCCTCCCGCTGCCGGCATTGCCTCCTGCGGAGCTGTTTCGCGACCAGCTGTCGACGATCGGGATCGCAGCCGTCGGCCTCCTGCTCATCGGCTTCTCGCAGACGGCGGGTGATGCGCGGACGTTTGCGACCCGCCACCGGTACCGCATCGACGTCAATCAGGAGTCCGTCGCCCAGGGCATGTCGAACGTCACCGCCGGGCTCTTTCAAGGTATGCCCGTGTCGACGAGTCTGTCGGCCAGCTCGTTGAACGACTCCGCCGGGGCCCGCACTCCCATGGCGTCGATCGTCACCGGCGTCGTCGTGTTGCTCACCCTCTTTGCCCTGGCGCCGTTGTTCTCCGACCTCCCGAAGCCCGTGCTCGCCGCGCTCATCGTCGACGCGGTCGTGTTCGGGATGATGGACGTCCCCGAGATGCGGAGGCTGTGGCGGGTCAAGCGGGCCGACTTCTGGATCGCCACCGCCGCCATCCTGGGCGTGGTCAGCGTTGGCGTGCTCGCCGGCGTGGTCGTCGGCGTGGTGCTATCGATCGGATGGCTGGTGTACGTGAGCGCTCATCCGGCCATGCCCGTGCTCGGCCGCGAGCCCGGCACATCCGCGTTCCGCTCCCTCGCGGAGTACCCGGATGGGCAGACCTATCCGGGGCTGTTCGTCGTCCGGCTCGACGGCGAGCTGTACTTCGTGACCGCCGACTCGCTCGAAGACCGCCTGCGCGAGGCGGTGGTCGACGCCGAGGAGCCGGTGACCAGCGTCATCATCGACTGCGCCGGGGTCAACTTCATCGATTCGCAGGGCTCGGCGAAGCTCGGTGAGTTGAAGGAACTGGCCGAGACCGCCGGAGTCTCGCTCCGACTGGCACGCGTCAAGCCGGTCGTGCTTCATGTCCTGCGCGCCGACGGCGTCGCACAGAAGATCGGTGAGGACCGTATTCACGCCAACGTCGACCGAGCGGTACGTGCCGAGCTCGGTGAGGTCCCCCGGGCCTGAGCTCACGCGGCACCGCTGGGCAGGTCAGCTCGTTGGCTGCTCGAACTCAGCCACGAAGTCCTGCTCGACGGTGCGCACTGCTTCCTCGAAGGCATCGGGGTTCTGTTCTCTCACTTTGTCGATGATGACGGCGGCCATGCTCTCGCCGACTTTGCCCCGTTCCTTGATCCACCGGGTACGGCGGGCTTCCTCGGTCTCGAGGGCGGCGACGATCCTCCTCTGCAGCTCGTCGGAGGCGTCAAAGCCCAGAACGGCGTTGAGGAAGGGGACGAGATCGCCCCGGTAGTCATGACCGTCGGCGTCGAACACCCCCGG
>DKBA01000105.1 GCA_002450985.1 Acidimicrobiia bacterium UBA6912
TGCTCGGCGGCACCGACGCCGCGCCGACGTCCACCAACTACACGAACTTCTTCAACCAGGTTCTGGTGAAGGTTCGGGACGTTTCGATCATCGTATTGCCGGGTGCGTCGTGGCCGGCCGATCAGGCGATCGTCGATGCCGGCGGTGTCGTTGGACGCCACGTGGGCGACGGCGTGGTGGCGTTCTTCCCGACCGAGACATCAGGTTCGGAGTCGGCGGCGGTACGGGGGTGCATCTCGGCTGCCATCGCCATCCGCGACGGGATGACCGACGTCGCCGAGAGGTCCGGCCTTCCCCCCGGTTCGATCACCGTTCGATTCGGGCTGCACTGGGGAGGGACGCTCTACATGGGGAACATTGGCACCGCCGCCCGATCCGAGGTCACCGCACTCGGCGACCAGGTGAACGAGACCGCTCGTATCGAGGCGTGTGCGTCCGGCGGGCTGATCCTCGTCTCGAAGGCGCTCCTCGAGCGCCTCGACCCACCCGATGCGGCGGCGATCGGCCTCAATCTGGACAGCGCCACGTACACACCGCTGGGGGAACTGCCGACTGCGACCGACAAGGCGCGTCGCGATGCACCGGCGATCGCCGTCACAGATGTGACAACGTTGCTGGGTTGAGCCCGACGACCTTCAACCGGTCGCCCGGCGCGAAGGTTGTCGCATCGGGACCGCGATCCCGGGAGAGGCCACCGCCAAGTTCCTTCTGATGCAATGAGGACAGGACGGGCTTCGCCGACCTGGCGGCGATATGTCAGTCTGATGCGACGATCCCGCCTCCTACCTTGGTGGTGCAACCCAACTGCAACCCAACTCCAGCGCACGGCACGTCACCAGCTGGACAGACCGACACAAAGCTCGCCAGAAGCGTTGACAGGACGGCACCAGATGGACGCAACGACACCGGACGGGACGACATCTGTGTGACTACGGATCAGAAGGTTGGGGGTTCGAGTCCCTCCGGGCGTGCTGGCGAAACCGTTGTGCCGCAACAGATTCAGCCCGGTGGTGGCGAGTGGACCTTCTGACGTCCAGGAGCCATTCGCTCGCGTTTCACAGCAGCTCGGTGAATCCCTCCACGGTGAGATCTGCCTGACGCAGAACTGAACGCAGTGTGCCGCGTGCCAACTCGCGATGCATTGGAACGATCACCGTCCGGTTGGCTTCGTTCCGCAGCTTCACATGACTGCCGCGCTGACTCACCTCGAGGAAACCGATCTTGGCGAGGGCGCGAACCACGTCGCGTCCGGAGACGATGGGGAGGCTCGGGCTCACGCCGGGATGTCAACCGGAGCGATGATCGGAGTGTCGATGTGATCGGGAAGCGGCTGGTCCTCGAAGTAGAGCTCGAGGGCCTCGCGGAGGTTGTTCAAGGCTCCCTCCACGTTCTCCCCCTGGCTGGTGACCTCCACCTCAAGACAGCGGGCGACGTACCAAGGCGGCTCATGGGTGACGGCGGCGGTGAATCGCATGGTCAAGAGTCTACGGCCACGAGCGACTCATTCAGGTCGAGGTGGTTCACTCTCACACGGCGAGGCCTCGCAGCTGGCCGGACGCTCGTCGACGACCTCACGATGCGCGGCCTCACCAGGACGCCCGCGGGTAGGCGGGAAGGGCTCGGTGGTGCACGTCGGCCGGCGGCGCTCACCGCCGCCGGGTTTTCGGGATGTCGAAGCCGAGCGTGCGATACGCGGGGATGCGCTTGGTATGCATGCGGTTGAGCACCGGGATCTCTATGTCGACGTAGTCGTGAAGCTGCACGCCGAGCTTGTCTTCGTGGGCGCGGAGCAGTCGCCCAACGTACTGGACCACTCGGCCTTTGAACGCGATCGGGAAGGCGAGGAACAACGTGTCGAGCTCCGGCCAATCGAAACCCTCTCCGAGGTACGACCCAGTGGCTACTAGAACGATGCCCTCGTCCGGAGGGTGAGACGCGATGGCGTCGGCAACCGCTTGGCGTGCCCTCTTTCCGAGTCCTCCCCTCAGGACCAGCGCCGGGGTGCCCATGTCGGCGAGACCGGCGACCAACGCGTCGATGTGAGACGTCCGTTGGGTCAACACGAGGCAAGTGCGGCCAGCGGCGACCGCATCCTGGACGTCTTGGCAGATCTGGGCCGTTCTCGCCTCATCCTCGGCGACGGCCGAGAGAACCGTGTGGATCTCGCGTGCTTCGTCCTCGGAGACCGTCGTGTCCGTCTCGTGCACTACCAGCTCCCGATTCACGAGCGCGATCCCTTCCGCGTCGACTGGCCGGATCTCGTGCCGGACCGGGCCGCATTGGAGCGCGATGATTCCCTCCAGGCCGTCCCGCCGATACGGAGTTGCCGTGAGGCCGAGCCACCGCCGAGACGGCGCACGGCGGACGCACGCCTCGAAAGAGACCGCCGGTATGTGGTGGCACTCATCGACGACGACCAGCCCGTAGTTCGAGAAGGTGGCGGCCGGGTCGTCCTGGCGGGCAAGCGTCTGGATCATCGCCACATCGACGAAGCCGGTGGGCTTCGTCTTCCCGCCGCCGATCACCCCGATCCGGCTCTCGTCGATGCCGAGATGGTTGCAGAGGCGGTCCGTCCATTGCTCGACGAGGGGCTTGCGGTCGACCAAGACGAGTGTCGGCGTCTGGTGGTGAGCGATCACGGCGCACGCCATCACCGTCTTGCCTGCTCCCGGTGGCGCCACGATCACGCCGCGCTCGTGTGACTCGACGGCCGCCACCGCCTCTCGTTGTTGCGCTTGGAGCTCGGAACGGAACCAGACCGAGATCGACTCTGGTGAGGGCCGAACGTCTGCGACGTCGAGGCGGCTCCCAATCTCCGCAAGGAGTTCGCCGGTGCGTTCGACCAGACCTCTGGGGAGGTGGAGCCACTCGAGATCCTCCTCGTAGCACCGGATGAAGCGCGGCGTGTCCCACGTGGAGAATCGCATACGCTGCTTCTCGTAGAACTGCGGGTTCTGGATCGAGGCGAGATGCTTGAGAGCCGCCACCAGAGCCGGCGGCAGACCTGTCCGTTCGATGGAGAGGCCTGCGCCGAGGCGCGCCCGGACGACCGGGGGTGGCTGCGGTCCGTTGTCGCTGAGGAGGTCGGCAAGGCCCATGGCCGGTCCCGACGCCACGGGTCGCAGCGACTCGGCGAGGGACGCCACCGCATCCGGGGCGATACGTGCGACCGATGAGAGGAATCGCCACTGGTCAGGCCAAGGCTCGAGTGATGTGGGATCGAGGAAGGCGGTCGCCCCGACACGCAGGCGTTCTCCGTCGAGCGGCACCGCGATCAGGTTGCCGAACGATCCCTTGGGCATGAAGTCCTGGGACGGGAAGAACCTGTCGTAGCTGGCCAGGTCGAGCTCGGCTCTTGCGGTCATTGCCCGCCGCAGCAGTGAGGCGCCGAGGGACCGGGCTGTCGCCGCCGGGACGGGAGCGGAGAAAAAGATCCACACGTGCGCGCCGTCGCCCGAGCGCGATCGCTCGAGTACGGCCGGCACCTCGACGTCGTGGCAGGCATCGAGGAACGCCAGGGCATCAAGCACCCATGAGCCGCCGTCGAAGTCACAAGCGAGCAGCGTGCAGCTGTCGTCGCGCAGCAGGGGATAGATGCCGATTGTGGACTGCCCCAAGAGGTGTTGCGCAAAGACCTCATCCGTCAGGGGCAGGTAGTCGTGCTCCCTCGCCCGCTTCGTCCACCCGCCGCGAACCGCAGGCGACCAGCCGGACCTGCCGGTAGCAGCGTTCTCCCAGCGCACAGCGAACACGTCAGACCGGGCGCCGAACAGCGAGCGCATGAGCGCCAACTTCGCCTCGAGTGGAGCGTCCTCGTCGATCGATTCGGCGACCACCGTTTGGCTGAACAGGGTCGGCCCCCACGCCTTCTGGTGCCCGTCGTCCGCACGGTCGTCCAGCCCGAGGAGGTCGCGCAGCCGACGATTCTCGGCGCGCAGCGCCTCGATCTGAGCGAGAAGGTCTTCAGCAGGTTTGGACCAGGGCACAGTGCCGATTGTCGCAGCCGCCGATCGTGATCGTGGCGTCCCGAAGTCCGAGTCGGCTACTCCGGGAGAGTCCAAAAGGCGTTCGGATCCGTGTCGCTCTTTCCGATCCACCGGATCACGCCGAGCTTCTCCATCTGACGGAGCCGCCTGATTGCCGTTGGCCTTGTGACGGCGAGCAGTTCCTCCACTTCGCCGGTCTTGAGACGGCCGACTTGACGTAGAGCTGCCACGACGTCGTGCCACCCGGCCGGAAGCTGTTCTGCTACTTCCGGGTCAACGTGCGTGGCCGTAAGCACTACCCGGACTGCTCCGGCTGTCTGGTGGTACGACGGGGCAGGGAGGCCGAAAAGGGCCATCTCTTCGAACATCCGTCGAATGCCCTCGCCGAGTTCCTGGGCCCAGCCTTGTTCCGTGCACACGCGCGCAACGCGTGGATTGCGGGCGAATCGCATTGCCTCCCTTGGGTCGCGTGCCTCGGCCAGTCCGGGGAATCGCCCGGGGTTCGAGACCTCGATGCGGTCGTCGAAGACCTCGACTCGAATGTGATCGCCTCCGAGCGAGTACGAGCGGTGGATGACGGCGTTGACGATCGACTCAAGCCATGCATCTTCGGGTATCAGCGGAAGGTTGGCGAAGCGGCCGGACGTAGACAGACGGCGTGACGTCGGCTGGAGGCTTCGGACTGCTTCGGACGAGCGCGTGAGAACCTCGTCGATCGTGCCGTCGAACGCGCGGTCCTCGAGGAGCTGCTGCCGCCCGCCGGTCTGACGCTCTGTGCCTCGGAACCTGAGGACGCGGACGTATGCGTTTGGGAAGGTGACCTGCGGTTCCTTGCCGAAGAGCAGGACGGCAGCAGCGGTCACACCCTCGTCGCGTAGGAGGCCACGGCGTCGCATCAGCCGCTCGGGGTCCGCCGCACCGAGCGGCTCGGCCCACCCATAGATGCTCTCCCAATCCAGGTCTTCCTCGGACACGTTGGGAACGGTGGTGCCGTCGAAGACGCTTTGTCCTTTGTCGTAGGTGAGCTCCTGTCGTTGAGCAAAGGACAGGCGCCTGGTCTCGTCGCCGACACGCAGGTAAACCTCGTCCTTCCGGTTGCCATGGACCTCGGCCGATGGTTCGATTTCGATCACGAGAAGGTGGTCGGCATCGCCCCTCTCGTTGGTGCACCCGATCTCTCGGGCACGTGCGCGGACTAGGGGTTGGGTGTGGTCCATAGCCGCTTGCCGCAGGTCGTTGACCCGTTGGCCTTGAGAGTCCACACCTTCGACCCTGTCGGCTCCAAGGCCCACGACGATCGTTCCACCTTCCGCGTTGGCAAAGGCAATCTCAGCGTTCGCGAGGTCGCGTGCGGCTACCCGAGCGCTCTTGCGGTCGTACCATTGGTTCTCAGGGATGGCGAGGAGCGCGTGGCCTACGTTGGCAGGCTCCTCGCTGAGGGCTTGGGAGACCTCGGTTCGCACGAGCCCTACCTTACCCTAAAATCTTTAGAGTAGTTGCGAGTCTGCGACTCATGACGTGGACGCGGCTGGGATGCCCTCTGGGAGCCAAGTTGGGAGCCATTC
>DKBA01000306.1:0-212 GCA_002450985.1 Acidimicrobiia bacterium UBA6912
TGCACGATCGGCCCCTCCCGGCCCGCCGAGCCGCCGAACCCGAGGGTGACGACCGTAGCGGCGAGCTTGGCACCTACGGTGCGGGCCGGGAGATAGCCTCCACGCAGCGCCAGCCCCACCATGGTCTCCGGCACCCCGTCGCCCTCGATGCCGGGGCCCCACCGCCGTGCGATGACCCACGCCAGGACCAGACCGATCGGGACGGCGAGCAG
>DKBA01000306.1:271-6045 GCA_002450985.1 Acidimicrobiia bacterium UBA6912
GCACCTGCGGCGGGCGCCGCAGAGTGAGCCCCGCCTGCTCCGGCGTCCGCCCGCCCTTCTTCGTGTTGCACCGGCGGCAGGCGGCGACGACGTTGCCCCAGTCGTGCTCGCCTCCCTGGGACCTCGGCACCACGTGATCGACGTTCTCGGCAGGCCGGTCGCAGTACTGGCAGGTGAAGTCGTCGCGCAGGAAGATCGATCGCCGGTTGAGGGGAACCCGCCGGTCGAAGCGAACCCTGACGAAGCGCCGCAGCTTGATCACCGAGGGAGCGGACAGGGTGAGGTGCTCCGAGTGGAAGATGTGCCCGTTGCTCTCGACGACGTCGGCGCGCTCGTGAAGCACGAGAACGAGCGCCCGCCGGACCGGGACCACCGACAGCGGCTCGTACGTAGCATTGAGCACCAGAGCACGCGGCATGGCGGCAGCGTACCAGCGGCCGGTCGTCACCTCGGTCGGTGGACGTCCGTTACCGGCCGCAGGCAGATCGTGCGAAACTCGTACCCTCCACGAGGTCGAGGTCCGCATGCACATCGCCGGCTACATCAGGGAACGTCCGCCGGCGGCGGGCGGCGAACCGGCGTTCGCCCAGTCGGAACGGATCCGCAGATACGCGGCCGACCACGCCCACGACCTCGTGACGGTGTGTCAGGACTCGGCAGGACCGGGCCGCAGCGACGAGGACGCCGGATTCCGGGCACTGCTGGCCGTCGTCGAGTCGGGTGCGGTGGCCGCCGTCGTTCTCGCATCACTCGACGTCTTGGGCGACGACGCCGAGACGCAGGAGGTCATGGCCTGGGAGCTGCGGCGGCGGGGCGTCGACGTGGTGTCGACCCGGGCAACCGACCAGGCGCTGCTCGCCGCCGACACGCCGGACGGCGCACGGCGCACGGCGCGGCGGGTGTTGGCGCGGGTCGAACGGGTCGAGAAGCGGCTCACCGGCTGAACGCCGGGGACGGGCTCGCCACCGCTCACCCCGAGCTGCGACGCTGCCGGCGGCGCCACTCGAGATAGGCGACGAGGTCATCGGGCGACGGCGCGGTGTCGGCGGATCCGTAGGCGGTTGCGATGCGCCACGACACGTACTCACGGTCGGGCACCGGGAGGAACGGGGGCGTCCGCCACCAGTTGCGACGGGCCATCGCCGCCGACGCACGCAACGCCTCGCCCCAGATGCGGGGGCGCTTCGCCACGGCGAGGACGACCGGAGTGAGGGGAACCGCAGCCATGTGCAGGCGTTCTACCACAGGACGATACGCCTCGGGTGACGAGGTACCGGGTGGTAGCCCTCCGGCCTTTGATATCCTCAGGTCTTCTACCGCCGGAAGGAGCCCGCCCGTGACCGTGACCGCAGAGGAACTCCGCGTGTTCAGGGGCTACTTCGCGGCCATCACCGACAACATCGAGCGCGTCATCCAGGGCAAACGGGACGTCATCGAGCTGATGGCCGTGTGCCTCATCTCGGGCGGTCACGCGCTCATCGAGGACGTGCCGGGTGTGGGCAAGACGCTGCTCGCCAAGTCGCTGGCACGCTCCATCGACTGCACGTTCTCCCGGATCCAGTTCACCCCCGATCTCCTGCCCTCCGACGTCACCGGCGTGTCGGTCTGGGATCGGGACAAAGGCGAGTTCGTGTTCCGCGCCGGGCCCGTGTTCGCAAACGTGGTGCTCGGCGACGAGATCAACCGGGCGAGCCCGAAGACCCAGTCGGCGTTGCTCGAGGCCATGGAGGAGCGCCAGGTCACCGTCGATGGCGTCACCCGCGTGCTGGCCGCTCCGTTCCTCGTCGTGGCCACCCAGAACCCGATCGAGCACGAGGGCACCTACCCGCTGCCCGAGGCGCAGCTCGACCGCTTCATGATGCGTCTCGCCATGGGCTACCCCAACCGCGAGAAAGAGCTCCAGATGCTCGACACCCACGGTGACCACTCCACCTACGACGAGCTCCGCCCGGTGGTGCATGCCGACCAGGTGGAGGAGATGGTGGGCATCGCCCGCCGCATCCACGTCGCCGATGTCATCAAGTCGTATCTCGTCGACCTCGCCGACGCCTCTCGCAACGACCCCGACCTGCTGCTCGGCGTCTCCCCGCGGGCCACGCTGTACCTGATGCGGGCGGCGCGGACCCACGCCGCCGCCGCCGGGCGTGACTACGTCGCACCAGACGACATCAAGGCGATGCTCACCCCCGTGCTCAACCACCGGCTGATCCTCCGACCCGAGGCCCAGATGCGGGGCATCGACATGTCCTCGGTGATCGACGGCCTGAGCCAGAGCGTCCCGGTACCCGGGCTGAGACCCACCGCCTGATGCCTACGCTGCGCGGCTGGGCGGCCCTCGGCGCCGCCGCCGCGCTCGCCGTCCTCTGGGTGGCGTTCGGCGAGATCCTCCTCCTGGGCTCTGCGGCGTTCTTGCTGCTCGCCGTGGTCTTCGGCGCCGCATACGTCCGCAGGACCGCACCCCGGGTCGCCATCACCCGTGAGCTCGTCCCCGAGCAGGTACACGACGGGGACCGCGCCCTGGTCACGGTGACGCTGGTCGCCCACCGCCAGCTGTCCCAGACCCACGTCACCGACACCGTCGAGGGATTGGGGGCCGCGGAGTTCGTCGCCGACCGCGTGGCGCCGCGCGACCCGCTCGTCGGCCGCTACGAGGTCGTCTGCCGTCCCAGGGGTGTCTACCGCGTCGGCCCGACCGACGTGCGTATCCGCGACCCGTTCGGCATGGCCGAGTCGGGCGGTACGGCGGGGCGCATCGACCGCCTCGTGGTGTACCCGGCGATCGATCGTCTCGAGGGCCTCCCGGTGGTACGCGGCCAGGATCCCAACGTCGCCACGTCGCGGGCGCGTTTCTCACAGACGGGCGGCGAGGACTTCTTCACCATGCGCGAGTACCAGCAGGGCGACGACCTCCGCCGCGTGCACTGGCCGACATCGGCCAAGCGCGACGAGTTGATGATCCGCCAACTCGAGATGCCGTGGCAATCCCGGGCCCTCGTCGTGCTCGATACCGACGCCGCCAGCTACCCCACGCCCGACACTTTCGAGCAGGCCGTGCGGGGAGCGGCGTCCGCGCTGCATCACCTGTTCGCCAGCGGGTTCAGCCCGACGCTGTGGACGGGACGGACCGAGTCGACCACCGTCACCTCGGTCGACACGTACCGCCTGGCGATGGAGGAGCTCGCCATCGTCATGCCGTCGAAAGGCGCCGACCTGCGCAATGCCCTGGCCCGGCTACGGCAGCGCGGGCTCGCCGGTGGCGCGCTGTTCGTGGTGACCGGCACCGCGGGTGACAGCCACCTGGCGCTGTATCGCACCCTGGGGCGCGACTACACCCGCACGCTCGTCATGGCGGTTGCGGACGATCAGAACGAGGCGATACTGAGGTTCAGGCAAGCCGGTGTCGTCACCATCCTCGCCCCGCGGGGGATGCGGTGGGCGACCGCCTGGCAGGAGGCAATGGAGCGCACATGGTCTACCGCTACACAGGCCTAGTCGCCGGGGCAATCATCGCGCTGGCGTTCTCGCAGCTCAACAGCCTGCTGCGGCCGACGGTGTCAGGGCCGCCGTGGCAGTTCGTCATCCTCGCCGCCCTCGCGCTGGGCGCCGTCATCACCTGGACCGGACTCACCTACCGCCTCAACGCCTGGATCGTCGCCCTCATCAACGCCGTCGCCCTGGTGCTCGTCGCCTTCCGCATCGCCACGCCTGGGACGCTGACGTTCCTCGTGCCGACCTCGGCGAGCTTCGCGGAGATGGGCGAGCAGCTCGACCAGGCGATGGCCATCATCCGCAACGGCATCGAACCGGTGATCCCGGTGAGCGGGCTCGTCGTCATCGTCGCCGCCGTCTTCTGGACAGTCGGCGCCGTGACCGCCTACGCCCTCGTCCGGGGCCGGCCGGCGCTGGCCGTCGTGCCAGGGCTGGTGCTCTCGCTGCAGTTCGCCACCATGGACCGCTCCCCCACGTCCATGGCGCTGGTCATCGTCTTCGTCGCATTGCTCGCCGGGGCCGTCCTCGCCGTGACGTGGGACCAGCGCACGGCCACGGCCGGCCGCATGGCCCACGCCTCCGGGTGGCGTCCCACGAGGAGCCTGTTCGGGCCGGCGACCATCGCCGCCCTCGCCGTCACCCTCCTCGGCAGCGTGTTCGCCGTCGGTGCGTTCGGCTCGTCCGTCCCCTACGACGGCGTCGTCGAATGGCGCGCCGCAACGGGGCTCACCGGAGGCTTCTACGGCAGCGTGTCCTACAACCCGTTCGTCGGGATCCGGCAGTCCCTCATCACCCAGAGCGATGCCCCCCTCTTCCAGGCCCGCATCCAGGGCGACATCGCCCCCGATCGCGTGTATTTCCGCCTCCTCACGCTCGACACGTACGAGCAGGGCCAGTTCTTCGCCGACCGCCCCGAGGTCGAGCCACTCGACACGAGCGAGTGGGAGGAATCCGGTCACGCCTTCGCCGGTCCAACCGCCGAGGTGACCACCGACATCAGGATCGACCGTCTCCAGATGGACTGGCTGCCCGCTGCCTATACCCCGACGGCGGTGCGGGGCGACGAGCGGCTCACCGGCTCGCTGCGGATTCGCAAGGACGACGGGTCGCTGCTCCTCGAAGGTGGACTGAGCTACCCCGATCTGGTCTACTCGGTCACGTCCGAGATCCCCCAGCCCGACCTCGAAGTGCTCTCCTCCGGCCAGAACGGCGAGCTGTCACCCCTCTTCGAGGCACCGGCGGAGGACGGGCTTCCCGTGCCCGACCCGGTGGCCGCACCGGTGCGCGACGAGCCTCCCACCATCGAACGCTACCTCCAGGTGCCCGACGACCTCGATCCCGGCATCCGGGCGCTCGCCCAGTCGAGGACGTCCAACCTCGACACTCCGTTCGAGGTCGGCCTCGCCTTGGAGGCGTGGCTCCGCTCCAGCGACTTCCGCTACACCACCGACATCGAGCCCGGCCANNTACTGCGAGAACTTCGCCACGTCGATGGCGATCATGGCGAGGACACTCGGCATCCCATCTCGCGTGGTGCTCGGGTTCACGCCGGGTGAGCGCACCGACTTCGAGGACATCGTCGTCGTGCGAGACCGCAACGCCCATGCCTGGGTGGAGCTGTGGATGCCGGCCCAGGGCTGGGTGCGGTTCGACCCCACCCCACGGCCCGATCGCCTGAACCCGACGACGGCCTCGGACGTCGCCGACGCGCTGGGCTACGACCTCGCCGCCTACTTCGACCAGATCCCCGACGTCGTGCTCACCCCTGGCGACACCCCTCCCCGCTTCTTCGACCCGGGGGCGATCCCCGACGAGGACCTGACCGTCGACCCGTCGGCGTTCGACACGCCCGTCGGGGGCACCGGCTTCCGCCTGCCGACCTGGCTCCAGCCTCTCGCCATCGGTGCCGGGCTGGCGCTGATCCTCACCGGCGGCATTCCCCTCGTGAAGTGGCTGGCGAGGCGGCGACGCTTCGCCCGCCTCCGCGACGGCGACATCTCGGCCGCATGGGAGGAGATCGTCGCCCGGCTCACCGACTTCGGCGAAGACCCACGGGCATCGCTCACCCCCGACGAGCTGGCGGCCAGGGTCGATCCGGCGATGCAGCCGCTGGCAACGGTGTACGGCCGCGCCGTATACGGCCCGCCGGGCTCCGTCGCCGAGACGCACGTGACGACGGCGACCCGCTCCCTGGAGCAGACGACTCAGCGCCTCACCGGCCGCTACTCGAGGTGGGAGAGGCTCATCGCGTGGTACCGCCCCGCATCGCTGGTCCCTACGTGGGT
>DKBA01000057.1 GCA_002450985.1 Acidimicrobiia bacterium UBA6912
CAGACCACCCTGCTCACCCCTGTGGTGCTCTCCACTCCAGAGCAGCTCGAGGGTGTGTACGTGCCGGACCTGACCGCCGGCTGGTCCTCCTACATGGAGATCGAGCCCTACGTGTCCTACACGGCGGACATGGTCGTGGCCTGCAAGGGTCCTGGAGAGTGATCTGAGCCGACGCCGATGATGTGCCGGGCTCCTTCGGGAGCCCGGCACCCGATCACCATCGAGGACTGGATGTGAGTGCACCCAACGGCTCCCTGCTGAGCGTGCAGGGGATCGCCAAACGTTATGGCCCAGTCGTTGCCTTGCGCTCTGCCGACCTCACCGTGCAGCCCGGCGAGATCCATGCGCTGCTCGGTGCGAACGGTGCCGGCAAGAGCACCCTCGTCAAGATCCTGTCGGGCGTCTTCCCGGCAGACGCGGGGTCCGTCGCAGTCAACGGCCGCACCGCTCTGCTGCGCAAGCCCGGAGATTCGATGGCGGCCGGGATCGCCACGGTATTCCAGGATCCCGCCCTCATCCCCGACCTGACCTTCAGCCAGAACCTCCGCATCTCCGGCCTCGCCCGCGATGACGTCATGCCATGGCTCGAGCGGATGGATCTCGCCCACATCGACTTCGACCTGTTGGTAGGCGATGTGCCGCTCGCCTTCCTCCGGCTCCTCGATCTGGCGCGGGCGCTTGCGCACCGTCCCCAGCTGCTCATGCTCGATGAGATCACGGCGGCGCTGACCACCGACCAGGCCGAGCACGTGTTCGACGTGATGCGGGAGTGGAAGGAGCAGGGTCGATCGGTGCTCTTCATCTCGCACAGGCTCGGAGAGGTCCTGGCCATGTGCGACCACGCCACGATCCTTCGCAACGGGTCGCACGTCGCAGACTTCGCCCTGGCCGGAGTCGACGAGTCCCAACTCGTGACGGCGATGCTCGGCGAGGAGCTCGTCGAAGAGCTCGCCGAGAGTGCCGAGGACGCCGCCGTCGAGACCGGTACCCTCACCAAGGCCTTCGACACTCCGGTGGTGCTGGAAGCGAGAGACCTCCGGCTGCGCGACAAGGTGAACGGCATCTCGCTCGAGCTCCACAAGGGCGAGATCCTGGGTCTGGCGGCGCTGGAGGGCCAGGGTCAGGACCAGCTGTTCCAGGTGCTCTCCGGCGACCACCGCCCGAGCTCCGGCGAGCTGCTCGTGAACGGCAAACGGCTCAACGCGCGTTCCCCGTACGACGCCATCAGGAACGGGGTCGTGTTCGTGCCGGCCGACCGCCAGCAGGCGCTGCTGCCGCAGCGATCGGTTCGCGAGAACCTCACCACGCCTCTGTACAACCGCGTCCGCAAGTGGTTCACCCTCGCCGGCGACGAGGCCGATCGCGTCGATCGAGCCGTCGCCCGCCTCGACATCGACGTCCGGGCCGGGAGCCAGGCGCAACGGCTCTCCGGCGGCAACCAGCAGAAGGTGACCGTGGGACGCTGGCTGGCGTCCGGGTTCGACATCCTGTTGTGCTTCGACCCCACCCGCGGCATCGACATCCAGACCAAGGCCCAGATCTACGACCTGCTGCGCGAACTGGCCGCCGCGGGATCGGCGGTGATTCTCTACACCAGCGAACTGCGCGAGATCCCGCTGGTGTGCGACCGGGTGCTCGTCATCTACAACGGTCGCATCGTCCATGAGCAAGATGCCGCCACCGCCACGGAGGAGATCCTGCTGACCTCGGCGCACGGGCTCGAGGAGGCCGGGGCATGACCGCCGTGACCACCGACCCGCTCGCCTCCGGCACCCAGCCCGGGTGGCGGAGGTGGCTACGCCGCCACGGCTGGACCGTGGGCGTGTGGCTCCTCCTCGGCGCGCTCATCGGCTACTACTCGACGCTGATCCCGGCCTTCGGGTCGTTCCAGGTCGCGTCGATCGTCAACAGCGGCGCCCCCCTCGTGTTCCTCGCCGCGGCGCAAGCGGTGATCGTCATCGCCGGCGGCATCGATCTCGGTGTGGGGGGCATGCTCGTGCTCACCAACGTCACGGCAGCCCGCTTCATGGAGGGTCAGCCCTTCCTCGCCACCCTCCTCATCGCCGTGACGATCATCATCCTGGCCGCAGCCGTCAACGCAGGCGTGGGTTGGATCATCAACGTGTCGCGAGTCCCCGACATCGTCATCACCCTCGGATCCCTCTACTTCTTCCAGGGCTTGGCGCTGGCCGTGCTCCCGAATCCGGGCGGGGGGACCAGTGAGCTGTTCCGCTGGATCTTCACCGGCTCGCGGCGGGGCATCGGATCGAATCCCTATCCGGCGATCGCCCTGATCGCGATCGTGATCCTCGGGCTGGCGTGGTGGCTGGGGAAGACGCGCAGCGGGTTGTCGCTGTATGCCGTGGGCAGCAACAAGACCGCCGCCTATCTCTCCGGCATCCGGGCAGCACGCGTCAAGATCGTCTCGTATGCGATCGGTGGGGCGTTCGCCGCCATGGCCGGGCTCGCGACCACGGCCATCGCGGGTCGTGGCAACGCCAATACGGTGGGTGGCAACCTCACCCTGAGGTCGGTGGCGGCGATCGTGTTGGGCGGCGTGGCGCTGACGGGCGGTATCGGCTCGGTGATCGCCGTTGTTCCCGCCGGACTGATCCTCTTCTTCCTGAACCCGATCCTGAGCGCAATGGGCGTCGACCCGAACCGGGCCCAGGTGGTTCAGGGGGTCCTCATCGTGCTGGTGATGATGGTGACCGGCCTCATCGAGTGGCGGCGGAGGCGCACGACATGAGCGTCGACGCGACCCCGGCCCTGGATGCCGGTCCGGATCCGGAGCAGCAGACCGCCCTGCGGCGCAGCGGGCGGTATCTCGCCACCCATCCCCACTGGGTGCTCGTCTTCGTGCTCATCGTGCTGATCCTCATCACCGGCATGATCGAACCGAACTACCTGAGCGTCTCCGGACTGCGCAATTCTGCGCTCTTCGCCGCGCCGATCGGCATACTCGCCGCCGGGCAGACGATCCTGATGCTGACCGCCGGTATCGATCTGTCGATCGCGATGATCGCCACCGGGGCGGCCTACTTCGCAGCCAACCAGTCGCCGAACGGACCCGTCCTCGCCATCGTCGGGGCGCTGGTGGTCGGCATCGTGGCCGGGGCTCTCAACGGCGTCGGCGTCGGCGTGTTCCAGGTGAACCCGCTGATCATGACGCTGGCCATGTCGGGCATCCTGCTGGGGTTGTTCACCGAGTGGGCGCAGACGATCTTCGCCGGTTCCACCCGGATGAACGACTTCATCCGCACCCTCGGCGGAGGGTCGTTCTTCGGCGGCCGGATCCCTTGGGCGGTGGTGGTGTGGGCGACGCTGTCGTTACTCGTCGTCTACCTGCTGCGTCGCAGCGGCTTCGGACGAAACCTGTACGCCCTCGGCGACAACACGGTCGCCTCACGGCTGTCGGGCGTTCGTTCGTGGCAGGTGCTCCTCGCCGCCTACACCATCGCCGGCGTGTTCGGGGCCATCGCCGGCATCTTGCTCGGAGGCCGGGTCGGAGCCGTCGACCTCCAGCTGGCCGGAGTGTTCCTGCTGCCATCGGTGGCCGCCGCCGTCATCGGTGGCACCTCGATCTTCGGCGGAGTAGGCACGTACACGGGCACGATCTTGGGTGCGTTGATCCTGGCCGTGCTCAATTCGATGCTCAACTTCCTCGGCGTCGGCACGGCCGTTCAGCAGATGCTGTACGGCTCCATCATCATCGGGCTTTCGTGGCTGTACACGCGCATCGCAGCCACACAGTGAGGAGGGAAGAACCATGCGGCTGAGCGAGATCAGAGCCGGCGTGGTCGGCGTGGGCTTCATCGGCGTCGCCCACGTGGAGGCCTTGCGCAGACTCGGGGTCGACGTGATCGGGGTGGTCGGCTCGACGCCGGAGCGGGCACGGGCAAAGGCCGAGGCGGCCAACCTGCCGAAGGTGTACGACTCGCTCGAGGCGTTGCTCGCCGACCCCGCCGTCGACGTCGTGCACATCGCGACACCCAACCATCTCCACGCTCCGCAGGTGCGGGCCGCGTTCGACGCCGGGAAGCACGTCGTGTGTGAGAAGCCCCTCGCCCTCGACTCCGTCGCCACCGCCGACCTCGTCGCCAGGGCCGGGGCGGCCGGGCTGGTCAACGCCGTGTGCTTCAACATCCGCTTCTACCCGCTGTGCCACCAGGCGCGGGCGCTGGTCGGGTCGGGACGCCTTGGTGCGCCGCGGTTCGTCACCGGCAGCTACCTCCAGGACTGGCTGCTCCAGGAGACCGACTGGAACTGGCGGCTGGTGCCCGAGCAGGCGGGAGGTCTGCGCGCCGTCGCCGACATCGGGTCGCACTGGCTCGATCTCGCCCGGTTCATCACCGGCCGGCGGGTCGTCGAGGTGATGGCCGACTTGCACACCTTCGTCCCCGTGCGCCGTCATCCCGCCGGTCCGGTGGAGACCTTCGCCGTTGGCGGCGGCGACGAGGAGCTCATCGAGGAGGAGATGGCGAGCGACGACGGCGCCGGCATCCTGCTCCGCTTCGAAGACGGCGCCAGGGGGACCGTGTCGATCTCGCAAGTGTCGGCGGGGCGCAAGAACTCGGTGAGCATCGAGGTGGACGGAGCGGATTCGGCCCTCTCGTGGTACTCCGAGGACCCCGACCGGCTGTGGATCGGGCACCGCGGCCGTCCGAACGAGGTGCTGCAGCGGGACCCGGCCCTCGCCGATCCCGAGGTGCGGCGGATCATCGGCTACCCCGGTGGCCACGTCGAGGGCTACCCGGACACGTTCCGGGCGCTGTTCGCCGAGGCCTACGCCGACATCGCCCGCGGCGGTCCCTCCCCGGAGCCCACCTATCCCACCTTCGCCGACGGTCACGACGCCGTCGCCGTGACCGAGGCCATCGCCCGCAGCGCCCGCGAGCAGCGCTGGATCACCGTCGAGAGATGAGGAGGAACGCATGAAGCTCGGACTGCTGACCGCGCCATTCCCGGAGACGCCGCTGGACGAGGTCGCCGACTGGACCGCGGCGAGCGGGTTCACCACGATCGAGATCGCGTGCTGGCCGGCGTCGAGCGGCGACACCCGCCGGTATGCCGGGACCAGCCACATCGACGTGGATGGCATCTCGGACGTTCAGGCCTCCGAGATCGTCGACCGCATGACCGGCACGGGTCTCGAGATCTCAGGGCTCGGCTACTACCCGAACCCGCTCGACCCCGACGACGAGCATGCCCGCAAGGTCATCGACCACCTGAAGAAGGTGATCGTCGC
>DKBA01000072.1:0-1914 GCA_002450985.1 Acidimicrobiia bacterium UBA6912
TGATATGTACGGTGTGGACCTGGAACGCGGCATCGCTGAGTTGGTTCTGGCTGCCACCGCTTTCCGCTTCGACGCTTCTGACCTGATGCCAGCTGAGGTTGGCTCCGGTTCCTTCTGGACCGGCATGACCGACTACGTCAGCGGCTTGACCGATCTGGATACCGCTCTGGCCAACATCGATGCCTCCTGGCCCCAATAAGGCTGCCCCGTAGTTAGCAAAGAGACTGCCAGTCCGATGAGGACTGGCAGTCTCTTTACCGACTACGGGTCAACCCTATTGGGGCCAGGAGGCGTCGATTTCGGCCAGCACAGTATCCAGGTCGGCTGCGCCGCTGACGTAGTCGGTCATGCCGTTCCAGAAGGAACCAGCGCCAACCTCGCCCGGCATCAGGTCGGACGCGTCGAACCGGAACGGGTCGGCGCTGACCAGGATCTCACCCAGGGTACGGTCGAGGTCCGCCGAGTACAGGCTGGTGTCGTGGTTCTTGTTCGGCGACAGGAAACCACCCTTGTCGGCCCGGATGCGCTCGTTGGCGTACTCGGGCGTGCCGAGGAAGCGGATCGCCGCCATCACCTCGGGCCGGTCGGCGAAGGCCACGGCGTGCACGCCGGCGCCCAAGACGACCGTGCCGAACTCGTCGGAGATCGTGGGCAGGTAGAACACGTCGATGTCCTTGCCGGGACCGACTTCGTAGCCTGCCGTGACGAACTGCGCAGCGTAGAAGTTGGCCTGGCGGTGCATCATGCATTCGCCGGTACCCACACACAGTCCGCCTTCCTGGAAGCCCAGGGTGGCGGCCTGGTCACGACCACCCAGCACGTTGCCCTCGGTGAACCAGATGTCCGCCACCATCTGGGCGACGTCCTTCACCTGCGGGTCGTTGAAGGGGATCTCGTGGGCAACCCACTGGTCGTAGACCGCGGGACCGTGGAGGCGCAACATGATGTCCTCCATCCAGTCCGTGAACGGCCAGCCGGTAGCGTCGCCGGAGCCGATGCCGACACCCCACGGCACGTTGCCGTCGGTCTTCATCTGCTCCTGGAGCGCCATCAGCTCGTCCCACGTGGTCGGGACCTCGTAGCCGAACTCCTCGAACTTCGCGGGGTTGTACCAGACGAGGCTCTTGACGTCGCCCTTGAACGCAACGCCGTAGACGTTGCCCTCGTAGGAGGCGAGCTCGTTCCAGAACGGATCGAGGTTCGTGTTCAGCTCGTCGACGATGTCCTGCGGCAGCGCGATGGCGGCGCCGCTCTCGGCGAACCCGACGGTGCGCCCCGGCTGCGGGATGATCGCGATGTCTGGCGGGGTGCCGGCCTCGAGGGCGAGGTTCAGCTCGGTGGTGGCGTCACGAGTGGACTGCACCACGATGTCGACGCCCGTCTCCTCCTCGAACGGGACGAAACCCAGCTCGAAACCCTCAGCCTCGGCGCCGGTCTCCGGCGTGAGGATCGTGACGGTGGTACCGGCGAGATCGCCGCCGCCCGAATCTGCGGCGGTCGTCGTGGCGCCGCCGTCGTCGCCGCCGTCGTCACCCGCGGTGTCGTCGTCGCCGCCACACGCGGCTACGACCATCGCGAAGACGACAAGCAGCATCAGCCACTTGGCTCTCTTCATGCGTGATTCCTCCGTGGAAAGAGATTGCCTCCTCCACCGCCCCGAGGGGCGGTAACAAAACCAGGTTAACGAGGACTGCCCTTCAATACCATCCAGGCTGGAAGCGCTTACACGTCCGGCGGGAGGGAGCGCCCGCAGGCGCTCGATCCCCCTTCCCTACACTCATCGCCATGACCCCACCCTCCTCGCGCAACGTCACCGAAGACCGTCCGACCTTCGTCACCCACCTCGAGTGCTCGGCGACCGGCACCCGCTACGAGCCTGACCGCCTCTACGGGCTCTCGGAGGCAGGCAAGCCG
>DKBA01000072.1:1954-21865 GCA_002450985.1 Acidimicrobiia bacterium UBA6912
ATGCCCACCAACGGCAACGCGGGTGCAGCGCTGGCCGCCTATGGCTCACGCGCCGGGATGGAGACCTACGTCTTCTGCCCGGAGGACACCCCCGAGGTGAACGTCCGGGAGATCGCGCTCCAGGGCGCCAAGGTGTGGCGGGTCAATGGCCTCATCAACGACTGCGGCAAGATCGTGGGAGAGGGCAAGGAGACCATGGGCTGGTTCGACGTCTCCACGCTCAAGGAGCCCTACCGCATCGAAGGTAAGAAGACCATGGGTCTCGAGCTCGCCGAGCAGCTCGGCTGGGACGTGCCGGATGTGATCTTCTACCCGACCGGTGGCGGCACGGGGCTGATCGGGATGTGGAAGGCGTTCGCCGAGCTCGAGGCGATCGGCTGGCTGGGGGCGAGGAAACCGCGGATGGTGGCGGTGCAGGCGTCCGGGTGCGCCCCGATCGTCAAGGCCTACGACGACGGCGTCGATCACGCCGAGCTGTGGGAGAACGCCCACACCATCGCCAGCGGCATCCGGGTGCCGATCGCAATCGGCGACTTCCTGATCCTCCAGGCGGTCCGGGAGAGTGGCGGCTTCGCCATCGCCGTGCCCGACGAGGAGATCGCCGCCGCCCAGGAGCGGGTTCCCGATCGGGAGGGCCAGCTCCTCTGCCCCGAGGGGGCAGCCACGTTCGCCGCCTACCTGCGCGCCCTCGACGACGGCCGCGTCGGCAAAGACGAGCGCGTCGTGCTGTTCAACTGCGGCAACGGCCTCAAGTACCCGATGCCCCCCGCCGACGCCGCCATCGATCGTCACCAGCCGATCGATTGGGACGCCCTGGCCCGCGCATGACGGCCCCCGACATCGTCATCACCGAGTTCATGGACGAGGCGGCGGTCGCCGGCCTGGCCGCCGACTTCGCCGTCCACTACGACCCGGGTCTCGTCGATCGCCACACCGAGCTGGTCGCAACGCTCGGTGCGGCCCGGGGTCTGATCGTCCGCAACCGCACCCAGGTCGACTCCGGGCTCCTCGACGCAGCCCCGCGGCTCGTCACCGTCGGCCGCCTCGGCGTCGGTCTCGACAACATCGATGTGGCCGAGTGTGAGCGGCGCGGCATCTCCGTGTGGCCCGCAAGCGGGGCCAACGCCGCCGCCGTGGCCGAGTACGTGATCGCCGCCCTCCTCATGCTGTTCCGCAGGGCATTCACGGCGAGCGAGCGGGTCGCCGCCGGGGACTGGCCCCGCACCGAGCTGTCGGGACGGGAGATCTCGGGCAAACGCCTCGGCCTCGTCGGCTTCGGGGGCATCGCCCGGCTCGTCGCCGAGAAGGCGTCGGCTCTCGGGATGGAGGTGGCCGCCTACGACCCCCTCATCGAGGCCACCGACGCGGCGTGGGGCATGGCCATCCGCCGGCCGACCCTCGAGGAGCTGCTGGCGCAGTCCGATGCCATCAGCCTCCACGTGCCGCTCGCAGCAGGCACCCGTAACCTGCTCGACGCGGCGGCCCTCGGGCGGCTCCCCACGGGGGCGGTGGTCGTCAACACCTCACGGGGCGGGATCCTCGACGAGGANNCGAGCCGGTCGACGCCGCAGCCGGCGCACGTTTCCGCGAGGTACCCAACCTGCTGCTCACCCCACACGTCGCCGGCATCACCGACGAGTCGAACCGGCGAGTGAGCGCGGTGACGGCAGCCGCCGTCCGCCGGGCATTGGAGGAAGGCGGGTTTTGACAGCGGTGGCCTGTGTCGGCATCGCCGTCCTCGACATCGTGCTCAACGTGCCCACCCTGCCCGCCACACCCGGCAAGTACCGGGCAACGCGTCGTACCGAGGTGGGAGGCGGGGTCGCCGCCAACGCCGCCGCCACGGTCGCCGCCCTCGGCGGTGAGGCCGTGTTCTTCGGATGCCTCGGTGACGACGCCGCCGGCGACCGGATCGCTGCGGACCTCGCCTCGTGGGGCGTCGATGTCGCAGGGGTGCGCCGGGTCCCCGGCGAGGCGTCGCCGCTCTCGGCGGTCCTCGTCGATGCGGGCGGCGAGCGCCTCATCGTCAATCACGCCGGCACTGCCCTCTTCACCGGTGCGACCCCGGTGCAGCCCCCCGAGCTCGAAGGCGTCGACGTGGTGCTGACCGACATGCGCTGGCCCGGAGGGGCGATCCCGGCGCTGCGCACGGCGGCTGCGACCGGCAAGCCGGCCATCGTCGACTGCGACCACGATCCCGGCGACGCCCCGGGGATCATCGAAGCGGCCACCCACGTCGTCTTTGCGCTGCCGACGCTGCGCCGGCTGACCGGGTGCGAACGGCCCGCCGATGCGCTCCGGGCCGCCGCCGACCACACGCCGGCCTGGGTGGCTGCCACCGCGGGGAGCGACGGCGTTTACTGGCTCGACGACGGCGGGCTCCGCCGTGGACCGGCGTTCCCCGTGAACGCCGTCGATACGCTCGGTGCCGGCGACGTGTTCCACGGCGCCTTCGCCCTGGCCGTCGGCGAGGGACGGGAGCTGCCAGACGCTCTACGGTGGGCGAGTGCAGCCGCCGCCGTGAAGTGCACCCGCTTCGGGGGTCGGGAGGGCATCCCGCACCGCAATGATCTCGACACCTTCCTGGAGGGACACGACCCATGGATGTGAGCGCCGGAAAGCTCTGGGGACTGCGCCGTCTCGCCGACGGCGCCGGCCGGTTCAAGATGACGGCGGTCGACCAGCGGCCGCCGATCGAGAACCTCGTGGCCGAGCGCCGCGGGACGGGCGAGGCTCCCTATGAGGATGTCGCCGCGGTGAAGGCGCTCCTCGTCGAGGAGCTGGCGTCATCGTCGTCGGCGATGCTGCTCGACCCCCACTACGCCTACCCCGCCGCCATCCGCCACGTCCTGCCCACCCAAGGTCTGCTGCTGACGCTCGAGGATTCGATCTTCGACGAGACCCCCGGAGGCCGGCGGTCGTCGGCCATCGACGACTGGAGCGTCGAGAAGATCAAGCGCGCCGGGGGTGACGCGGTCAAGGTGCTGGCCTGGTACCGGCCGGATGCCGATCCTGCCGTGTGCGCCCACCAGGAGCAGTTCGTCGCCGAGATCGGCGACGCCTGCCGTCGCTACGACATCCCCTACGTGTTCGAGCTGCTCGTGTACCCCTTTCCGGGCGAGGCCGGCCACACGACCGGCTACGTCGAGCAGCCGGGCAAGCGCACCGAGCACGTGCTCGCCTCCGTGGAGACGTTCGCCGATCCCCGGTACGGCATCGACCTCTTCAAGCTCGAGTCGCCCGTCGGCGCTGCCGACGTTCCCGACCCCGACGGGGCAGGCGCGGCCGAGGTGCAAGCGGCCTTCGACGAGCTGGGACGCCTCGCCGGGAGGCCGTGGGTGATGCTGTCCGCCGGAGCAGGGAAAGAGGCCTTCCGGCGGATTCTGACGTTCGCCTACCGGGCAGGCGCCTCCGGCTACCTGGCCGGGCGCGCCATCTGGTGGGATCCGTTCCAGGCGTTCCCGAATCTCGAGACGATGCGCCGCGAGCTGCGCCGGGACGGAGTGAGGTACATGGAGGAGATCAACCGCCTCACCGACGAGCTGGCGATGCCGTGGACGAGCCATCCGGTCTTCGGCGACGGTCCCGAGCTCGCCGGTGCCGGCCGAGGCTTCCGGGCCGCCTACGAGGGCTTCGGAGCGGGCCTGTGAAGCTCGGTGTCGCCGCCATCGCCAGACCGACCTTCGACGTGCCTCACGCCGAGGAGAAGGCCGCCGCCGCGTTCGCCGTCGTCGATGCCCTCCCCGGGATCGAGACCGTCGGCGTGCGCAGACTCCTTCTCGAGCCGGACGACCTCGACGAAGCGACGGCCGCCCTGGAGTCCGCCGGGCTCGACGCGCTGCTCGTGCTCCAGGCGAGCTTCGCCGACTCGACACTCGTCGAGGCGCTCGCCGCCACCACCGATGCCCCCATCACCCTGTGGGCCTTCCCCGAGGCGCGCACCGGCGGCAGGCTGCGGCTCAACTCGCTGTGCGGCATCAACCTCGCCGCCTTCGCCCTCCGCGATCGTCCCGATCTGCGTCACCTCTACCTCGATCCGGAGGACCCCGCGGCTGCGGCTCGACTGGAGACGACGCTCGGCGCCGGGCCGGCACCGCCTCCGGACCTCACGTCGCCCGCTCGACCCGAGCGCCTGGACGATGCGGCCGGTGCCGCAGCGCGTGTGGCGGAACGGCTCCGCAGTGCCCGCATCGGCGTCGTCGGCGAGCACCCGACGGGATTCGGCCCGTGCCGCTACGACGCGGCCGCCCTGCGAGAGGCTACGGGAGTGGAGGCGGAGGCGGTGCCGCTGCCTCGCCTCTTCGAACGCGCCGGGAGCGCCACGGCCGACGCGGTCGCCGCCGTCCGGCGGACGTTTGCCGCCCAACTCGCCGACCTCGACACCGTCGATCAGGCGGCGCTCGATCGCAGCCTGCGCATCCACGTGGGTCTGCGCGACCTCGCCCGCAACGGGGGATGGGACGCGCTGGCGACGCGGTGCTGGCCGGAGTGCTTCACCGAGTTCGGCGGCGCCGCATGCGCACCGCAGTCGCTGCTGAACCAGGCACACGGGTTGCCCGCGTTGTGCGAAGCCGACGCCTACGGCGCGGTGACGAGCCTGATCCTCCAGGAGCTCACCGGTACACCGTCGTTCGTCGCCGATCTCATCCACCTCGACCCGGCCGACGACACCGCGGTCTTCTGGCACTGCGGGCTCGCCCCGGTCGGGATGGCCGACCCCGACGGCGAGCTCCACGCCGGCATCCACTCCAACCGCCGGCTTCCGCTCCTCTACGAGTTCGCACTGGCCCCCGGCCGAGTCACCATCGCCAGGCTCAGCCAGTCGCGCGGGCTCCACCGGATGGTCATCGGCGGCGCCGAGATGCTGTCGGCGCCCCCCGCCTTCAGCGGGACCTCGGGCGTCGCCCGCCTCGACCGGCCCGCAGGCGAGGTGCTGGACACGATCGTCGCCGAAGGGCTGGAGCATCACTACGGCATCGTCTACGGCGACGTGCGGGACGAGCTCCTGGCCGTCGCCGCAGAGCTGGCGCTGCCCGTGGTCGAGCTGTGAGGCGCTCGCTTCAGACGACAGACGACAGACGACAGATCAGAATGGCGGCCAATCTGAGGTCTGACGTCTGAGGTCTGAAGTCTTCCTAGGAGAGGTATGTCCAGCGAGATTCGCTACGGGGTCATCGGCACCGGGATGATGGGTGTCGAGCACATCTACAACATCCGCCACCTCGACGGGGCCCGGCTCACGGCCGTATCCGACCCCGACCCGATGTCACGGGAAACGGGACGGAAGGCGGCCGACGTCGCAGAGGATGCGGCGTTCGCCGACCATCGTGACCTGCTCGCATCGGGCTTGTGCGATGCGGTCGTGGTGGCCTCGCCGAACTACACCCACGCCGACGTCCTCATCGACGTCCTGGCCGCCGACGTGCACGTCATGGCGGAGAAGCCGCTGGCGACCACCGTCGAGGACTGCGCCAGGGTGATTGCCGCCTCTGAGAGCCGGGCCGCCACCGAAGGGAACCGCCTGGTCGTGTGGATGGCGCTCGAGTACCGGTACATGGCGCCGATAGCCCGGCTCCTCGAGGAGGTGAGGGCGGGGACGGCCGGCGCCGTGCACATGGTGGCGATCCGCGAGCACCGCTTCCCGTTCCTGCCCAAGGTCGGGCACTGGAACCGCTTCACGGCGAACACCGGTGGCACGCTCGTCGAGAAGTGCTGCCACTTCTTCGACTTGATGAACCTCATCACGGGCGCCACTCCGGTACGGGTGCTGGCGTCGGGTGGCCAGGATGTCAACCACCTCGACGAGGTCTACGACGAGGGCGTGCCCGATATGCTCGACAACGCCTACGTCATCGTCGAGTACGACTCGGGCGCCCGGGCGGTGCTCGACCTCTGCTTGTTCGCCGAGGGGGGACGCAACGAGCAGGAGCTGGCGGTGGTGGGTGACGTCGCCAAGATCGAGGCCTTCGTTCCCGAATCGGTGCTGCGCATCGGTCGGAGGGTCGATCGGTCGGTGCACGAGGAGCAGGTGCCGTTGACCGGTGTCCGCTACGAGGGCCTCCACCATGGATCGAGCTACCTCGAGCACGTCGACTTCCTCGAGGCCATCCGCACCGGGGCGCCGCCAAGGGTCACGCTGCGCGACGGCATGGTCGCCGTCGCCATCGGCATCGCCGCCCACCGCTCGATCGACGAGCACCGCGTGGTAGAGATGGCAGAGGTGCTGCCCTCCTGAGACGGCAGACGGCAGACGGCAGATGCCAGATGCCAGATGCCAGATGCCAGATGCCAGGTGCTTTCCCCTCCCTCGCTGGGAGGGGAGGCCCGAGCCGGAGGCTCGGGTCGGGGAGGGTGTCCCCCGTGCCGTTCGACGGAGTGAAGGACCGTACCCGCCGCCCTCATGGGCTGCACCACCCCTCCCTCGCGCCTCGATCCGCGGTTGGGGTCTGCTCGATCTCCTGCCGTTGCCTGGCGTGGCTCGTTGTGTGGCGCTGCGCCTCGTCATCCAGGTCCTGACGACTCCCTCGGGAGCGGCGAGCCGTGCGGTTTGGAACGATCTGGTCGAAGAAGCCCCCTCAGCCGGACCCTTCGGGTCCGCCAGCTCNNCAGCTCCCCCGATGGGGGAGCCATTCGGAACGGACCGCCCTGCGGCTCCGTGGATTGAGGTCAAAAGCAAGGGCGATCTGGAAGCGACGCGATCTGGAATCTGAAAGCGAGCGCAGCGAGCGATCTGACGTCTGGCATCTGGGAGCGAGGCCGTCAGGCCGAGCGATCTCGAAGCGAGGGCTGCCGGCGACCCGCTAGCTTTGCGCCACCATGGAAGTGCGCAGAGCAGGGCCCGCAGACGCTGCGGCAGTGGCGCGGCTGATCTCGCGGTTCTTCAGCGACGAGGAGTTCTTCACGCCACCCGAGGCCATCGCAGCGCGAGCGCCCGAGTTCCTCCAGCACCCCGGCAATGCCGCCTTCCTCGCCTTCGACGGCAACGCCGCCGTCGGCATCAGCACGGTGACGTCGAGCTTCGGCTTCGAGAGCGGCCGACTCGCCGAGATCGAGGATCTCTACGTGGTTCCCGAGCACCGCAACCACGGGGTGGCGACGGCGCTCCTCGGTGAGGCGATGCTGTGGTGCAGCCAGCAGGGATTCGACGCCATCCAGGTGGTGGTCACCCCGGAGGATCCCCTGCGCAAGGAGCGCCTCATCGGATGGTACGGGCGGCTCGGCTTCGTCGACACCGGAAGGCTGCTCCTGTACTTCGCACCTGGCGCCCCTGGCTGAACCGCCGGCAGGGCGAGACGGCGGCCGCCGACGGTAGCCTGACCGTCTCGACGCCACATCTGTTGTGACAGGAGGAACCATGCGCATCGCCGTCATCGGAGCCGGTCGGGTCGGGTCCACGCTCGGCACACGGTGGAGCGCAGCGGGCCACGACGTGCTGTACGGCGTGCGCACCCCGGAGGATCCGAAGTACCGGGGGCTCGAAGTGGAGACGGTTGGGGACGCCATCGAGGGTGCGGACGTGGTGCTGCTGGCGGTGCCTTGGCGAGCCGCGCGCGACGCCATCGCCGAGCTCGGCGACCTCGGTGATCGTATCGTGATCGACGCCACCAACCCGCTGACGCCCGACAACCGCGACCACGACCGCCACCCCGAGCTGTCGGGCGCCGAGCAGATCGCCGGATGGTTGGAGGGGGGACGCGTGGTCAAGGCGTTCAACACCACCGGCTCGGGGAACATGGCGAATCCCGGCTACCCGGACGGCACACCCGCCATGTTGATCGCCGGCGACGACCGGGAGGCCAAGCGAGTGGTGCTCGGCCTCGCCGCCGAGCTCGGGTTCGACGCCATCGACGCCGGCGCACTCGCTGCAGCCCGGGATCTCGAGCACCTGGCGACCATCTGGATCCGGCTCGCCTACGGGCTCGGCCACGGCCCCGACATCGCCTTCAGCCTGCTGCGGCGCTGAGACGGCGCGGGGTCACGCCCCGCCGCCTCGCTCGTAGAGCTCCCGCACGAGCTCCTCGACGGCGGGTTCCTCGATGGCCACGTCCCGGATCGGGCGGAGGGCGACCACGGCGGCGACCACTGCGGCGGCGGTGGTGACGGTGCGGTCGAAGCTGAGCCACTGGCGGGCGCCGTCGACCCGCACGACGGTGGTGTTCGGAACCTGGAGCGGCGGCCCCTCGACCTCGAGATCGACGACGACCGTCCGCTGCGTGCCGTGACGGATGCGGAACTCCTCGAGCGGCCCGTCGTGGACGATGCGACCGTGGTCGATGATGACCATCCTTTCGCAGAGCTGCTCGATGTCGGCCAGGTCGTGGGTGGTGAGGACGACCGTGGTGCCGTGGTCGCGGTTCATCTCGGCGAGGAATCGGCGGACGGCGTGCTTGCTGACGACATCGAGCCCGATGGTCGGTTCGTCGAGGAACACGAGAGCCGGATCGTGGAGCAGCGCAGCCGTCAGCTCGCCTCTCATCCGCTGGCCCAGGGAGAGCTGGCGCACCGGTGTGTCGAGCATCGGACCGAGGTCGAGGAGGTCGACGAAGGCCGCCAGGTTCGCGTGGTAGCGCTGGGGATCGATCCGGTACACGGCCCGCAACAGGTCGAAGGAGTCCCGCAGCGGGAGGTCCCACCACAGCTGGGTGCGCTGCCCGAACACCACCCCGATCCTCCGCACCAGCTCGACACGACTGGTGATGGGGTCGAGGCCCAGCACGCGCACCGTCCCGGCCGACGGGGTGAGGACGCCGGTCATCATCTTGATGGTGGTCGACTTTCCGGCGCCGTTCGGGCCGATGTACCCCACCATCTCGCCCGACGAGATGCGCAGGTCGATGCCGGCGACGGCGACCACCTCGCGGCGTTCCCTCCGTACCCGGCCGGCCTTGGCGCGTACCGTGAACGTCTTGGTCAGATCGCGGGTCTCGACGACGCCTGCCATGTCAGCTCCCGGTCGATCGGTAGTGGCGGAGCCCGGCACGCCACACCGCCCTGGCCACGACGACCATCGCCACCGCGGCGAGAGGCGAGGCGAATCGCAGCCACGAGGGCAGCGCCAGCGGCGTCTCGAGGTCGAGGATGTAGAGGGCAGGTAGGTAGCTGACGAAAACGAGCGGGACGATGTACGTCACCAGGACACGCAGCCACGACTCGAAGATGTGCAGGGGGTAGCTCGTCGCCAGGTCGCCTCCGTAGGTGAACGTGTTAGCGATCTCTTGGGTCTCGACGGTGAAGAAGGCGATCGACGCGGTGATGACCCAGGTCGCACACGCGATCACCGTCCCGGACACGATGGTCAGCGGGAGCATGAGGATACGGCCGAGCGTCCACTCGATGTCGGCGACCGCCGTGGCCACGACGAGCACGACGAGCGCCTGGGCGACCTTCCCGACACGCCGGAACGTGAACTCGGACGCGGTGAGATTGACGAGGGCATTGACGGGTCGGATGAGCAGCATGTCGAAGACCCCGGTGCGCACCCGGGGCGAGATCTGCTCGACGGAGCCGACGAGGAAGTCGGCGAGCCCGAAGCTGACCCCGGCCACACCGTAGAGGAAGGCGACGTCGCGGAACGTCCATCCGCCGAGCTCGGGGGTCTTGGTGAAGACGACGGCGATGCCGGCGAAGTCCATGGCCGTGACGAGCACCGTCGAGGCGAACATCGCGACGAAGCCCGCCCGGTATTGCCAGTCCGAGCGCAGCTTGGCGGCGGCGAGCGTGCGGTAGTCGGCGAGCCCGGCGCGGATGCGTTCACCCACCATGCACCACCAGCTTGTGCTGGGCGGCGGTGAGCAGCGACCGGCCGGCGGCGAGCAGCACGACGATCCAGCCCAGCTGGAGTGCGTAGACGCCGGCGAGGTCGAGGCCGCGATGGGCACCGAGCAGGGTCTCTACCGGCAACGCGGTGATCCCGGCGAAGGGCAGCAGTCGCACCACCCGCTCCAGCCCATCCGGCATGAAGTAGAGCGGGACGATGTGGCCGGCGAGGAACACCTGCGCCAGGGCGGTGAGGGCCACCACTCCCCTCGCATCGAGCATCCAGAAGGCGGCCAGGTTGGCCGGGAACCTGACGCCGAAGGCGAGCACGACGCCGAGGCCTGCGGCGAGGAGGAAGGCGAGCCACGTTCCGGGGGACGTGGGTATTCGCAGATCGAGCACGATCGCACCAACGACGAACGGCGGAATGCCTCGAAAGATCGCCTGGTACGCCGCCTTGCCCATGTCGTGGGACAGCCACCACAGCTGGAAGTCGACGGGCCGGTACAAGTCGGAGGCGATCTCGCCCGTGCGGATGCGCTCGGCGATCTCGCGGTCGCCGTGCGCACCCGTCATGGCGAGGAACGCCTGGGCGCCGAACACGTAGGTCGCCGTGTCGACCGCGTCGAAACCGCCGATATCGCCCGCCACCGCGTGCGCCGCCACGAACACCGCCGCGTACACGAAGCCGAACATCGTGTTCGTCACGACCCCGGCGAAGGTCGCCCCACGGTACGCGCTGAACCGCCGAAAGGCGCGGCGGGCGATGGCCACGTAGGGCGATGGGGCGCCGCGTGACGGCCGGCGGAGGCGAAGCACGCCGTCATCGTCGCATGCTGCTGCTCACACAGTACGCGGGGCGCCGGGCGTCAGGGGCGCTCGACGATGAGACGTTGATTCGGCGCCACGTCGCGCATTCGCCATTCACGACCGTCAGGCCAGCGGACGATGACCTCGGAAACGGCGGGCGTGTCGCCGAGACCCACATGGAAACGGGGGTCTTCCGACGACAGGTAGCTGCTCCCTGCATGCAGCTCGCGCCTGACCTTGCCGCCACCCGGGAGCGCAACGATGAGCTGCGTCCCGGGGATGGCGGGATCGGGCTGGACCTCGAGCCAGTTGCCGGCTGCACCATCGTTGCGGAGGAGCACCAACTGGCCGCCGATGCTGGCCACCGCGACGTCGAGATCGCCGTCGTTGTCGTAGTCGGCCACCGCAGTTCCCCGCCCGTTGAGGGGACCGAGTCCTGCCAACGCCGGGTTTGACACATCGGAGAAGCGTGCCGCTTCCCCGGCGCCATCGTTGCGGAACACCTGCATCGGTTGCGCATCAGCGGTCAGATCGAGGACCGGCACGTGGCCATCGGCGACGATCAGGTCGAGATCCAGATCGAGGTCGAAGTCCGCCCACGACACGCCCCACCCCGTCATGCCGACGCCGACAGGCTCGGCGGTGAACCTCCCCGTGGTCTCGTCGAACCGCAGCGCATCGCTGCCGGGGCTGAAGTTCGAGAACACGGAGTGTGTCTGTGTGCCGAAGTTCGTCACGAAGAGGTCGTATCGACCGTTGCCGTCGTAGTCGCCCGTGGCCAGCCCCATGCCGCTGTTGACGTCATCGACCCCGGCAGGCACCGACACGTCGTCGAAGCGGAACCCAAGACCCTCAGGATCCGCCTCGACCCCACCGGGCCACGGCACGTTCTCGTAGAGGCGATTGGGGTTGGTGTCGTTGGCAACGTAGAGGTCGAGATCACCGTCCCCGTCGAGATCGGTCAGGATGGCGCCGAGCCCATACTCCACGCCCGCCGCCTCGATTCCCGCCGAGCCGGCCACCTCGCGGAAGACGGCGGGGCTGCCGTCCCCGGGGCCCAGGTTGAGGTAGAGGAGGTCGTGCTCCGGGAAGAAGGTATTGGGGAAACCCTTCGTGGCGCTCTCGATTCGATTGATCAGGTCGACGTAGCCGGCGGCGAAGATGTCGAGGCGGCCATCACCGTTGACGTCGCCGATCGTGGCTCCCGTGTGCCATCCGTAGGCGTCGACTCCTGCGTCGGTCGCCCCCTCCACGAAACGGCGGCCCCCATCGTTCCACAGCAGCACGTTCTGCCGTGCCGTCGTGACGAACAGGTCGGTCCAGCCGTCACCATCGAGATCGGCGGCGGCACACCCGTTTCCGCGGATGGCGAGGTCGGCGCCGACGCCGGTGCTGACGTCCTCGAACCGGCCGCCGAGATTGCGGAAGAGCACGCTCTCCGGCAACCCACCGTCCCGGCCCAGCGCCGCTGCCTCGGACTCGGCGTAGCTGTTCACGACGAACAGGTCGAGCCACCCGTCATTGTCGAAATCCAGCCAGCACAGGCCGCCCCCCATCATCGCGACGGGGTCCGCAGTCGGCGTGTCCCGAAAGGCGCCGTGCGTGAAGCGCAGCCCGACCTCGGCCGCAACGTCGGCGAAACGCACGGTGCCGTCCCCGCTACGAGCCGCGCCAGGCACCGACTCATAGCCTTCGCTGCGCGAGGCGATGAGCAATCCCGCCGCCAAGAGCACCAAGGCGGACGACCACACAACGAAGCTGCGTCGCATCCGGCAGATGGTAGGGATCCCGGTGCGGAGCGGAGACACGTCTGCGCCGTACGGTCTCACCAGACGGCGGGAGACGTGCGGCGGCACCCACTCGGGGCCGGCATCGCGTCGGCGTGAGATTCCGTAGTAGCGTTCGCGGGCACCCATCGATTTGGGTGCAACGGGCTACCCGGCCCGCCTCAGAAAGGGGAACAATGACACACAAACGAGGGATCCGATGGGTCCTCATGGTTCTCGTGCTCGCGCTCATCGCCGCTGCGTGTGGTGGCGATGACGACGACGCCGGCACGACCACCACAGCCGCAGCCGGCGGCGACGGGGAAACGGCCTGTGAGGGCAGCATCGCGGTCCTCCTGCCCGACTCGGCCTCGTCGGCGCGCTGGGAATCGGACGATCGACGCTTCTTCAAGGCCGCCTTCGAAGAGGCCGGACTCGTCGAGGGCACCGACTTCACCATCGTGAACGCTGAAGGCGACGCCGCCACCCAGCAGACGCAGGCAGAGTCGGCCCTGGCGGCCGGCGCGTCCGTCGTGCTGCTCGTCAACCTCGACTCGGGGTCCGGCGCAGCCATCATCCAACAGGCCCGCGACAGCGGTGCGGCCGTGATCGACTACGACCGCCTGACCGTGGAGGGGCCGGGCGCAGACGTCTACGTCTCGTTCAACAACGTGGCCGTGGGGCAGGCGATGGCCGACACGATCGGTCCGCTGATCGACGCGCTGGCGGTTGAGGTACCCCGCGTGGTGATGCTGAACGGTGGCCCCACGGACAACAACGCCAAGCTGTTCAAAGAGGGGTACAACGAAGCAAGCGACTTCGGCGTCTCCAAGAAGGTCGCCGCAGGCGAGTGGGAGTTGGCCGCCGATCAGGATGTGCCCGACTGGGATAACCAGCAGGCACTGACGATCTTCGAGCAGATCCTCGTCGACAACAGCAACGACGTGAACGCCGTCTTCGCCGCCAACGACGGTCTGGCGAACTCGGTCATCCAGGCGCTCCAGGCCGCGGGCCTCGACCCGATGCCGCTGAGCGGGCAGGACGCAACCGTCGCCGGCATGCAGAACGTGCTGTCCGGCTGGCAGTCGATGAGCGTCTACAAGCCGATCAAGGCCGAGGCGGAGGCAGCAGCCGCTTCTGCGCTCAAACTGCGCTGCGGTGAGGACCCGACCGACATCACCTTCGATGGCGAGACCACCACGATCAACAACGGCACGAACGATGTCCCGTACATCGCGCTGACGCCGGTGGCAGTCACCGCGGACAACGTCGCAGACACGGTCATCGCGGACGGATTCCGTACGTGGGACGAGATCTGCGTCGGCGACTTCGAGCAGTACTGCCCGGCCGACCGGTGACACTCACGTTCAGGCACTGACTGCGCAGGGGGGACGCTAGGCGCTAGCGTCCCCCCTGCCCGTTCTCGAGAGGCGAGGGAGCCGTGACCGAACCGATCCTGCGTTGCGAAGGCGTCTCCAAGCACTTCGGCGCAGTTCAGGCGCTCTACAAAGTCGACTTCGAGGTCGCCAGCGGCGAGGTCATGGCACTCGTCGGTGACAACGGCGCCGGCAAATCGACGCTGATCAAGGGCATCGCCGGCATCTACCCCTTCGACGAAGGCCAGATCCTCTTCGACGGCAGCCGGGTGAGGATTCACAGTCCGCGCGACACGGCCGCGCTCGGCATCGAGATCGTGTACCAGGACCTGGCGCTGGCCGACAACCTCGACGTCGTCGCCAACATGTTCCTCGGAAGGGAGCGCGTGGCGAACGGCGTAGTGCTCGACGAGGCGAGCATGGAGAGTTCGGCGCGCGAGACCCTCGACAGCCTCGCGGTCACGACGTTGCGTTCTGTTCGGCAGACCGTCGCAGGGTTGTCCGGCGGTCAGCGCCAGTCTGTCGCCGTCGCCAAAGCGGTGATGTGGAACTCGAAGGTCGTGATCCTCGACGAGCCGACGGCGGCGCTGGGTGTCGCTCAGACACGCCAAGTGCTCGACCTGGTGCGGCGTCTCGCCGATCGCGGCCTTGCGGTCGTGATCATCTCGCACAATCTTCATGACATCTTCGAGGTCGCAGACAGGATCACCGTGCTGCGGCTCGGCCAGCGAGTGGCGGTGTTCCGTCGAGAGGAGACGACCCAGCAGGAGGTCGTCCACGCGATCACGGCAGGAACGCTCAATGTGGTGCCGGGGATGCAGAAGGACGAGGGGTACGCATGAGCACCGACGAGAAGACGTCTCCCGACACGCTCCCGGCGTACGAGCATTTCGCCGTCGAGAAGAATCCCAGCACGGTCTCCGAGTACATGCAGGCATGGTGGGTCAAGGTTCGCGCCGGCGACCTCGGATCGCTGCCCATCATCGTCGGGCTCATCGTGATCGCCGCCATCTTCGGCAGCCTCAACGAGACATTCTTCACATCGCGCAACTTCACCAACCTCCTGCTCCAGATGGCGGGTTGGGCGACCATCGCCATAGGGATCGTGTTCGTACTGCTGATCGCCGAGATCGATCTCAGCGTCGCCTACAACAGCGCAGTCGGAGCCGTCGTGATGACCCTGCTGCTTCGCCCCGGCGACCCGGGATGGCCGTGGCCCCTGGCATTGGGCGTGGGACTCCTCGTCACCACGCTCGTGGGCCTGGTCATGGCGCTCATCATCACCAAGGCCGGCGTCCCCTCCTTCGTCGTGACCCTCGCGTTCCTCCTTGCGCTCAGCGGCGTCGTGCTCATCCTCACCACGTTGTTCACCACCGCGGGCACCATCCTCATCCAGGATCGTGTGATCAAGGGCATCGCCAACAGCTTCCTGGACGCGACGGTCTTCGGCATCTTCGGGTTCTGGGGGTGGGCGCTCGGCATCGGCATGGTCGCCGGCTACGGCGGGTCCGAGTTGATGAGGTACCGCTCACGCAAGAGCAGCGGACTACCGACGAAGCCGCTGTCGGTGATCGCTCTCCAGGTCGGCGCCGGCGCCGTCGTGATTCTGGCCGCGGTGTATGTCGCCAATCTCGACCGCGGCGTGCCCACCGTGATGCTCATCGTGCTCGCCCTCGTCGCCTTCTGGACCTTCGTGGCCACCAAGACGCGTTTCGGGCGCCACGTCTACGCGGTGGGAGGGAATCCCGAGGCGGCCAGGAGGGCAGGCATCGACGTCGATCGAGTGCGCATCGCCGTTTTCATGATCTGTGGCCTGATGGCGGGGTTCGGCGGCGTGATCCTCGCTTCGAGGCTGAGTTCCGTTGCCACCAACTCAGGCGGAGGCAACCTGCTGCTCAATGTCATCGCCGCCGCCGTCATCGGCGGGACCAGCCTCTTCGGTGGCAGCGGGCGAGTTGTCAGCGCCCTGCTCGGCGCCCTCGTGATCGCGTCGGTCGAGAACGGCATGGGCCTGCTCGGGCTGGCTTCGGGCACCAAGTTCGTGATCACCGGGATGGTGCTTCTCGCCGCAGTGCTCGTGGACGCGTTGTCCAAGAGGGGCAGGGCGGCCGCAGGCATCCGCTGACCCCCGGAGGGGTCGGCTCAGCCGGCCGCGGCCACGATGGCGTCGATCACCGCCATGTTGGCGATCGAGTCATCGTTCGAGATGGGCACGGGGGTGCCGTCGAGGATGGCGGCGGCGAACGCCTCGGCCTGGGCCGTGTAGGGGTTCTTCGCCGGGAACACGATGGTCTCGGTGTCGGGGGCCGTCGGCGGGTCGCCGCCCTTCGTGAGGAACACCCGTGTCGGGAGATCGGGAGGGATGTTGAAGGGGATCTCGATCTCGATGCGGCCGGTGGTCCCCGAGATGTGGACTCGCTGGTCGTCCTCTGCCCGCGTCGTGCAGGTGAAGGTGGCGTGGCCGTCGCCGAAGGTCAGCAGGGCCGACGTGACGATGTCGACCCCGGAGGTCGGGTCGCGGCGGATCGCCGCCTGGATGGACGTCGGCTCGCCGCCAAACAGCATCCGGGACAGGTTCACGTTGTAGCACCCGATGTCCATGAGAGCCCCGCCGCCGAACTCCGCGATGTTGCGGATGTTCCCGGGGTCGTCGTTGTAGTACGAGAACCAGCTCTGCACGGACTGGAGGTCTCCGATGACCCCGGCGTCGACCAGCTCCTTCGCCCGCAGCCACGACGGATGCAGCCGGTACATGAAGGCCTCCATCATCTTCACCCCACCATCGGCGCACGCATCGACGACGGCGCGTGCCTCGGCTGCATCCATCGCAAGCGGCTTCTCGCAGAGCACGTGCTTGCCGGCGCGGGCGGCGGCGATGGTCCAGTGCGCATGGAGGTGATTCGGCAACGGGATGTAGACGGCATCGACGTCGGGGTCGGCGAGCAGCGCCTCGTATGCGCCGTGGGCGGTGGGGATGCCGTGCTCGGCGGCCACCTCGCCGGCGAGGTCGCCGTCACGGGACGCGATCGCCACGACCTCGCAGTTCTCCGCTCTCTGGATTCCGGGGATCACCTTCTCCCGGCCGATCTTCGCCGTACTGAGGACACCGAAGCGCACCGTCACCCTCTCCGCCTCTCTCGCGACCGAATGACGTGATGATGGCAGCTTCCCGGCCTTGGGGCCGTGCCGGGGGGCGGGCCCGGAGCAATGGGCCGACGTACCCTTGCCGACGTCGCCGCCAGCAGGCAGTCTGGTGCACGCAGACGAGGAGGTGCGACGTCAGACGGGGTCTGGTGGTCCCCATCATGGTCGGCGCGGGGATTGTCGGCGCGTACGGCGGCTACTGGATGGGGCATGCCTTGGGATGGAGCCGCGACGCCGAGTGGCCGCTGCGCATCGGCGGTGGCGGCGCCGCGATCGCGTTGTCGGTGGTGACATCCCTCATCTGCGTGGGGGCCGCCGGCGTCTGGGCGACCTGGCGCGCTCAGCACGAGCACCGGCGGGTGCTGGCCGACGGCGTGCCGGCCGCTGCGGTCATCGTCCGCGTGTGGCGTACTGGCATCATCGTGAAGGCGCCCGGCGGGGGGTCCCTCGCCCAACTCGGCTTCGAGCTCGAGGTGCTCCCTGGCGATGCACCGCCCTATCGGGTTCGAACGACGAAGCTCGTCGCCGGCCCCGACATGGCGACGATGCACCCGGGCATCCACGTCGACGTTCGCTACGACCCCCACCATCCGAAACGCGTCGCCATCGAGGACACCCCACCGACACGGGCGGATCGGCTGGGCTGATGACCGGTTACCCCCCGCTCCCCCCTGACGTCGTGGTGCTGCCCGGGACCGACCTCGAAGGCGAGTGGGAGCGGTTCCGCATCTTCGAGGCGCTCCACCACGGGATGCGCATCTGCAATCCGATGACCGACACCGATCTCGATGCCCTGATCGCTCGACTCGACCCCGCAGACGGCACCCGCGTCCTCGACCTCGCCTGTGGCCATGGCGAGCTGCTCATGCGCATCGCGGCGTGCTACCGGATCGAGGGGGTCGGCGTCGACTTGTCGCCATGGGTCATTGCGCGCGCCGCAACGACTGCGGCGAGGCGCGGCCTCGTCGGATCAGTGACCTGGTACGTGGGCGAAGCGCGGACCGCCGGGATCGGCGCACCGTGGCAGATCGTCACGTGTCTCGGCGCACCGTGGGTCTGGCACGGATTCGGCGGGACGGCGCGCGCGCTGGCGGAGCGTGCGGCGCCCGGCGGCCGCATCGCCATCGGGGACCTGCGCCTGCGCGATGGGGCCGACGTGGGCGCGATCGCCGAGGAGCACGGACGAGTAGCGACCCGCCACGAGCAGGCAGTGATGCTCGCCGAAGCCGGCCTCCGCGACGTCCATGAGCTCGAGCTGGCGCCGGGCGGCTGGGACGCGTACATCGATCGGATTGCCGCGTCGGCGCAGGCGTGGGCGGAGCTCAACGCGGGCGAGGAGGCCGAGCGCTACCTCGCCGAGAGCGAGATGTGGCGCAACGACCACGAGCGCGACCGCGGCTTCCTCACGTGGACGGTGTGGACGGCGCGCCGACCGTGATCGCCCGGCTCGTGTCTGGCGCGAGGTCCTTCACGCGCCGGGCGAGAGGATCTCGCGGGCGGGCGGCCGCTTCGGGCGACCGGGGTCCCCTTTCCGGCGCACCGCCCTCCCACCCCACCTCGACCGCAACGACGATGCCGAGTGTCGACCGGCGTGCCGGCCCCCCAAGGGGGGTTTCGATCCTCCGTCGTCACCAGGAGATGAGGGCAGCTCCGAGTCGTGATGCGGCCCGAATCGCTCGGCGGCAACGCCGAGTCTCCGTCCGTCGAGTCCTCCCGCGCTCCATCGCAACGGGGTCAGGAAGCCGAGCTCGGGATTGGGCTGCGCCAACCAGTCCGCGATCTCGATGTCGTCGTACTCCTTGCGCAGCGCCAGCACCACCGATCCCAGGTCGCGCTTGATCCCGCGATCATCGAACTGGAAGGCGAAGTAGACCTCCTCCAGCCAATGGCCTCCGATACGCAGCAGGTCGGGTCGGTGGAGAACCTCCTCCGGCGTGATCCCCGCACGTTGTGCCGCGGTCTGCCTGGTGAGGAAGTGGCCCACGAGGATGCGTTCCGTCGTCTACCTCCCGACCCGTGTCATTCGCCGGCCGCCCGCAAACGAACCATGGCCCGCACCGCGTGCGCGATCTCTTCGAACGACATCAGCTCGCTGTTGAAGGTGGCGTCGTACCCTGTGGGATCGTCGATGTCGGCGCCGAAGTGGACCTTCAAGAGGCGGGCGCGGTCGCCATCGCGCTTCTTCATGAAGGTCCTCGCCTCTCGCTCGTCGAGACCTTGCGTCTCCATGATCCTGCGAAGCCGCCCCTCCTCGGGCGCCACCACCCGGATCGCCACTCCTTGCGGCATGTCTCGGGTCACGTGCGACCCGCCTCTGCCCATGATCACGGACTTGCCCATGCCGGCGACCGTACGGACTGCCAGGAAGACACGGTTCATGACGAGCTTCTGATCGACCGTCGCCCGCACCATCTGGTGGAAGAAGTCGTTCGCCTTCGAGCGGTACTCCTCCTCGAGCAGAGAGTCGATGGAACTGCGGTAGCGAGGGTCCTTGGCGACGATCTCACAGATCGTTCGATCGAAGACCTGCCATCCGCCGAACAGCTCGTGGTCATCGTCCTGGGCGAAGACCGCGATGATCGTGTCGGCCAGCGCATGCCCACCGATGCCGGCCTGGCGGGACAAGGTGATGAACGGATGAACGACGGCCGCTGCGGGCGCCGCCTTCGGTATCTGCTGGGCGGCGAAATACGCCCGCAGGTAGCGGTCGATGTCTTCGACTCGGCTCATGAGTGCATCACCGCCAGTCTCGCGCCATGCCGAACGACGGCGAATCGGACACCCGTCCCGACCGGAGGGGACCCGATCCGGGAGCGGCGCCGTCAAAGGGCCGAGACGGCGCCACTCCCAGATGAGACTCAGCGGCGACTCACCAGTCTGCGCAACCCGAGGATGAGGGCCGCAGCGACGAGGAGCGCCGCGCCGAAGACAGACAGCTCGACGAGGACCTGACCGGTCGCCGGAAGCGAGCCGCCACTCGTTTGGGCGGCGACGGCGACGGCGAAATCGCCGGCGGCCACCGTCTCCCCCCAGCCGACCGTGACGACGAGGGCAGTCGG
>DKBA01000248.1 GCA_002450985.1 Acidimicrobiia bacterium UBA6912
CCGATCGGCTCAGCTCGGCCGGTACCGGCCGAGCTGAGCCGATCGGCGCTACCGGGCATCCACCGCACTGACCGCCCATGCCACGCCGACCTCGGGGTCGGCGACGGCGAGGTGGAACGCCCAGCCTCCCACCCCGTCCCCCGGATCCCACACGATCCAGCGCAGCTCCGCCGCCTCGTGTCCCAGCTCGTCGGGATCGACCGGCCACCGATCGTCCATGCCGAGGATCACCGCAAGCGCCCACCACGCGGCGGCACGACCCGCCGGGGTGCCTCTGCGTCTCCCGAACGCCCCGCCGCTCGCTCCGGCGAACGCCATGACGGCGAGCGCCGCTGCCAGATCGACCTCGGCGAGCCGTACGCGGTGAGGCCCGAGCGCACGGATCGCGCCCTCTGCCGAGCCGTCAACGGCTACCGCCTCTCCGCGTCCGCTGGACTCGTCGAGCCAGGGACGGACCACGTCGAGCAACGCATCGCACGTGTCGGGGTCGTCGACGGCCGGACCGGGCGCCGGCAGATCGCACCACTCCAGGTCGGGCAGCGCCGGACCCGGGACGTCCACGCCGTCCTCCCGGTACGTGGCGTGGGGGTAGTCCGGCTCCCACGGCTGCGGGTACGCAGGGACCTCGGTCGCGGGGCCTGCCTCGCTCTCGGGTACTACGTCGCCGCGTAGCGCCCGCTCCTGTGCGACCAGGGCCCGCACCTGCGGATCGACGATGTGGGGGGCGAGATCGTCCCAGGTGTGGGTGGAGGCGGCCACCTCCCACAGCGGCCCAGGGGCGAAGCGGCCCGCACCTGGAGTGAGGACGGCGGCTGCTTCTGGGCCCGGGGCGTCGCGGGCCAGCCGGTACTGCGCGTAGTGCACTGCGCCCCACACCTGCTTGCCTCGCTCGACCGCCTCCTCGCACCGGGCGATGAGCTGGTGGATGCCGGGCCAGTCCTGCTCGCGGCACGATCGCTCGACGAGACGCACGAGACCATCGAGGTCGCTTCCCTCGATCAGCGCGACGAGTCCGGCCGGCGCAGCGTCGTCCACCCGCAGGACCCTACCCCGGTGCGATAGCCTCACGCCGGTGGACGACACCGCAACCGCCGCCGCGAGGGACGCCGCCGATCCGCTGGCGAGCTTTCGCGATCGATTCGCCTTCCCCGACCCGGATCTCGTCTACCTCGACGGCAACTCGCTGGGGAGGCTCCCCCACGCCACGGTCGCCCGTGCGACCGACGTGGTGACGAGGGCCTGGGGGGAGCGGCTCATCCGGTCGTGGAACGAGGATTGGTGGGAGGCTCCGCTCCGCGTCGGCGACGCCCTGGCCCCGCTCCTCGGGGCGGGTCCGGGAGAGGTGGCGATCGCCGACTCGACGTCGGTGAACCTGTTCAAGCTGGTGGTGGCGGCTCTGCGCGCCCGGTCGGGCAGACGGCGCATCCTCACGGACGACCTCAACTTCCCCTCGGACCTGTACGTCCTGGCCGGCGCCGCCGATCTCGTCGGGGACGGCAGGCATGTCGAGGTGGTTCCCTCGCCCGACGGTGTCCACGGGCCGGTCGACGCCATCATCGATCGTCTCGATGACGATGTCGCCCTCGTCACCCTCTCGCTCGTCACGTTCAAGAGCGGCTATCTCTACGACCTGGAAGCGGTCACGGCGGCCGCCCATGCCGCCGGCGCCCTCGTGCTGTGGGACCTCAGCCACGCCGCCGGTGCCGTCCCGATCGACCTCGAAGGCGCCGGCGCCGACCTCGCCGTCGGCTGCACGTACAAGTATCTGAATGGCGGCCCCGGCTCCCCGGCGTTCCTCTACGTGCGGCGCCGCCTCCACGGGCAACTGCAGAATCCGATCACGGGGTGGTGGGGCCACACCCGTCCCTTCGACTTCTCCCCTGGCTACGCGGCGACGGACGGCATACGGCGCTTCCTCACGGGCACGGCGCCGATCATCTCGACGCTGCTGATCGAGCCTGCCGTCGCCATCGTCGCCGAAGCCGGGATCGAGGCGATCCGCGCCAAGTCGGTTGCGCAGACCGAGCAGCTCATCGGGCGCTGGGAGCGCGACCTCGCCCCCCTCGGTTTCTCGCTCAACACGCCTCGCCCCGCCGCCCGGCGGGGCTCGCACGTCTCCCTCGGCCATCCCGACGGGCTCGGGATCGACCTCGCCCTCATCAACGACCACAACGTGCTGCCGGACTTCCGCCCTCCCGACAACCTTCGTTTCGGGTTGGCGCCGCTCACCACCCGCTACGCCGACATCGACGCGGCGGTCGATGCGCTGATCGACATCGTCACCACCGGCCGGCACCGTGACTACGAAGGCGCCCGGCCCGCGGTGACGTGACCTCGGCGGGTGGCGTCTAACCTCCCGCCGTCCCCTCCCCCTCCGCGGAGCACGCCATGGGCTTCAAATGCGGCATCGTCGGCCTCCCCAACGTGGGCAAGTCCACGCTGTTCAACGCGCTCACCGCGGCAGGCGCCGTCGCCGCCAACTACCCGTTCGCCACGATCGATCCCAACGTCGGCGTCGCCGCCGTACCCGATCCGCGCCTCGACCGCATCGCCGAGATCGTGCACCCGCGGTCGGTGGTGCCGACGACGATGGAGTTCGTCGACATCGCAGGCCTCGTCGCCGGCGCGTCGCAGGGCGAGGGCCTCGGCAACCAATTCCTCGCCCACATCCGCGAGACCCAGGCCGTGGCCCACGTCGTGCGCTGCTTCGAGGACCCCGATGTGGCGCACGTGACGGGACGCATCGACCCCGCCAGTGACATTGCGACCGTGAACACCGAGCTCGCGCTGGCCGATCTCGGCACCCTGGAGCGTGCACTCGAACGGCACTCCCGCCGTGCCCGCGCCGGGGAGAAGGACTCGCAGGCGGCAGCTGGCGATCTCGCCCGCATTCGGGCGCACCTCGAGGCCGGCGCCCCGGTGCGGTCGATGCAGCCGCCCCCGCCGGACAGCCCGGCAGTGCGCGAGCTCCACCTGCTCACCGCCAAGCCGACCATGTACGTCGCCAACGTCGACGAGCTCGGCGCCGACAACCCACACCTCGCCGCGGTGCGGGCCATCGCCGCCGAGGAGGGCGCCGCCCTGGTCGTGATCTCCGGCGAGCTCGAGGCCGAGATCGCCGAGCTCGACGAGGCCGACAAGAGGGAGTTCCTCGCCGAGATCGGCGAGGAGGAATCGGGACTCGACCGGGTCATCCGGGCCGGCCATGAGCTGCTGGGGCTCGGCACCTTCTTCACCGCAAGCGAGAAGGAGGCTCGGGCCTGGACCTTTGCGCGCGGCATGACCGCCCCGGAAGCCGCCGGGATCATCCACACCGACTTCCAGAGAGGGTTCATCCGGGCCGAGGTCATCGCCTACGACGACTACGTGGCCTTCCACGGCGAGACAGGCGCCAAGGAGGCGGGCAAGTGGCGGCTCGAAGGCAAGGACTACGTGGTCCAGGAGGCCGACGTCATCCACTTCCGCTTCAACCTGTAGCCGGCCTCTCTAGTATCGACCGACCGCTGCGTCTGGAGCGTGATGGCCGCGATCAGGCTTCTCCGGGTACTGAGAACATCCGCCATGGCCGCCGCCGTCCTGGCCGGCCAGGTGTTACACGCCGCCCACCGGCCCGACATGCCGGGCCTCGAGAACCAGGACCCGTCGGGCACCTTCGGCAACCCAGACGCACCGCTGGTGACGATTGCGTTGCTCGGTGACAGCTCGATCACCGCACCAGGGGTGGAGCCCCTCGACGCCGCCTGGCCGCGGCGCATGGCCGCCCGGCTCGGCG
>DKBA01000126.1 GCA_002450985.1 Acidimicrobiia bacterium UBA6912
CTGGTGTGGACCGAGCAGATGATGCCGGTGATGCCGGTCGTCCGTGTCAAGGACGTCGACGACGCCATCGATCTCGCCGTCCGTTCCGAGCACGGCTTCCGGCACACCGCGTCGATCCACTCGACCAACGTCGCCACCATCACGCGCATGGCCCGAGCGATGAACTGCAGCATCTTCGTGGCGAACGGGTCGAATTTCTCGGGACTCGGGTTCGGCGGCGAGGGCTTCGCGTCCTTCTCCATCGCCAGCCCGACCGGCGAGGGCCTCACCCGGCCCCGCACCTTCAGCCGGGTGCGGCGAGTGACCGTCGTGGGAGCGCTGCGGATTGTCTGACGCCGCTTCCTACGCCCGCGATCCCGCGATCGCCCTCATCGAGTTCAGCTCGATCGCCGGGGGGATCGTCGCCGGCGACGCCATGGTCAAGGCATCGCCGATCGGCTCGATCTACGCGGGCACCGTGCACCCCGGAAAGTACCTGGTGCTGGTGAGCGGCGACACNNGCCATGGCCCGCCACGACGCCCTCGGCATCGTCGAGACGGCGACGGTGGCGACGATCCTCGATGCGGCCGACGCCGGCGTGAAGGCCGCCAACGTCGAGCTCGCCGGAATCCGCCTCGCCGACGGACTCGGCGGCAAGGGCTACTGCCTGTTCTCGGGCGTCGTCGCCGAGGTGGAGGCCGCCGTCGAAGCCGCCGTCGATCGTGCGGCACCGTCCGGCGAGCTGCTCCACGATCGCATCATTCCCCAGCTCCACGAGTCGATGCGCCAGAACCTCCAGTCCGATCTCCGCTTTCGCAGGCGGGTCGTGCTGCGGGCGGCGGAGCGGGTGACCTGACATGCAGCTCGGACGCGTCGTCGGGACCGTCGTTGCCACCGAGAAGGCGGCCGGGCTCGAGGGCGTCCGTTTCCTGATCGTCCAACCGCTCGACAAGCACCAGCATCCGTCGGGCCGGCCGCTCGTCGCCGCCGATGCGGTGGCGATGGCCGGACCCGGTGAGCTGATCTACTTCGTCAGCTCCCGAGAAGCGGCCGAAGCGTTGCCGGTGCGGTTCGTGCCCGTCGACCACGCCATCGTCGGCATCGTCGACGACGTCCACCTCGGGGTGACGTGATGAAGGTCGGGCGCGTGGTCGGCACCGTCGTGTCCACGATCAACAACGAGATCTTCGAGAACCGCAAGCTTCTGGTCTGCGACGTGTTCGATGCCGCGGGCGAGCCGGAGGGCTACACCATCGCCGTCGACGTGGTCGACGCAGGCGCCGGGGAGACGGTGCTGATCCTCGACGAGGGCAACTCGGCCCGGCAGATCCTCGGCCGCGAGTGGGGAGCGATCCGCGCCGTCGTCGTCGGGGTCGTCGACGACTGGTACGCATCTTGATCTCCGGAGGCCGCGCTAGCGTGCCGTCTTCGGCCGGGATCCAGTGACGGGGCACGAGCTGCGGAAGGAATGTGCATGATGCTGCGACGAGGAGCGTTGTTGGGTGCGATCGCGCTGGTGGTTGCGGCTTGCGGAGGTGGCGATGCGGGCGGCTGCCCGGCCATCGCCGACGACGCCGTCGCCTTGGTGCAGGACGTCATCGACGAGGTCGACGCCATGTCGCTCGACGAGCTTGCCACCTTGGGCGAAGGGGATCTGCTCGGGGACTTCGAGGCGCAGGCACAGGATCTCGAGCAACGCGCCGAGGATGCGGACTGCTCCGACGAGGAGCTGGGCACGCTGCTCCAGGAGCGCGCAGGGCAGTTGAGCGCCACCACCGAGTTCGGGCAGATCTTCGTCGACCTGATCGCTTCCGGGTCCTTCTTCCAGCAGCAGTGATGCGGTGACGGCGCGGCGGTCCCTCCGTGGCGGCGTGGCGCTGGTCGGCGCCGCAGTTCTGATCACGGCGTGCACGTCGTCGAAACCCTTGCCGGAGCCGATCGAGGTCGAGACCTGCGAGGGCCTCGAGGACGTGGGCGTGCAACTGGTCGAGGTGTGGGTCGAGGTGGTCGATCAGATCCCCTACGACGATCTCGTGGCCGATCCGCCCCCGCCGGAGATGGCGGAGCTGGCTCGTATCGGCCGCGATCTCGACACGAGGGCCTCGAGGCTCGGCTGCGACGCGGCGCAGCTCAATGCGGCGATTCGAGAGCGGGTGCTCGACGACGGTGACATCGACCCGACCACCGCCGTCGGCGAGCTGGTCCTCGAGCTCGTGGAAGAGGGCGTCGTGGGGCAGCTCCCGGTCGCTCCGGCGGAGACGACTACGACCCAGGCGCCGTGAGCCGGGACGCCGCGGCCTCATCGAGATACCACGTCACGTGTGCGGCGCCTGCCGCGACCTGCTGCGCCGGCAGTGGTTCACCGTCCTCCAGGATGCGGCGGATCATCTCGGCTTTCGCCGCCCCGGTGACGAGGAAGCAGATCTGCTCGGCGGCCCACAGGAGTGGCAGCGTTGCGGTGAGCCGCCACACACCCTTGNNCCCGGGCGGCCGTTCTCGGCAGCGAACCGCTCGGACAGGGTGGCGGCATACGCCGCGGCGGCTTCGTGCGGGTCGCCGAGGCCGTAGTCGGGTGCGACCAGACGGGAGGCGGCGCTACCGAGCGTCCGCCGCACCATGCCCGTGTTCGACTCGGAGTCGTCGGCGGGAACCCACCGCTCGTCGCCGAGCCACAACGTCGTCGCGGACCAGTCGATGGGCATCGCATCGAGCAGTTCGTACGTCGCGCGCGGAGTCGAGCCGCCGGCGAGGCCGATCGTCGCAGTCGGCACCGCGGTCACCGCCCCGGCGATCATGGCCGCCACGGCGGCAGCGACCTCCTCCGGAGAGTCGTGAACGGAGATCATGGCCGCATGCTACGGCCGGGCAGCGGGGCCCTCCGCCGACTGTGACCGATCGGTCCGCCGCAGGAGCGTCAGCGGTAGCAGATCGTTCCGCTCAGCGTGTCGATCGAGGCCAGCCCACGTGCCGCGCTCGTGACCCCGGACCAGGACCAACTCCCCCGTGCCCCGTGCAAGACGTCCACCGTGGACGAGAAGGCGGCTTTCGACCCGCCGATGGGCGAGTTGGTGCTGTGCTCGACGGTCTGCACGACGCCGAACGGGAAGAAGAAGTCGATGAAGATGTCGGCCGTGTTGTCCCCAGTTGCGATGAACCCGGTGTAGGCGAATCCGATCTGCAGCGGCTCCCCGTCGACGACGACGCGAATCATGCCGGTGCCGGTGCCGCCCCAGTCGGCGCGGCCGCTGCCCTCGATCGTCGCACAGTGCGCCGCCGAGGCGCTGCCGATCGGTACCAGCATGAACAGGCCCAGCAGCAGGGCGACTACGAGACGTCGCATGAGCATTCCTTCCCCTGTGACCCAGCCGAATGCCGTGTCTCTCGCCGAACCTACCAGCGCGATCAGGGGGATGGGGGCCAGACTGCGACGCGCGCCTTCGCGATAATCGGCGTCGTGGCACGACGACTGAGAGTCCAGGCAGCGAGCGGCGATGTGGTCACCGCCCGCTTGGCGACGCCTCGGCAGGACGGTCCTGCCGGCGTCGTGCTCGCCCACGGCGCCGGGCTGGGCCAGGACCATGCGTGGATGGTGACGATGCGGGATGATCTGGCCGCGGGCGGCCTCGCGGTTCTCACGTTCGACTACCCGTACATGGAGGCCGGCCGGAGGGCGCCCGACCGCCTCGACCGCCTCCTCGCCACCCATGAGGCGGCCGTGGTCCGGATGCGGCGGTATGTCGATCGCGTGGTGCTCGCCGGGAAATCGATGGGGGGCCGTGTCGGCGCTCACCTCGCCGGCGACCGCGCCGTCGCCGTAGCCGGCCTCGTCTACTACGGCTACCCGCTGGTGCCGCTCGGCACAGCGGAGCCGCGTCCCACCGATCACCTCGAGCAGATCGAGGCACCCCAGCTCTTCTTCGCCGGCACCCGCGATCGGCTCTCGCCGCCGGACCTGGTGCGCGGCGTCGTGGCCCGGCTCCCCGCGGCGCGCCTCGTCGTCGTCGACGACGCCGACCACGCATTCGCCGTCCCGAAGCGGTCGGGCCGCACCCAGGACGACGTGCTCGCCGAGATCGCTGCCGAGACGATCGAATGGGTTCTCGCCCTGCCGTGAGGCGTGACGGGCTCGTCAGGAGGGTGGCGGCACGTAGCGGCCGGTGACGACCCGGCCCCGTACCAGGTCGAGCTCCCACACCGAGCCCTTTTCCCAGGCGGCGGGCGACTCGAACTCGACACCCTCGGCGGCGAGCTGGCCGACCACGCCGGAGATGATGTCCCCGTGCGAGCAGAGCACGGCCGAGTCGCTGTGCAGCGAATGAAGGAAACCGAGGGTGTGCTCCGGCGCCCCACCCTCCACGAGCGAGGGCTCGTGGCCGATGGGGAGGTCCAAGGACGTCGCGAGCGGCTCGACGGTCTCCTCG